>DATDBK010000066.1:0-17656 GCA_036524935.1 Lysobacter sp. | reverse complement strand
CCGCGGCGTCCGCATCATGAACAACTCCTGGGGCGGCGTGTACTGGACCGATCCCGCAGCGACGGCGGCGATCGCGGACGAATACCGTCCTTTCATCCAGAGCAACGGCGGGCTGGTGGTATTCGCCAACGGCAACGAGTCGCGGGCCAATCCTTCCAGTCTCGCGGCGTTGCCGAGCCAGCTCGGTCCGGGCGGGAGCCTTCCGGCTGCAGACCTGGAACGCGGTTGGCTGGCGGTGGCGGCGCTGGATACCGACAACCCGACGCAACTGGCCAGCTATTCCAATGCCTGCGGCGTCGCGATGCGCTATTGCCTGGTAGCACCGGGTACGGTCGTGGTCACAGGCACGAACGACGGTCCGACCAGTCCGACCTATTGGGAATGGAAGGGCACCTCGCTGGCGGCGCCGCAGGTTGCCGGTGCAGCAGCGCTGGTGTGGCAGGCGTTCCCATACTTCAGCAACGACTTGGTGCGACAGACGCTGCTGGGGGGCGCGACGGATCTGGGAGCCGCCGGTCCCGACCCGGTCTTCGGATACGGTCTGCTCAGTATCCCGTGGGCGCTCCGAGGGCCCACCCGATTCGACTGGGGCGACGCGATCGTCGATCTCAACAGCGGCACGTCGACTTGGTCCAACCCTATCAGCGGTGCGGGCGGGCTGGTCAAGCAGGGCGCCGGGAAGCTCGTGCTCAGCCAGGGTAATACATATACGGGAAGGACCCAGGTGCTGGGCGGTGAGCTTGAGGTAAGCAACGAAATCACTTCCCCCGTCACCATCGGTCCCCAAGGAACGCTTTCCGGCTACGCCCGCTTCGGTCCGGTGCAGAACCAGGGCACGTTGCGCGTCGACAATTTGGCCCGCGTGGTGGGCGACTATGACCAGAGCGCAGGTGCCCGGTTGAGCATCCTGCTGGGCGCATGGTTGTATGTCGAAGGCACGGCGACGCTCGCAGGCGACCTTCACGTGCTTGGAGCCCGGCCCGGATATGTCACCAGTTCCTACACCCCGTTCCTCGTCGCCAACAGCGTGGTGGGGCAGTTCGGCTCCATGACGACCGCGCCGGGTGTTTTCCTGGATGCAACACTGGGTTACAACGCGACAACCGTCTGGCTGGACGTCCGGCGCTTGGATGTGACTGCGGCCGCAAAGTCGATGGGCCTGACGGCCGCCTCGGTATCGAGCGCCGAACGTGTGGAGGGCGCGTTCGATGCGATCGATCGGGACGACAGCGCGGCGCCGGCCGACGACGATTTCCGCACGGCTGCCGGCGCGATCCAGCAGTCACCGACCGCGGCCGCCGCCGAGAAAACACTCGCCAGCCTGTCCGGCGAGTTGCACACAACCGACAGCGCGTTCGCGATGATGGCGATCGAAAGCAATCGGCGCGCGCTTGAATCGCGCGTGGACACGCTGCTTGCAACGCCCGCGAGCGGCTCGTGGGCCGACGGCCTGAAGGCGCAACGGGCGATGGCGCACTTCGATGTCGATGCCGACGGCTGGATGCTCGGCCACGACCGCCGCTACAACGACCGCTTGGCCTTTGGCACGGCGGTGTCCGAAACGCAGGGCTACGCCTGGCACGACCAGCGCTTCGACCGCGAACGCAATCGCCAGGTCGAAGGACAGCTCTATGCCGCCTACGATCTCGGCCGGGGCTATCTGCTGGGCAGCCTGGCGCTGGGGCGCATACAGCGCTGGACGCAGCGCGAGATCCTGCTGGGTGCGCAGGATCTCCGCGTCAGCGCCGATTATTCGCAGCGCTATGCCACGTTCGGCTTGCAGGCCGGCGCGCCGCTTCGTTTCGGCGCGGCGCGCGTGACGCCGTATGCCGGCGTGCAGCAACTGCAACTGGATCGCGACGGCTTCCGCGAGGACGGCGCGGTCGGCTTCGGCCTCAGCGCCGCCGATTCGTCGATGAGCGCGACCCAGGCGCTGCTGGGCGCGCGCATCACTCACGACTGGCGTGCGGGGCGCTGGCTGTGGACGCTGCAGGGACGCGCCGAATGGCAGCACCTGCTGTCCCAGTCGGGCGGCGATATCGATGCGCGTTTCACCGCGCTGGATGTGTGGTCGCCGATCCTGGGCGAAACGCTCGACCGGAATGTCGGCGTGTTCGGTATGGGGCTGGAGGCGCGCTTCGGTCGCGCCAGCAGCTTGCGGTTCGACTTGGACAGTCGTCACGACAGCGGCGAGGCGTACTCGAGTGCGACGGCGACGTGGTCGGTGGGGTTCTAGAGCAGGCAGGGAGCCATGGCTCCCTGCGGGCCTGATGCCGACGCTCGTCGGTCGGCATCAAAAGCCACTCGCTCACCACTGCGCCAGCTCAGCTTCTGCCGTCGAACAATTCCCGCCCGATCAACATCCGCCGGATTTCATTGGTGCCGGCGCCGATCGCGTAGAGCTTGGCATCGCGCAGGATGCGGCCGGTCGGGAACTCGTTGATGTAGCCGTTGCCGCCCAGCGCCTGGATGCCTTCCAGTGCGACCTGCACGGCGGCATCGGAGGCGTGCAACAGGCACGCGGCCGCGTCGATGCGCGACTTGTGGCCGGCGTCGTAGTCGCGCCCGACCTGATAGGCGAAAGCGCGGCTGGACTGCAGTGCGGTGTACATGTCGGCGATCTTGCCCTGCATCAGTCCGAACGTGCCGATGGCGCGATCGAACTGCTTGCGTTCGCGCACGTAGGGCAGGGTGATGTCGAGCGCGGCCTGCATCAGGCCGAGCGGGCCGCCGGTGAGCACCAGGCGCTCGGTGTTGAGGCCGCTCATCAGCACCTTGACGCCGTGGTTGACCTGGCCAAGCACGTTCTGCGCCGGGATCTCGCAGTTCTCGAACACCAGTTCGCAGGTGTTGGAGCCGCGCATGCCCAGCTTGTCGAGCTTCTGCGCCGTGCTGAACCCCTTCATGCCCTTCTCGACGATGAAGGCGGTCATGCACTTGCTGCCCGACTCCTTGCCGGCCGTGCGCATGTAGACGATCAGCACGTCGGCTTCGGGGCCGTTGGTGATCCACATCTTGCTGCCGTTGGCGACCCACACGCCGTCGCGAAGTTCGGCGCGGCAGCTCATCGAGCCGACCACGTCGCTGCCAGCGCCCGGCTCGCTCATCGCCAGCGCACCCTTCCACTCGCCCGTGCACAGCTTCGGCAGATATTGGTTGCGCTGAGCCTCGTTGGCGTTGGCGTAGAGGTTGGACACGCACAGGTTCGAATGCGCACCGTAGCTGAGGCCGACCGAACCCGAGGCGCGGGAGATCTCCTCCATCGCCACCAGATGGGCCAGGTAGCCCAGCTCGCTGCCGCCGTACTCTCCCGGCACGGTCATGCCCAGCAGGCCCATCTCGCCCAGCTTCGGCCACAGGTCCTGCGGGAACCAGTTGTCGTGGTCGATCTGCGCGGCGCGCGGCGCGATTTCGGCGTCGGCGAATCGGCGTACGGCGTCGCGCAGGGCGTCGATTTCTTCACCGAGGGGGAATGGACGCATGGGGCTGCCTTTCTGAGACTGAAGCGGTACGGGAAAGCGGCGAAATCGCGGGCGTGATGGCCGACGTGATCGCCGATGTGCGGATTCTATCGGTTACGCCGTTACGGCCGGTCGTGCAGTGCAAAAAAACGCCCGGGCGAGCCGGGCGTTTTTTCAATGCTGACGCGATTCGCAAGCGGCTCAGTGGCCGCCGCGGATGCGGCCCTGGAAGCGCGGAGCGGCGCGACCCAGCGGCAGCTTCAGCTTGCCGATCGTGCTGATGCGCTCCTCGGCCAGGCGGTCGGCGGCGCGGTAGGTCGGGATCGCGTCACGCTCGGCGATCTCGAAGATGCGGCCGAGGTTGTGGTAGATCGTGCGCATCATGCGCATGGCGCGCTCGCGGTTGTAGCCGTCCAGCTCCAGCGCCACGTTCATCACGCCGCCGGCGTTGACCGCGTAGTCGGGTGCGTAGAGGATGCCGCGCTTCTGCACTTCGTCGCCGATGGCGTTGTTGGCCAGCTGGTTGTTGGCCGCGCCGCAGATGACCTTGGCCTTCAGGCGGGGCAGGGTCTGCTCGTTGACGGTGCCGCCCAGCGCGCACGGCGAGTACACGTCGGCCGGCACGTCGTAGATCTCGTCCAGGCCCACGGCTTCGGCGCCGTACTCGGCCACGGCCTTGTCGACCAGGCCCTTGTTGATGTCGGTGACGAACATCTTCGCGCCGCGCTCCTTGAGCAGCTTCACGAACTCCATGCCGACATGGCCAAGGCCCTGCACCGCGTAGGAGTACTTGCCGACTTCCTCGTCGCCAAAGCGCTTGTTGAGCGTGGCCATCAGGCCCTGCAGGGTGCCGTAGGCGGTGAACGGCGACGGGTCGCCCGAACCGCCGTGGACCTGGTGCACGCCGGTGACGTACTCGGTCTCGCGGTAGACGTATTCCATGTCGTTGACGTCGATGCCGACGTCCTCGGCGGTGATGTAGCGGCCGCCCAGCGCCTCGACGAACTGGCCGAACGCGCGGAACAGCGCCTCGGACTTGTCGGTCGCCGGATCGCCGATGATCACGGCCTTGCCGCCGCCGATGTTGAGGCCGGCGACCGCGTTCTTGTAGGTCATGCCGCGCGACAGGCGCAGCACGTCATTGAGAGCATCCTGCTCGGTCTTGTACGGCCACATGCGGGTGCCGCCAAGCGCCGGACCCAGCACGGTGTTGTGGATCGCGATGATGGCCTTCAGGCCCGCGTCCTTGTTGTGGCAAAAGACCACCTGCTCGTGACCGAAGGTGTCGAGGGTTTCGAAAATCATCGGATGCTCCGCCTGGACGTCGGTGTTGCGCTTCAGCGCCCGACGCCCGCTTTGTCTAGTAAGTCGTTGAATCTTTGAGGATTCGCCTATGCAGCGGGAAATACCCGTCCGCCGCAGGGGCGACAGTCTAAAGCAAACAGGGGATACGGCTAAGTATGCGTCTGGCCGTTTCTGGCGGCCGGGCCTGTTCAGCCCCCTGGCGTTGGGCTGGCGTTGCCGAAGGAGGCGGGCAGGGATCGGCCGCGGGCGTCAGTAGTAGCGGTAGCGTCGCTCGCGCAGCCACAGGGTCGCCAGCCATTTCTCGCCGCGCACCACGGGCAGGCCGGCGTGCAGGGAGTCCGGGTCCGGGCGCCCGTCCGGGAACAGGTTGTCGAAGATCACCGCGCGTCCCGGTTGCGGCGAGATCTGCGCGCCGGCGATCGGGAACTCCGTTTCACCGCCGGCCTCGACGTGATTGAGGTACACGCAGATCGTGCGCAGGCGGTTCCCGGCTTCGGGACGGTCGCGCTCGATCGAGCTGAGCGGGCGGTAGTCGCGGTGCGGGCGGTACTCCTGGCCGGGCTCGTAGCGCAGCACGGTCAGGTGCTCGGCCTGCAGCAGTCCGACACGCGCCGCCGTGCACATGCGCAACTGCACCAGCCGCACTGCCAGGTCCTCGACGATCGGGTCGAAGGAAGCATCGCTGCTGGTGCGGATTTCCAGCGCAAGCGGCAAGCCGGTCTCCGGATCGACGGTGCGCGAGCGCTCCTGGCGTGGGCCCGAGGTCGCGACCAGCAGGCGGCATTCGTCCGCGGAAAGCAGTCCGTCCACCTGCGCGATGCGTGGCCCGGCGGACAGCAATTGCACCGTCACCGGCTGCAGCACTTCTTCCAGCGCCAGCGTGTTCGATGGCCCGGGCTCGGCCGGGGGCGGCGGCATCGGCACCGTGATCTCCGGCAGGCGGGCGACGCCGAGCGGCGCCAGTTGCGCCCATAGTTCTTCGGCCGCTTCGGGCTGTGCGATGCAGCCTTCGCCACGCACCAGGCGCTCGGCAAGCAATTGCGCGGCGACGACATCGCCGGCATGGGTGGCGCGCTCCAGCAGTTGCAGGCACAGGGTCTGGTTGTTCTCGCCCGCCTTGCGGCCGAAGTGGATGGCTGCGGCGCGCAGGGCCGGCGGATAGTTGGCGTTCACCGCGGCCAGCAGGCGCTCGTTGGTGCGGCCCTCGCGCGGGAACGAGGCATTGCCGACCGCCATCAGGGCCAGGAAATACCCGGCGATCGGGCTGCCGGCTGCCTCGGCGCGCACCAGCCATTCGGCCGCGCGCGGTACGTCGACCTCGGTACCGATGCCGAACATCAGCATCCGCGCCGTCTCGATCTGTGCGTTGGCATGCCCCGCCTGCGCCGCGCGACGGTGCAGATCGAACGCCTCGGCCACGTCCTGGCGCGTGACCAGCGCGGTGGCCAACTGGTACAGGGCCTGCGGCGTGCCGCGATCGGCTTCCAGGCGCAGGCGGGTCAGGGTGGTGTCATCAACGATCGGGGCCATGTCTCGGGAGCCTAACCGAGCCGGCGCGGCGTTCACAGTCCCGCGAATCGGTGCTGGCGCGTACGGTGTGTGCGTCAACGGACCCGAAAAGGGTGCGTGGAGAAGAGGCGGCCCCTCGGCGCTACAATGCGCATTCGATTGTTTTCGTATTGAGCGCGTTTATGAGCACTCCTGCCACCTCCCTCCCCGAAGCCGCTGTCGAGACATCCCCGCTGCGCTTCGTCACCGCCGCCAGCCTGTTCGATGGCCACGACGCTGCCATCAACATCATGCGCCGGCTGATCCAGGGGCAGGGCGCCGAGGTTGTCCACCTCGGCCATAACCGCTCGGTCGAGGACGTGGTCCGCGCCGCATTGCAGGAAGACGCCGACGCCATCGCGCTGTCGTCCTACCAGGGCGGCCATGTCGAGTACTTCAAGTACATGGTCGACATGCTGAAAGAACGCGGCGCCTCCCACATCCGCGTGTTCGGCGGCGGTGGCGGCACCATCACGCCCGAGGAAATCCGCGAGTTGCAGGCCTACGGCGTGGAGCGCATCTACCACCCCAACGACGGCATGCACATGGGCCTGGTGGCGATGATCGAGGACGTCGTGCGTCGCGCCGAGTCCGCGCGCCTGCCGGTCGACAAGCCGCACCAGGTCGACCTCGGCAACGAGATCGAGATCGGCCGCATGCTCAGCGCCATCGAGGAAAGCGCGCTGGAAGAATCCGAACTGGCCCATTTGCGCAAAGAGTGGCAGCTGGCCGGCGGCAAGACCCCGGTCATCGGCATCACCGGCACCGGTGGCGCCGGCAAGTCGTCGGTGACCGACGAGCTGCTCAACCGTTTCATCGCCAGCTTCCCGGAGATGCGCATCGCCGTGATCTCGGTCGACCCGACCCGTCGCCGCACCGGCGGCGCGCTGCTGGGCGACCGCATCCGCATGAACACCCTGCGCTCCCATCGTGTGTTCATGCGCTCGATGGCCACGCGCCGCCAGCACATGGCCACGAACATCGTGCTGAAGGACTGCATCGGCTTCCTCAAGTCGCTGGGCTACGACCTGGTCATCGTCGAGACCGCCGGCATCGGGCAGAGCGACTCGGAGATCGTCGACCTGGTCGACTTCCCGATGTACGTCATGACCAGCGACTTCGGCGCGCCGAGCCAGCTGGAAAAGATCGACATGTTGGATTTTGCTGAGCTCGTAGTGCTCAACAAGTTCGACAAGCGCGGCGCCGAGGACGCGCTGCGCGACGTGCGCAAGCAGTGGAAGCGCAACCGCGTCGCCTTCCAGACCAAGGACGAGGACGTCCCGGTCTATCCGACCATCGCCAGTCAGTTCAACGATCCCGGCATCAGCTGGATGTTCGCCAACCTGTGCCGCCTGCTGCGCCAGAAGCTGTCGCTGCCGGAGCATAAGTGGACGCCGCACCTCGACACCTCGCTGAAGGAGCCGCGCGCCACCGTGCTGATCCCGGGTGCCCGCGTGCGCTACCTGGCCGAGATCGCCGAGCAGGGCCGCGGTATCAACGCCAGGATCGAAACGCAGTCCGAGATCGCCGACCGCGCGCAGAGCTACTGGCAGTCGCTGCATGACCTGGGCGACGACAAGCTGCCCAAGGCGCTGGACCTCTACGCCGCCGACGCACTGCTCGAAGGCGACGACCGCACCCTCAAGACCCTGCGCCAGCGCTACAACGACGCCATCCAGTCGCTGACCTCCGAAGCGCTGAAGCTGCTGCGCGACTGGCCGGCGCGCCTGAAGTCCATCACCGATGAAGTCAACGAGTACCACGTCCGCGACAAGACCATCCGTGTCGAGAACTACCGCGAGTCGCTGAGCCACCAGAAGATCCCGAAGATCGCCGCGCCCACCTACAAGAGCTGGGGCGAGCTGCTGACCTTCCTGCAGAAGGAAAACCTGCCGGGCTACTACCCGTACACCGGCGGCGTCTACCCGTACCGCCGCACCGGCGAGGACCCGATCCGCATGTTCGCGGGCGAGGGCACGCCCGAGCGCACCAACCGCCGCTTCCATTACCTGTCGGTCGGCCAGCCGGCCGCGCGCCTGTCCACCGCGTTCGACTCGGTCACGCTGTACGGCGAAGACCCGGCCGTACGTCCGGACATCTACGGCAAGATCGGCAACTCCGGCGTCAACATCGCCACGCTGGACGACATGAAGAAGCTGTACTCCGGCTTCGACCTGTGCGCGCCCAGCACCTCGGTGTCGATGACCATCAACGGCCCGGCGCCGATCATCCTGGCGATGTTCATGAACACCGCCGTCGACCAGCAGGTCGAGAAGTACCTGCGCGCCGACCAGGCACGCTGGGACGAAGCGCACGACAAGATCGAGGCGATGTTCGAAGGCCGCCAGCGCCCGACCTACAGTGGCATGCTGCCCGAGACCAACGACGGCCTCGGCCTGGGCCTGCTCGGCGTGACCGGCGACCAGGTCGTCGATGCCGAGACTTACGAGAAGATCAAGGCGCATACCCTCGCCACCGTGCGCGGCACCGTGCAGGCCGACATCCTCAAGGAAGACCAGGCGCAGAACACCTGTATCTTCAGCACCGAGTTCGCCCTGCGCATGATGGGCGACATCCAGCAGTTCTTCGTCGACCGCAGCGTGCGCAACTTCTACTCGGTGTCGATCTCCGGCTATCACATCGCCGAAGCCGGCGCGAACCCGATCAGCCAGCTGGCCTTCACCCTGAGCAACGGCTTCACGATCGTCGAGTACTACCTCGCGCGCGGCATGAAGATCGACGACTTCGCGCCGAACCTGTCGTTCTTCTTTTCCAACGGCATGGACCCGGAATACACCGTCATCGGCCGCGTCGCGCGACGCATCTGGGCGCGCGCAATGCGCGAGCGCTACGGCGCCAGCAGCCGCAGCCAGATGATGAAGTACCACATCCAGACCAGCGGCCGCTCACTGCACGCGCAGGAGATCCAGTTCAACGACATCCGCACCACGCTGCAGGCGCTGTATGCGCTGTTCGACAACTGCAACAGCCTGCACACGAATGCCTACGACGAAGCGATCACCACGCCGACCGAGGAAAGCGTGCGCCGCGCCGTGGCGATCCAGATGATCATCAACAAGGAACTGGGCCTCAACTTCAACGAGAACCCCTGGCAGGGCAGTTTCATCGTCGACAAGCTCACCGATATCGTCGAGGAAGCGGTCTACAAGGAGTTCGAGGCGATCAGCGAGCGCGGCGGCGTGCTGGGTGCGATGGACACCATGTACCAGCGCGGCAAGATCCAGGAAGAGAGCCTGTACTACGAGCACAAGAAGCACGACGGCAGCCTGCCGCTGATCGGCGTGAACACCTTCCTGCCGAAGGACCACGGCGGCGACATCGTCACCGAGATCGAGCTGATCCGGAGCACGGAAGGGGAGAAGGGGCAGCAGATCGAGAACGTGGCCGGGTATCAGGGCAACCGGAATGGCTACGCGACCGAGGGTCTCAAGTCACTGCAGGCCACGGCGCGGGAGCGGCGGAATGTGTTTGCCAGCCTGATGGAGGCTGTGAAGACGCATAGCCTGGGGCAGATCAGTCATGCGTTGTATGACGTCGGTGGTGAGTACCGGCGGAACATGTAATGGAGAGCCCGCTTCGGCGGGCTTTCTTTTTGTCATACATCAGATGGCGGATTAGCCAGAGGAGCTGGGCGATGGGACTGAAGCCGGTGACCCGTCGTCATGACGATTCGCTGTCGCGGGTCGGATGGGAACAGTTCGAGGCACTGCTGGCGGCTTACTACCGAAGTCAGGGCTATGAAGTAGAACAGGTGGGTACCGGGGCGACGGGCCACAAGTTCGACGGTGGCGTCGACCTGAAGCTAAGGCGCGACGACAGCCATATCCTCGTCCAGTGCAAGCGCTGGACGGCGATGAAGGTTCCACACAACGCGGTTCACGAGTTGCTGGGGATAATGGTCAACCAGGGCGCGACTGGCGCCATCCTTATCACCAGTGGCGAATTCACCAAGGCAGCGATCGAGGCTGCGGCCCGCCAGCGGAACTTCACGTTGATCGATGGGCATGAGCTTCGCGCCATGCTTGGACCAGTGCCGGAATCGGCGCTGCTCGCACGGGCCCGCCTGCGTGACCCCGTGACGAAGCTGGCAAGCACGGCCGTGTCGGATCTGAGTCGGGCTGTCGTTGCGAAGCTGATCGTGGTTGGACTGTTTCTGATTGTCGTGTTGCTGGTGGGTCAGTACCTGCAGGGCGCCGTTCGTTCGCTACCCACCGCAGTTGCGTCCCCACCAATTCCAGTGGAGAAGGAATCTGGGAGGTCCGCGCCTGTAACAGTTCCTTCGGTACAGGTTGTTACAGATTCCTGTCACGAAGTGATCGACGAACCGTCCCGCACATATATCGACCATTGCTCAAGCGGCAAGACGACAGGGCACCTTTCGCCGGCGCAACTTCGGGAGAAGCAGCGCGAAGCGGATGAGGCCATGAAAGTTATCGCGGAGACTACTCCGGAGCTGTGATGCCCTCACTGCGCCGGCCCTCCCCCCAAACCCTCTCCCACAAGGGGAGAGGGGTTTGACTTGATGGGTGCGCTTACTGCTTTGTCTGCTTCTTCACCCATTCCTCGCCACGACGCTTCATCTCCTCGTCGCTGATGTCCTCGACGTGGGTGCCGAGCATCCACTTGTGGCCGAACGGGTCTTCGACCGTGCCTACGCGGTCGCCCCAGAACTGGTTTTCCACCGGCTGCACCACTTTCGCGCCGGCCTTTACCGCTTTCTCGACGGCGGCATCTGCATCAGGCACGTAGATCATGAAGCTGCCGGTCGCGCCGCCGCGCGTCTTCGGGCCGAGGGCGTCCCATTCCGGCCATTCGTCCGATAGCATCAAGCGCGAGTCGCCGATCTGCAGTTCGGCGTGGCCGATCTTGCCGTTCATCGGCAGGCGATACGTCTCTTTGGCGCCGAATGCGGCGTGGTAGAACTCGAGGGCCTTGGCGGCGTCGTTCACCACGACTGAAGGCGTGATGCTGTGATAACCGGGAGGCGTGGGGGTGGGGTTGGTTGCCATCTTTCATGCTCCTGGGAATGACGATGCACGAACATGCACCACGGGTCATTAGGCGCGCAGTGTCGTAAACCCGGCGCATAGGTTCGGTTGCAGAAATCTAAACCGGCAATTCCGCAGCTCATCGGCGCAGGGCTATCTGCGCCTGGCGCCCCCGGTGGTTCTCTGGACGAGATAGGTCGCGAGGCCGGCGACTCCAGCTATGGCCCATTTGCGCCAATCCGGTGAAAGCAGGAGTTCGATCGGAAACGACGCCGCAAGGACGATGGCGGCGATGATGGTGCCCTGTGCAAATCGATTCATTCTTTTAGTCGATTGAGGGTCAGCGACGCTGGCCCCATTGGTCACGGGAACATGCGATACGTAAGTGCTGCGACTGGATGTCAAGGGTCTGGGCCAACCTAGTGACGCGGCCCGTGGATCGTCCATAAGAGCAGCCTCAAATGAGGGGCACAAAAAAAACCGCCCGCGTGTGCGGGCGGTTCTACGGGTCATGCTTTACCTGATTTGATTAGGCACTGGGCTGTGATTACTTCGCGCCTTCCTGCTGACCCTTGTCCACCACCAGCTTCACCACGACCTTGCGCGCATTGGCATTGCTGCCCGAACCCGCATCGGTCGCAACGCCCATGCCATCCGGGGCGCGTACGCGGCCCGGCATCAGGCCGGCCTTCTGCTGCAGGTAGTTCGACACGGCGGCGCCGCGCATGGTGCTCAGTCGCTGGTTCTGCTCGGCGTTGCCGGTCGAGTCGGTGAAGCCCTGCAGGACGACCTGGTAGTTCTTGGTCTCCTTGGCCTTGGCCGCGAGGGCATCAAGGTCCGACTTGCCCTGCGCCGAAATCGCGGTGCTGCCGGAGGCGAACAGCACTTCGGTGGTGGCGAGGGCTTCATACGTGCCGAAGTCGTCCATGCGCGCGGAGTTCGCGGCGGCCACCGCGCTGGTCGGTGCTACGCCGGCCTGCACCTGCTGCGCGGTCTTGAAGTCTTCCGACTTGAACGAGATCTCGGTGGCGTTGAAGCCACTGCCGGCGGCGACGACATCGGCGCTGATCGGCAGGCCCGGGATCAAAGCGCCCGGTTCGACCTTGGAGTGGATGACGCCGGTCAGGCCCTTGGTCTTCTTCAACTTGGTGTCGGCCGATACGTTGATCGTCTGCACGGCGTTGTTGCCGTCCTTGACGGTGAGCGTGTTGCCGTTAACGCCGGTGATCAGGCCCTTGATCTTGCTCTTGTCGCCGTCGGCGGCGAGCGCCGAGGTGGCGGCAAGGATCGTCACCAGTGCGGTGGCGAGCATCAGGTGTTTGTGAGGCTTGTTGGTATTCATGGTCATTCCCTTTGGGTTGAATGAAACGTCTGACGCCTAACCACCATCCTTGCCTTGTGCGTTGCCGCCGGTTCCGCAGGTCCAGCGTCCGTGACCCCATCGGGCCGATCGCCTGGGCCCGGGAGGGCGGCAATCGGGGGCGGCGGGCCATTAACCTCCTTGTGGGATAAAGAAGGTGTGAGATGGGGAACGGGGCGTTCCGGGGCGAGGAGGCCTGTCGGAGCGGTGTTAAAGTTGCGGCCCCAATTCGTCACTCGAGCGAGCCCGCGCATGACTGTCCAGGCCTTCTATCCCATCGGCATTCCCGGGCAGGCCTGGGGAGACGCGGAGCGGGCGCAGTGGCTGTCGCGGCAGACTCGCCAGCGCAGTTTCGAGGCCGAGGTCAGGGGCAAGATCGAAGGCCTGGGTTCGCGTTTCGACGTGGTCGACTACGGCGAGTTGAACTACGGCGCCGACAGCTACCCGCTGCTGGCCATCCGCAGCCGCGACTGGCGCGACGACCTGCCCTGGGTGCTGGTGACCGGTGGCGTGCACGGCTACGAGACCAGCGGCGTGCACGGTGCGCTGGAGTTCGTCGATCGCCATGCCGCCGATTACGCCGGCAAGGTCAACCTGCTGGTGGCGCCCTGCATCAGCCCGTGGGCGTACGAGCGGATCCACCGCTGGAACGCCAACGCCATCGACCCGAACCGTTCGTTCCGCGACGACAGCCCGGCGCACGAGTCGGCGGCGCTGATGGCGCTGGTCGCACCTGTCCGCGACCGCGTGCTGGTGCACATCGACCTGCACGAGACCACCGACAGCGACGAGTCCGAGTTCCGTCCGGCATTGGCCGCCCGCGACGGCCAGCCCTTCGAGCCGGGCGAGATCCCCGATGGCTTCTACCTGGTCGACGACAGCGAACACCCGCAACCCGGCTTCCAGAGGGCGGTGATCGAGGCGGTGGCGAAGGTCACCCACATCGCCCCGGCCGACGACAAGGGCGAGATCATCGGCTCGACCATGGTCGCGCCTGGCGTCATCGAATACCCGCTGCGCAAGCTGGGCCTGTGCGCGGGTATCACCGACGCGCCGTACAAGACCACCACCGAGGTCTACCCCGACAGCCCCCGCGCCACGCCCGAGCAGTGCAATGCCGCGCAGGCGGCGGCGGTGTGCGCGGCGATCGATTTCGCGTTGGCGCACCCGGGGGGTTAACCGCGTTTGCGTTGCCGGGCATCGCGCGCCCCGCCGCATCGGGCGCCAGGCGACAGACGGTGTGCCGATTGCCCGGACTGCCGGCCAATGCGCTGTGCGCGATGACCTCCCCGCGTTATCCTCCGGCCGGGGACGGGCCTTGGCCCGTGCAGTACACACAGGGGATGCCGCATGCAGCAGGGTTTGTCCGGCGGGCAACGCCGTGGGCTGGTTCGGAAGTGGCGTGCGCTGCTGACATTTGGGCTGCTGCTGATCGCGCTTGATTGCGCCGCCATGCGCAAGATCGATCCCGGCGAGGATCCAAAACTGGCAGCCGATGAAGGCCTGGTGGTGCTGTCGGTCGATGCCAGCGCGCCGATCCTGGCGGTGCGCGTGCGTGACGACCACGGCGTCGCCGCGGTACTCAACTACATTGTGCCCGGTCGCAATGTCAGCCTGTATGCGGCCAAGGCCGGCGATTACCGCTGGGCCGAGATGGATCTGTCCAACGGCTGGTGGCGCATGCGCTACACAGTTACGTCGGACGAGTACCGCTTCAAGGTCACCGCCGGAAAGATCGTCTACCCTGGCGACCTGATCCTGCGGCCGAGCAGCTGGACGTCGACGCACTTCCATATCGCCAACCGCTCGCTGCCTATCATCGACTGGCTGGAGAAGGAGCATGCCGCGCTGTATCCGCGCATGAACTTCGAATACTCGGGCCTGTACCCGGACCCCTTCCCCGACTTCTATCGAACCGCGCGCACTGGCAACAACACGCCGTCCGAAAAGCTCAACGGTGGCCGCGAGCCGCCCAAGCCGATCGCCGTGCCGATCCCGGCCGAGGTTATGTGGAAGCCGGATCGCGTGTCCGCCGTCGCCATCAACGGCGAAGGCGACCTGCTGGCCGAAACCGTCCGCGACGAAAACGGCAAGTGGGGTATCAATCTGGTCGACCTGGTCGAAGGCGCCGAGCAACGCCTGACCACGTCGATCTATGCGGCCGACGAGCTGACTTGGAAGGACAGCCGCACGCTGATCGCCGCCAGTGGCCAGGACTCGGCCGCCTACACCGTGTTCCGCATCGGTCCCAGCAGCAACGGCAAGCGCAGCTTCACGCGGCTGCCGATCGGCGGCACCGGCACTATCGTCGACATGCTGCCGGGGGACCCGTACCACATCCTGTTTGCGGGTTACGACAGCCGCGACGAACTGGTCGTGCACCGGGTCGAGCTGGTTGGCGACAAGGAGATCTCCGGTTTCCGAACCGCAAGGAGTCGTGACCGGCTGAACCTCGGCGTCAGCAAGGACGTGGCATGGCTGGCCGACGGCTACGGCAACCTGCGCGCCGCCGTGGTGGTCCGCGACGAAACCTCCGTGCTGGTGCACGGCCGCGACGGCGTCTACCAGGAGGTGCTGAGCCTGCAGGCCGAGGGCGGCTTCACCCCGGCCGGGCTGTCTTACGACGGTAATACCATTTACGGCTACACGGACGACGGTCGCACCCAACGTGATCTGGTGGCGTTCGATCCGGCCACGCGCAAGGTCTCGCGCACGATCTTCAGCAAGCCAGGCGTGGACATCCGCAGTACGGTTTTCAACGTGCGGCGCGAGCCGGTGGCCGTGCGTTACTACCAGTCCGGCCGCCTGGTCACCGAATACTTCGACCAGGCCAACCGCGATGTCTACCAGACGTTGCAGTCGGCATTTCCCGGGCGCAACGTCGCGGTGCTGGATCGCAACCGCGACAACACGCAGTTGATCCTGTGGGTGGACGCGGCCGACCACCCGCCCGAGCTCTACCACATGGACCTGACCGGCAAGCGCGCGTCGCTGCTGGAAGCCGTGGCGCCACAGCTGAGCGACATCGCCTTCGCGCCCGCGCACCTGCTCGAAGTGAAGAGCAGCGACGGCTTGACGATCGAAGCCTTCCTGACCTTGCCACCGGGCAGCGGCAAGCGTCCGCTGGTGGTGTTTCCGCACGGTGGCCCGATCGGCGTAAGCGATCGCCTCACCTTCAATCGTGAGGTGCAGTTCATCGCCGCGCAGGGCTATGCCGTGCTGCAGGTGAATTTCCGCGGATCAGAAGGCTACGGAAAGGCCTTCCGAGAGGCCGGGCATCGCAACTACGGCCGTCTGATCGAGGACGACATCGATGCGGCGATCCGCGCGGCCGCGGCGGCGTATCCGCTGGACGAGTCGCGCATGTGCACCCTCGGTGCCAGTTACGGCGGTTACTCGGCGATGGTGTCGGCGGTGCGTTGGCCAGGCCGCTTCCGCTGTGCGATCTCGCTGTCAGGGCTGAGCGACCGCGCGTTGTTCTTCACCGCCAGCGACGGCGCGCGCTCGGCGCAGGCACGGCCGACGCTGGAGCGCGTGATGGGCGATCCGCGCACTGACATGGCCGAAATGCAGGCCACCTCGCCGCTATACCATTTCCGTGAACTGACGCTGCCGGTGATGCTCCTGCACGGCCGCGAAGACGAACGCGTCGATTTCGAGCACACACGCCGCCTGGTGCGCATGTTCAATCTCGAACAGCGCCCTCCGGTGCTGCTGGCGTTCCCGGACATGGGCCACGCGTTTTCCAACCGTGTCGCGATCGACATCGCCTGGACCGGGATCGCCGGCTTCCTGCAGCAGAACCTGGGCAGCACGCAGGCAATCGCCGACGCCGAGGCCAAGGCGACGGCAAAGGCGACGCCAGTCGTTGCTGCGCCTGCTGCCGCGGCCTCAGGGCAGGGCGGCGGGAAGTAGGCGCGCGAGCCAGCGGAGCCCTGAGGGGCGCTCGGGCCTGTCCGCCCTGGCTCCCGCGGCCCGTTGCGGTTGGTGGCAGGTGTGCTTCACGCCCGCCCCACATCACCCAGCGGAGCGCCCCATGAGCGACACATACAGCGGCAACTGCTTCTGCGGAGCAGTCGGCATCGAGGTAACCGGGGCACCAGAGGGGATGGGCTACTGCCATTGCGCCTCCTGCCGCAGCTGGTCGGCCGGCCCGGTGAATGCCTTCACGCTGTGGAATCCCGACAACGTCAAGATCACCCGCGGCGCGGAACTGATCGGGCACTTCGCAAAATCGCCGGCCAGCGACCGCCAGTTCTGCACGCGCTGCGGCGGCCATCTCATGACCCATCACCCCGGCTTCGGCCTGACCGATGTCTACGCGGCGACCATCCCGACCCTGGCCTTCGCCCCCGGCGTGCACGTCAACTACGCCGAGTCCGTGCTGCCGATGAAGGACGGGCTGCCGAAGCTCAAGGACTTCCCCGCGGAGCTGGGAGGTTCGGGCGAGGCGATGCCGGAGTAGGCGGCGAGGCCCTGTGGGCGGGGTCGAGGGGATATTGCATGCCCCTCTCGGCGTCCGGACGAGCGCGGCGGCATGAATGGGGGCGTGGTCGCATGGAGACCGGGATAGCGTTCAATGGGCCCTGGCGGGCCGGGCATGCGAGAATGCCGCCCCATTCGCGCCCGCCGCCCCCTTCCGCGGCCACTTTCCGGATTCCATGAAGACCCCCACCGCGCTGCAGGCGCTGATTGACGACGGCGTCATCGACGAGGTTCTGCGCCCGCTCAAGAGCGGCAAGGAAGCAGCGGTGTTCGTGGTCCGCAGTGGCGACGACGTGCGCTGCGCAAAGGTCTACAAGGACATGGCGCAGCGCAGCTTCCAGCAGCGCGTGCAGTACCAGGAAGGACGCAAGGTGCGCGGCAGCCGCGAGGCGCGCGCGATCGGCAAGGCCAGCAAGTACGGCCGCAAGCAGCAGGAAACCGCCTGGAAGAACACCGAGGTCGACGCGCTGTACCAGTTGCGCGAGGCC
>DATDBK010000065.1:0-23535 GCA_036524935.1 Lysobacter sp. | reverse complement strand
GCAGAACGACGTGCCGCAGGGCCTGTCGTCGTCGATCTTCACCCAGAACCTGAAGGCGGCCGAGGCGTTCCTGGCGGCATCGGGTTCGGACTGCGGCATCGCCAACGTCAACATCGGCACCAGCGGCGCCGAGATCGGCGGCGCATTCGGTGGCGAGAAGGAAACCGGCGGTGGTCGTGAGTCCGGTTCCGACGCCTGGCGCGCCTACATGCGCCGGCAGACGAATACCATCAACTACTCCGACGCGATGCCACTGGCCCAGGGCATCAAGTTCGACCTCTGACCGACTGCCACCGGACCAGGATCCCCACCGCATGCAAGCAGCCGTCCGTCGCGACAACAGCACGCTCGCTGAGTCCAGCCTGGTGTCCGCTGTCGCGTGCGCGGCGCTGCTGCAAGGCCTGCTGATGGGCGGGGCCTGACATGTACTCCGTCGCCCGCCCCTTCCTGTTTGGACTGGACGCAGAGACCGCGCATGGGGTCGGTCTCAAGGCGATGGAAACCGCCTACCGCACTGGTATGAGCGCGCTGCTGGGCCGCCGCCCGGCACCGCTGCCGACGCGCGCCTTCGGCCTGACCTTTCCCAATCCGGTCGGACTGGCAGCAGGCCTGGACAAGAACGGCGCGCATATCGACGCGCTGCTGGCGCTGGGCTTCGGCTTCGTCGAGGTCGGCACGGTCACGCCGCGACCGCAGGCGGGCAATCCGAAACCGCGCATGTTCCGCCTGCCCGACCAGGAGGCGGTGATCAACCGGCTGGGCTTCAACAACGGCGGCGTCGACGAGCTGGTGCGCAATGTCGGCAAGGCCCGCCGGCGCGGCGGCCTGCTCGGCATCAACATCGGCAAGAACAAGGACACGCCGAACGAGACCGCCGAGACCGATTACCTGCATTGCCTGGAGCGCGTCTACCCGCTCGCCGACTACGTCACCATCAACATCTCCTCACCCAACACCGCTGGCCTGCGCGAGTTGCAGGAAGAGCAGTCGTTGCGACGGCTGGTGTCGATCCTGCGCGAAGCGCAGGAGCGCCTGGGGGCGCTGCACGGCAAGCGCGTGCCGATGCTGGTCAAGATCGCGCCGGACCTGAGCGACAACGACGTCGAGGCAGCCGCGCGAGTGCTCGGCGGACTCCAGGTCGATGGCGTGATCGCGACCAACACCACCGTCTCGCGCATCGGCATCGACGGCGCGCCGCATGCCTCCGAGACCGGCGGCCTGTCGGGCCGTCCGTTGATGGGCCAGGCAACGGCAGTGCTGCGCATGATGCGCACGCGTCTGCCCGAGTCGATTCCGATGATCGGTGTCGGCGGCATCCTGTCCGGTGCCGACGCCGCGACCAAGATGGCCGCCGGCGCGACCCTGGTGCAGTGCTACACCGGCCTGGTCTATCGCGGCCCCGCACTCGTGCACGAATGCGTCGAAGCCATGCGCCGGCGCAAGGAAGCTCCGAGCCGGGGCAACATGCCGCCGATCGTATGAGCGAGGCAGTCCGCATCCTGCGCGATGCACCGCTGGACCATCGCAACACCTTCGGCGTCGCCGCGCGCGCGCCGTGGCTGGCGGAGCTGGGTGGTGCCCGGGCGCTGCCGGAACTGCTGTCGCAAGCGCCGTTCCGCGAGCGCACGCCGCTGGTCCTTGGCGGCGGCAGCAACCTGCTGTTCGCCGGCAACCCGGAGGCGCCAGTGCTGGCGCTCACCGGCCAGGACGTGCGCGTGCTGAGCGACGACGGCATCGCCATCGTCCGCGCCGACGCCGGCGTGCAATGGCACGGCTTCGTGATGCATACCCTCGACCTCGGCCTGGCCGGCCTCGAGAACCTCGCGCTGATCCCGGGCACGGTCGGCGCCGCGCCGATCCAGAACATCGGCGCCTATGGCGTCGAGGTGCGCGAGTTCATTCATGCGGTCGAGGCGTACGAGCCGGCCACCGGCCAGGTCCACCGCCTCGACGCCGACGCCTGCGCGTTTGCCTACCGCGACAGCGTGTTCAAGCACGCACCCGATCGCTACATCGTCACGGCGGTCGAGTTCGCACTGCCGCGCACGCCGGCGCTGAAGCTGGACTATGCCGGCATCGGCGACGAGATCATGGCAATGGGCATCGAGTCACCGACCCCGCGCGATGTCGCCGATGCGGTGATCGCGATCCGCCGGCGCAAGCTGCCCGACCCTGCCGTGCTCGGCAACGCCGGCAGTTTCTTCAAGAATCCGATCGTGGCGCAGGCCCAGGCCGAGGCGCTGCAGGCGCAGTACCCGTCGATGCCGGTGTTCCGCGGCAACGATGCCGCGACACGCAAGCTGTCGGCGGCCTGGTTCATCGACGCCTGCGGCTGGAAAGGCCATCGCGACGGCGATGCCGGCGTGGCTGCCTCGCATGCACTGGTGCTGGTCAACCACGGCCACGCCAGCGGCCAGCAGCTGCTCGATCTCGCCCGCCGCATCGCCGGCTCGGTGCGCGACCGCTTCGGCGTGACCATCGAACCCGAACCGCGAGTCATCGGCGCCACCTGGTGAACGCGCAGGCCGCACAATCCGCCTCGACGGCGATGCGCGCAGCGGGCTTCATGCTCGCCAGCACGCTGTGTTTCGGCGCAATGGCCATCACCATCCGCCTGGCATCGGCGACGCTGCACACGTTCGAGATCGCGTTCTTCCGCAATCTCTTCGGCCTGATGGCGGTGCTGCCGCTGATCGCCGGCGTCGACCGCGCTTCGCTTCGCACGCGCCAGCTGCCGCGCTACTTCGTCCGCTGCGCGATCGGCATCGGCTCGATGCTGGCCGGGTTCTGGGCGATCGGCCACCTGCCGCTGGCGCAGGCGATCTCGCTGTCGTACTCCACGCCGGTGTTCGTGACGATCGCCGCCGCGCTTTTCCTGGGCGAGCACGTCCGCGCGCGCCGCTGGGCCGCAGTGGCGCTGGGCTTCCTCGGCGTGCTGGTGATCGTGCGGCCGGGTTCGGCGGACTTCACCACCGGCAGTCTGATCGCGTTGCTGGCCGCGGTGCTTAGCGGCGTGGTCGCGATCCAGATCAAGCAACTGTCGCGCGTCGACGCGGCCAACACGATCGTCCTCTACACGTACCTGTTCTGGGTGCCGATGTCGCTGCTGCCGGCCCTGTGGGTGTGGGAATGGCCGCAGGGGATCACCTGGCTGTGGGTGATCGGCGCGGGCATCTTCGGCACCGGCGGGCAGGTACTGTGGACCCACGCGCTCAAGCTCGGCGAAGTCTCGGCGCTGACGCCGATCAGCTTCATGCAGTTGCCGCTGGTCGCCACGGCCGGTTGGCTGTGGTTCGGTGAAAGCGTGGACGGATGGACCTGGGCCGGCGCGGCGATCATCCTCTCGGCCAATGCCTACATCGCCCACCGCGAGGCGGTGCTTATGCGGCGCGCGGCGACGACTGCACCGAGTTCGGCGGCCAAACCGGGCGAGTAAGCGCTGCTCAGGCCGCTGGCGCGGCGCGCCACGGCCGCAAGCTTCCCCAGTACACCAGCAGGTAGACCGCAACCGCCCACACGCTTGCCGCCGCCCAGCCGGCGAGGATGTCCGACGGGTAATGCACGCCCAGGTACACGCGCGATAACCCCACAAGCACCACGAACGGCAGCATCAGTGCAGCGACGAGCCAGCGCCAGCGCGTGTGCCACGCCAGCAGCACCAGCACCCAGGCCAGCGTCATCGAGCCCATCGCGTGCCCGCTGGGGAAACTGAAGTTGTGTTCCGGCGCTATCGAGTCCCACAGCGACGGGCGTTCGCGCGCGAACGCAGTCTTGGCCGCGATGTTGAGCAGCGCCGAGCCGCCCAGGGCAATCGCGGCGAAGGTGGCCTCGCGATACCTGCGCAGCAGCGCCAGCCCCAGCACCAGCGCGATGTCGAACGGCACCACGCCCCACAGGTACCCCAGGCGGGACACGAGGACGAAGAAGCGGTCGAAGCCCTCGCGGGCAAGATCATGGGCGAACTGCAGGATCGGTTCGTCGAACGCGATCGCTTCCTGCTCGTGGATCTCTCCGGCGAGTTCGGCGAAGCCCCACAGCGGCAATAGCAGGCCGATGAACACCAGCAGCAGCCGTCCACCATGGCGGCGCAGCACATCTGCGCCGAAGCGCAGTTCCTGTGAGAGTGCGTCCCTGCCCTCAGCCCGCACGCGCTGCGTCGTCGGCCACGCCGTACTTGCGCTCGACGTAGCGGTCGATCAGTTCGACGAATTCGTGGGCGATGTTCTCGCCGCGCAGGGTCACGGTCTTCTCGCCGTCCTCGAACACCGGCGCCGACGGCGCCTCGCCCGTTCCCGGCAGCGAGATGCCGATGTTGGCGTGGCGCGATTCGCCCGGTCCGTTGACCACGCAGCCCATCACCGCCAGGGTCAGGTTCTCCGCACCCGGATGGCTGATCTTCCATTCCGGCATCTTCGCGCGCACGTGTTCCTGAACCTTTTGCGCAAGCTCCTGGAAGAAGCTGCTGGTGGTGCGGCCGCAACCCGGGCAGGCGGTGACCATCGGCGTGAACGCGCGCAGGCCCATGGTCTGAAGCAGCTCCTGGGCGACGATGACTTCGTTGGTGCGCGACTGCCCCGGCTCGGGCGTCAGCGAAATGCGGATGGTGTCGCCGATGCCTTCCTGCAGCAGCACGCCGAGCGCGGCACTGGAAGCGACGATGCCCTTGCTGCCGATGCCGGCCTCGGTCAGGCCCAGGTGCAGCGCGTAGTCGCCACGGCGGGCGAGCTCGCGGTACACGGCGATCAGTTCCTGCACGCCGCTGACCTTGGCGCTGAGCACGATACGGTCGGCCGACAGGCCGAGTTCGATGGCGCGCGCGGCCGAGTCCAGCGCCGAGCGGATCAGCGCCTCGCGCAGCACTTCGGCGGCTTCGCGCGGCTCGGCCAGCTTGTGGTTCTCGTCCATCAGCTGCGCGGCCAGGGCCTGGTCGAGCGAGCCCCAGTTGGCGCCGATGCGGACCGGTTTGCCATGCCTGATCGCCATTTCGATCAGCGTCGCGAACTGGCTGTCCTTCTTCTTGCCGAAGCCGACGTTGCCGGGGTTGATCCGGTACTTGGCCAGCACTTCGGCACAGGCCGGTTCGGCGGTCAGCAGCTGATGGCCGTTGTAGTGGAAGTCACCGATGATCGGCACCTCCACGCCCATCATCGCCAGCTTGTCGACGATGCGCGGCACCGCCGCGGCGGCTTCGACGGTGTTGACCGTCACCCGCACCATTTCCGATCCGGCGCGCCACAGCTCGGCGACCTGCTTCGTCGTCGAGGCAATGTCGGCGGTGTCGGTGTTGGTCATCGACTGCACGACCACCGGCTGGCCGCCGCCGACCTCGACGCCGCCAATGCGTACCGAGCGTGTCAGGCGGCGCGGGAGCGGACCAAAACCGGGGTGGGCGCAGGGCGCTGGAGCATGTGAATTCATGGCCGTCATTGTAGGCCAGGCCCGCAGCCAGCCCCACACCGGGGATGACCCGGAGGTGACCCGGACGTGACCCACGGCGGCCGCTGCGCTACCTTGACCGGCCGTGACATCCAGCAGTCCATGAACGACTTCCCTACCGAACCGGGCCCCGGCGACTACGCCGACCAGGTGCTGACGCCGAGCCAGCTGAACACGCTGGCGCGCGATCTGCTGGAGGGCGCGTTCCCGCAGGTGTGGATCGAGGGCGAGCTGGGCAATGTCTCGCGGCCGTCGTCGGGGCATCTGTATTTCACCCTCAAGGACGCGCGCGCGCAGGTTCGCTGCGCGATGTTCCGGCCCAAGAGCAGCTGGCTGAAGTTCGTCCCGCGCGAGGGCCTGCGCGTGCTGGGACGTGGCCGGCTGACCCTGTACGAGGCCCGCGGCGAATACCAGCTGGTGTTCGACCACATGGAAGAGGCCGGCGAAGGCGCGCTGCGGCGTGCGTTCGAGGAACTGCGCGCGCGCCTCGCCGCCGAGGGCCTGTTCGACAGCGAACGCAAGCGGCCCTTGCCGCGCTTCGCCCGCCGCATCGGCGTGATCACCTCGCCCAGCGGCGCCGCCGTGCGTGACGTGCTGAGCGTGATGGCGCGACGCTTCCCGCTGGTCGAGGCCGACGTCCTGCCGGTCCAGGTCCAGGGCGAAGGCGCCGCGGCGCAGATCGTCGCCATGCTGCAGCGGGCGATTGCCTCGGCACGCTATGACGTGCTGGTGCTGGCGCGTGGCGGTGGTTCGCTCGAGGACCTGTGGGCATTCAACGACGAGCGCCTCGCCCGCGCGATCGCCGCCTCGCCGGTGCCCATCGTGTCGGCAGTCGGCCACGAAACCGACTTCAGCCTCAGCGACTTCGCCGCCGACGTGCGCGCACCGACCCCATCGGTCGCGGCCGAACTGCTGGCACCCAATCGCGAGGACCTGCTGCACCGCCTGCGCACCCTCGAATCGCGCCTGCGCAACCTGCACGCGCAGCGCCTGCGCCAGGCGATGCAGCGCGCCGACCGCGCCGCGCTGCGCCTCAATGCATTGCGCCCGCAGGCGCGGCTGGAGGCGCTCGGCCGACGCCAGCGCGAAGCCCTGCGCCGGCTGAATACCGCCTGGCGGCAACAGCTCGAACGCGAGCGCGCGCGCCTGCGCCATGCCGACGCCGTACTGCGCGCCGCCCACCCGCAACGCCGCATCGCCCGCCTGCGCGAGCGCCTGGCCGCACTGCGCCAGCGTCCGCAGGCCGCGATCGCGCGCCGCATGGCCAGCCACGCGATCCACCTGCGCGGCATCGCACGCTCGCTGGAAGCGGTGAGCCCGTTGGCCACGGTCGCGCGCGGATACTCGATCCTGCAGCACCCGGACGGCCGGATCGTCCGCAGCGTGCTGGATGCGGCGCCGGGTGACCGCCTCGCCGCGCGCCTGACCGATGGCCAGCTCAGCGTGCGGGTCGAAGACAAGGACGACTGACCGGCAACGCCCCGCAGGCGTGACTCACCACCTGCTGCCGACACGACACCATCACGCATCCCACCACACGCCCCCCGCTACGATGCGCGGACCCGTGCCCGAGGAAGCGTGGATGACCAAGGCCTCCGATCTGTTCGTTGCCGCCCTCGAGGCCGAGGGCGTCGAGTACGTGTTCGGCATCCCCGGCGAAGAGAACCTCGACCTGCTCGAGTCTTTGCGCAACTCGCGCATCCGCCTGGTGCTGACCCGGCACGAACAAGGCGCCGGCTTCATGGCGGCCACCTATGGCCGCCTCACCGGCAAGGCCGGCGTGTGCCTGTCGACGCTCGGCCCGGGCGCCACCAACCTGGTCACGCCCGCGGCCTACGCGCAGCTGGGGGCGATGCCGATGATGATGATCACCGGCCAGAAGCCAATCAAGACCAGCCGTCAGGGCCACTTCCAGATCGTCGACGTGGTCGACACGATGCGGCCACTGACCAAGTACACGCGCCAGATTGTCTCCGCCGACGCGATCCCCGCCCGCGTGCGCGAAGCCTTCCGTCGCGCCGAGGAGGAACGTCCCGGCGCGACCCACCTCGAACTGCCGCAGGACATCGCCGGCGATGACACCAGCGCACGCGTGATCCCCGCCTCGTTCTCGCGCCGGCCGATCGCCGACGACAAGGCGATCGAGCATGCCGCCGCCGCGATCGCGCAATCGCGCCACCCGCTCCTGATGATTGGCGCCGGCGCCAACCGCAAGACCACCGCGCGCCAGCTGCGGGCGCTCATCGACAAGCTCGGCATTCCGTTCTTCACCACGCAGATGGGCAAGGGCGTGATCGACGAGCTGCACCCGCTCTGGCTCGGCAATGCCGCGTTGTCGGACCACGACTTCGTCCACCGCGCGATCGACGCCGCCGACTGCATCGTCAACATCGGCCACGACGTGATCGAGAAGCCGCCGTTCTTCATGCGCGAAGGCCGGCGTACTGTCATCCACGTCAATTACGAACCCGCCGAAGTCGACGCGGTGTATTTCCCGCAGATCGAGGTCATCGGCGACATCGCCAACACGGTCTGGCAACTGGGCGAGGCGCTGACGGCGCAGGCGCACTGGGACTTCGGATATTTCGACCGCGTGCGCACGGCGCTGCTGGCCAACCTCGTCGACCGCAGCGACGCCGACCGCTTCCCGCTGGCACCGCAACGCATCGTTGCCGATGTCAGGGCGGTCATGGGACCGCGCGACGTGGTCTGCCTCGACAACGGCCTTTACAAGCTCTGGTTCGCGCGCTGCTACCGCTGCCGCGAACCCAACACGCTGCTGCTAGACAACGCACTGGCGACGATGGGCGCCGGCCTGCCGTCGGCGATCGCTGCACGCATCGTCTGCCCGGACCGGCGCGTGCTGGCGGTGTGTGGCGACGGCGGGTTCATGATGAACTCGCAGGAATTGGAGACGGCCGTGCGGCTTGGCCTCGACTTGACCGTGCTGGTGTTGCGCGACGATGCCTACGGCATGATCAAGTGGAAGCAGGCGCACGAGAACTACCCCAGCTTCGGCATGGACCTGGGCAATCCGGATTTCGTCCGCTATGCCGAAAGCTACGGCGCGCGCGGGCATCGGCCGGTGTCGGCGGACGAGTTCGCGCCGCTGCTGCAGCGCGCCCTCGACACGCCCGGCATCGACCTGATCGAAGTGCCCATCGACTACAGCGACGACGACCGCCTGCTCAACGAAGAAATTCCGAAGCTGAGCGCGGCGGTGCAGTAGCCTTCCGGCCGTTGCCCGATCGAACACACCCCTTTTTCAGCAAGTCTTTTGATTTTTTGATGACGGAGAACGACATGGCCAAGCCCAAGCGCGCCGCCTCCGGCCTGATGGCCAGCTACCCGTACTACCTCGCCAATCGCCCGGTTGCCGCCAACACCGACCTGGACGTGCTCGACAAGTACAGCGGCAAGCGCGCCACCCGCGTCGCCCTCGCCGACGCCACCGCGGTGCGCAAGGCGATCGTGGCCGCCTGCCAGGCGCGTGAGGCGGTGGCCGCGTTCCCGCCCGACGCGCGTCGCGACGTGCTCGAGCATTGCGTCCGCCGCTTCCAGGAGCGTTTCGACGAGCTCGCGCTGGCGCTGTGCATCGAGGCCGGCAAGCCGATCGGCGACTCCCGCGGCGAAGTCACCCGGCTGATCGACACCTTCCGCATCGCCGCCGGCGAAGCGACCCGCATCGACGGCGAAGTGATCGAGTTGCAGATCTCCAAGCGCACGCGCGGCTACCGCGGCATGGTCAAGCGCGTTCCGATCGGCGTGTGCAGTTTCATCACGCCATTCAACTTCCCCTTGAACCTGGTCGCGCACAAGGTCGCACCCGCACTCGCCGCCGGTTGCCCTTTCATCCTCAAGCCATCCGAGAAGACCCCGATCGGCGCGCTGATCATCGCCGAGATCCTGGCCGAGACCGACCTGCCCAAGGGCGCGTTCTCGGTACTGACCTGTTCGACCCAGGACGCCTCGCAGCTGGTCGAGGACGAACGCATCGCGTTGCTGAGCTTCACCGGCGGACTGATCGGCTGGGACCTCAAGGCCCGCGCCGGTCGCAAGAAGGTGACGCTGGAACTGGGCGGGAACGCTGCCTGCATCATCGATGAGGAACCTGGCATGCCGCTGGACCGCGTGGTCGAGCGCCTGGTATTCGGCGCCTACTACCAGAGTGGCCAGAGCTGCATCAGCGTGCAGCGCATCTACGCGCACGCCGCCATCTACGACAAGCTGCGCAAGAAGCTCAAGGCCGCCGTCGCAAAACTTCCCATGGGCGACCCGCGCGACGAGAAGACCTTCATTGGCCCGATGATCGACGAGGCCGCGGCCAAGCGCGTGGACAGCTGGATCGAGGCGGCGCGCAAGGGTGGCGCCAGGCGCCTGGCCGGCGGCGTTCGCGTCGGCAACATGGTGCCGGCGACGCTGCTCGAAGGCGTGCCGCACGCCAGCGATCTGTACCGCAAGGAGGCTTTCGCGCCGGTGGCGTTGATGGAACCGTTCGACGATTTCGAACAGGCCATCGCCCTGGTCAACGACAGCGACTTCGGCCTGCAGGCCGGGGTGTTCACCGCGCGCCTCGATCATGCGATGCGCGCCTGGGACGGTCTCGACGTTGGCGGGGTCATCGTCGGCGACGTGCCGAGCTTCCGCGTCGACAACATGCCCTATGGCGGCGTCAAGCACTCCGGACTGGGCCGCGAAGGCGTCCGCTACGCCATCGAGGACATGACCGAGCAGCGCCTGCTGGTGATCCGCGACCCGGTCGACTGACCCATGAACCGTTAACCCCACTCCCCGCTGCCGCCCGTTGGACCCTTCAACCCAACCGGAGACAGCACCATGAAGCGCACTCCAGCCGTCCGCACCACCGTGTTCATGGCAGTGACCCTGGCGCTTTCCGCCTGTCATACAGCCCGCGATTCCAGCCAGGCCGGGCGCGCCGATGCGCCCCCGGAATCGGTTGCGATGGAAGCCGCCACGATGGAGGCCGATGCAGCCGCCGCCGCTGCCGACAGCTCCGCCATGGCGAAGGAAGCCCGCAGCACCGATCCCCGGCGCCAGCGCCAGGTGACCCCGATGAAGTCGCTGGCACCGCCGCCGGCAGGGGCGCCGGCAACGTCGACGACGCTCGACAGGATCGAGGTCAGCGGATCGCGGATCAGCTATGCACCCGCGGCATCCGCGCCGATGCCGATGCCGATGCCGATGGCCATGATGGCGAACCAGCAACCGGCCAACACCGAACGCTACGAGGCGATCACCGACAACCCGGTCCGGCGTGCCGCCGAAGAGCCGGTATCCACGTTCTCGGTCGACGTCGACACGGGCAGCTATGCCAACGTCCGGCGAATGCTCAACGAAGGCGTGCGTCCGCCGGCCGATGCCGTGCGTGCCGAAGAGTTCATCAACTACTTCGACTACGGCCATGGCGCGCCGACGACTCGCGAGGTGCCGTTCAAGGTGACCACCGAATTGTCGGTCGCGCCGTGGAATCCGCAGCGGCAGTTGCTGATGGTGGGCATCAAGGGCTACGACGTGCCCAGGGCGGCGCTGGCCCCGGCCAACCTGGTGTTCCTGCTCGACACGTCCGGCTCGATGGATTCGCCCGACAAGCTGCCACTGGTGAAAGGCGCGCTGCGGCAGCTGGTCCCGCACCTTCGCAGCCAGGACAGTGTCTCGATCGTCGTCTACGCCGGCAGCGCGGGCCTGGTCCTGCCGCCCACGCCGGGCGATCACCATGGCGAGATCCTGGCCGCGCTCGACCGCCTCGAAGCCGGCGGCAGCACCAACGGTGGCGACGGCATCCGCCTGGCCTACGCGATGGCCAAGCAGGCCTTCGTCGCCAACGGCGTGAACCGGGTGATCCTGGCCACCGACGGCGACTTCAACGTCGGCACGGTCGACCAGAACGCACTGGAAACCCTCGTCGGCGACCAGCGCAAGCACGGCATCGCGCTGACCACGCTCGGCTTCGGCAGCGGCAACTACAACGACGCGATGGCCGAGCAGCTGGCCGATGTCGGCGATGGCAACCACGCCTACATCGACAGTTTGCGCGAGGCACGAAAGGTGCTGGTCGAGCAGATGAGTTCGACCCTCATGACCATCGCCCGCGACGTCAAGGTGCAGATCGAGTTCAACCCGGCCCAGGTCGCCGAGTACCGCCTGATCGGCTACGAGAACCGCGCGCTCCGGCGCGAGGACTTCAGCAACGACAAGGTCGATGCCGGCGACATCGGCGCGGGCCACGAAGTGACGGCGCTGTACGAGATCACCCCGGCGTCCTCGAGTGCGCAGCGCGTCGATGCGCTGCGCTATGGCGGCAAGACGCCGGTTGCTACGGCGGCAACCGGCGGCGAACTGGCCCACCTGCGGCTTCGCTACAAGCTGCCGGGGCAGGACCGCAGCAAGCTGATCGAGACCCCGGTGCTCACCTCGCAACTGGCGCGCAACCCGAGCGAGGCCATGCGCTTCGCCAGCGCCGTCGCCGGCTTTGCCGACACGCTGCGCGGCGGCAGCCGCATGGATGGCTGGAGCCTGGACGGCATCATCGCCACCGCGGCCGCGGCGAAGGGCACCGACCGCAACGGCGAACGCGCCGAACTGCTGTCGCTGATGCAGCTCGCGCGGACGCAGGTAGACGGCGACGAGGCAGCACGCATCGGCATGGGGCGGTAACAGGCAAGAACGGCGACAACGGCGGAGGCCAGGTTGCTGGCCTCCGCAGCGGCGCCAGGGTCAGCCCGTTACGGCGGTGCGGAGCAAGGTCTGCGTGTGCGCGCGCTCGGCGGGGTAGCCGAACAGGTAACCCTGACCGTACGTGCAGCCAAGCTCGCGCAGGGCAGCGCGTTGCGCTTCGGTCTCGACGCCTTCGCCGATGGTGTGGATGCCGAGCGTGCCGGCCAGTGCCTGGATCGCCCGAACCACCGCGACACTCTCGGGCTGGGCGTCGCCGATCAACCCCGAGACGAAGCTTTGGTCGATCTTCAGGCACTCGATCGGGAAGCGGTGCAGGTACGACAGCGCCGAGAAGCCGGTGCCGAAGTCGTCGAGCTGGGCGAGCACGCCGTGGCTGCGCAGCGTGCGCAGCATTCGCAGCGCGCGCGGCACGTCGTCGAGCAGGGCGACCTCGGTGATCTCGATGCGCAGACGGTGCGGGTCGGCACCGGCGTGGTCGATCATGCGCAGCAGGCGGTCGGCGAAATCGCTCGAGCGGAAATGCCGCGGCGACACGTTGACCGAGATGTAGCCCTCGCCACCGCGGGCGAGCTCTTCCATCACCTGGGCGTAGAGGATCCAGTCGACCTCTTCGATCAGGCCGCTGTCTTCGCCCACGCCGATGAACTCGCTCGGCGTCAGCAGGCCGCGGCGCTCATGGCGCCAGCGCAACAGTGCCTCGTGGCCGATCACGCGGTGGTCATCCAGGCGCACGATTGGCTGGTAGAACGCGAGGAAGCCATCGCCATTGATGGCACGGCGCAGATCGGCCTCGAGGTCGAGGATGCGCACGGCCTCCTCGCGCATGGCCTCGTCGAACACGGCGCAGCGGTCACGGCCGGCGGCCTTGGCACGGTACATCGCTGCATCCGCGTCGCGCAGCAGTTCGGCACCGGTGCGGTAGCGCGGATGCCACAGGGCGATGCCGAGGCTGGCCGAAGGGAACACTTCGCGGCCGGCGATCCAGCACGGCTCACCCAGGGCGCGCAGGACGCGCTGGGCAAGTTCCTCGGCGACCTCGGGGCCGTCGATGTCCTCGATCAGGATGGCGAACTCGTCGCCACCCAGTCGCGCCACGGTGTCGTCTTCGCGCACGGCATCGACGATGCGGCGTCCGGATTCGACCAGCAGTTCGTCACCGGCGGAATGGCCGACGCTGTCGTTCACGAGCTTGAAGCGGTCCAGGTCGAGGAACAGCACCGCGAACGTGCGCTGCTGCTCGCTGCGCGCCCGCGCGATCGCCTGGGCGAGGCGGTCGAGCAGCTGGCTGCGGTTGGGCAGGCCGGTCAATGCGTCGTGCATCGCCTGGTGGGTCAGCTGCTGCTCCACGCGCAGGCGCTCGCCGATCTGCGACAGCAGCTCGGTATTGGCCTGGGCCAGCTCGCGCGTGCGCGAATCGACGCGCTGTTCCAGCTCCGCATGCGCGGAGACCAGGCGATCCTGCGACTGCTTGCGGGCCAGGCCGATACTGATGTGGTGGGCGACGAAGGTCAGCAGTTCCTGGTCGCGGACGCTGAAGTTGATCGCCGGCGAATAGCTCTGCACGGTGATCACGCCGACCACCGATTCATTGCGGAACAGCGGCACGCCGAGCCAGCAGTGCGCCAGTGAACCGCGACTGCGCACCAGGCCCTGCGATTCCAGCGCGGCGATGCGCTTGCGGTCGGCCAGCAGCGCGCGGCCGCGCGCGATCACGTATTCGGTCAGGCCCGAAGCGAGTTTGCGGTTCTCGCGGTTGGAGTCGCGTTCGTCGATCGAGTACGGGAACTCGAGGCCATCGCCCTCCTCCGACAACAGCGCGATGTAGAAATTGCGCGCATACAGCAGGTCGCTGACGACGTCGTGGACCTGGGTGTAGAAGCGCTCCAGCGTCTCGGAGGTGATCGACAGCTCGGCGATGCGGAACAGGGCACGCTGCAGGCGCTCGGCGCGCTGGCGCTCGATGATCTCGGCCTGCAGGTCGCGGTTGCTCAGCTGCAGGGCCTGGGTGCGTTCCTCGACCCGGCGCTCGAGCTCTTCGCGCGCGTGGAACCGGTCGAGTGCGGTCAGGATGTGCTGGGCCACGAACGACAGCAGCGCCCGCTCCTCGTCGCCATAGACGTCCGGGCGGTCGTAGCTCTGCACCACGATCGCGCCGCAGATGCGGTCCTCGCGGCGCATCGGCACGCCCAGCCAGTCCTCGCTGTCGGGACCATGGCGGGCATCGCGGGGGACGCCGAGGCGGTCGCGGATCAGTTCCGACGGACCCTGCAGCGGCTCGCCATGGCGCAGCAGCGCCACGGTCACGCTGTTGGGCATGTCGTCGACGGCGATGTCGCGCTCGGGTTCGGCGACGTAGGTGTCGACCTGGTCGGCGAAGTAAAGGAAGCGCAGGCAGTCGCGGACGTCGTCATACAGCACGATGTAGAGATTGGCCGCGTACATCAGGCCAGCCACGACGGTGTGGATCCGGCGCAGCATGTCGGCCAGTTCCAGGTCGGAGCCGGCCAGGTCGGCAATCTCGAACAGCGCCTGCTGCAGGCGTTCGGACTTCTCCAGCGATTCGGCGCGGGCCAGCGTGCGCAGCGCCATGAGGTGCGTGGCGACGACGCGCTGCGCCATCGACAGCCAGATCTCGCGCACGTCCGCCGAGACCGGTCCCGGCAGCTGCACGGCTATGGCAACGCGGACGGTCTCGGCCGTGGTCCAGGCAATCTCGATGCGATGCGAGTGATGGCCGACGGGACTGCGCTGGAGCAGCGTCTCGGCACGGCTTGCCAGCGCGCTGGTGGCGCCGGGCGAGGCCGATCCGGCGGAGATGCCGGTGTTCGGGTCGCGCCACAGCACGGCGACTTCGGCACCCGCCGGCAGGGCTTCCTGCAGGGTGTCGGCCAGAGAATCGCGCCCGTAGCCGGCATCGACGATTCGGACGGCCTTTGGCCTGCTGCGATTGGACACTGCTGATCTAGCCCCTGGACTGACGCCGAAGAATACCGCGACGCCGTGGCGCGTGGATCAACCCCGTCGTCAACTGCGATCCGTTCATCCGATATGGACCTGGCCCTGCAACTGACCATCCCGCCGATGCCGCGCACGCCGCCAACCGCCTGCGGCTTCCCGTCGGCGCCTCCAGCCCGTACCCTGCCGCGGATGAATGCGGGCGAAGATCCGAGCGACGACCTGTTGATGCTGGCCTGGACCGGCGGGGACACGGCTGCCTTCGAGGTCCTGTACGCCCGCCACCGCGGCCCGCTTTACCGGTTCCTGCTGCGCCAGCTGCGCGATGGCGCCCTCGCCGACGAGTTTTTCCAGGACGTCTGGCAGCGGGTTATCGCGGCGCGCCAGGGCTGGAAGCCCGAGGCCGCGTTCAGGACCTGGCTGTTTCGCATCGCCCACAATCGCCTCAATGACCACTGGCGCGGCCTCAAGCATCGCCCCGCGGCCCCCGAGGACGGCGACGAGCGCGCCGCGCGGGTGCCCGACCCGAGCAGTCCGGAGCGGGAACTGTCCGAATTCGAGCAGCGCCGGCGCCTGCAGCTCGCGATCGCGGCACTGCCCGAGGATCAGCGCGAAGTGGTGCTGCTGCGCCTGGAGCAGGAACTGAGCCTGGAGGACATCGGCGCGATCACCGGCGTCGGCCGGGAAACCGTCAAATCGCGGCTGCGCTACGCGATGGATAAGCTGCGCGCCGGGTTGAGCGACTGAACGATGAGCCATCCTTTCGACGAACCGCTGACCCCTGAAGAGCGCGCCATGGCCGACCGGCTGGCGCGCCTGGGGCCGCACGACGGTCCCTCGCCGTCGCTGGACGCGAAGATCCTCGCCGCCGCGCACGCCGCCGTCGCGCCACGAAAGAACCGGCGCTGGCTCGCCGTCAGCGGCGTGCCGGCGACCCTGGTCACCGGCGCCGGCATGGCGGCGGTGCTGGCGCTGGCCGTCGGCGTGGTCTGGCAGATGCGCCCGTCGGCCCCCGCCCCGCAGGCGCCGCGCGGCGAAGCCGACGACTTCGGCTTCGTCACCGCCGAAGTCATCGAGCGCGCCGAATCCCGACATGCACCGCCACCTCCCCCGCCGCCGTCGGCCGAGGCGCCGGCGCCCGCGCCCGCGCACGTCCTGCAGTCTCCGGCCATGGCCCGGCGCGAAGCGGCCGCGCCCGGCGGCAATGCCGCCATGGCGGCCAAGGGCCAGGCGCCGGTCATGCAGTCGCAACCCGAGCATTACCTCGACGAAGCCGTCGATCCGGCGCATGCCCACGGCGCTGCCGCGGTGGCAACGGCGGCAGCAGCGATGCGCAGCGATTCCGCCCCGCCTCCCGCATCGCCGGCGCCTGCCTCGGCACCGGCACCGGCCGCGGTCGCGGCCGAGAGCGAATACCGGGAGCGCGCCGCCGCGGAGGCCGAGTCCGCACAGCGCAAGTCGGTGGCCAAGGAAGTCGATGAGCGCCGGCAACTGCGCGCCGAGGGCTACACGACGGCCATGCCTGCAGCGGCCCCGGTCGCTGCCGACGCGGTCGCCACGGACACGGCGGACTCCACCACGCTCGACCGCATAGAGGTCAGCGGCAGTCGGATCCGGGCTGCCGACCTGCCCGTGCGCAGCGACCGCGATCTCGAACCGGCGCAGTGGCTGCAACGCATCCGCGAGCGTCGCGACAGCGGCGACCTCGACGGCGCCCGCGAGAGCCTGGCGCTGTTCCGCAAGGCCTACCCGCGCGTGCACCTGCCCGACGACCTGCGCACGCTGCCCGCTTCACCGCGATGACTGCCGCCACGCTGGCCGGGCCGACCTCGTCCGTGCTTGAGGTCAAGCACAGCCGTTTCATCGTCAACGCCGCGCCAGTGACGACACCGCAGGCCGCGCTCGACTTCATCGCCGGGATCGGCGATCCGGCCGCCACCCACAACTGCTGGGCTTACCGCATCGGCAGCGAGCACCGATTCAACGACGACGGCGAACCGGCCGGCACCGCCGGGCGGCCGATCCTGGCGGCGATCGACGGCCAGGGTCTCGACCAGGTGGTGGCGGTGGTCACGCGCTGGTACGGCGGCATCAAGCTCGGTGCTGGCGGCCTCGTCCGCGCCTACGGCGGCAGCGCTGCCGAGTGCATGCGGGTGGCTCCCAGGCGCGTGCTCGTGGCCTGGGTCGTGGTCGAGCTCGACCATGCCTTCGAGGACACCGGCGCGGTCCACGCCGCCATGGCCGCGCACGCCGCGGAGAAACTGGACGAAACTTTCGATGCGCAGGGCGCGCACCTGCGCCTGCGGGTGCCCTCGGCGGAGCTGCCGCCCTTGAAAGTCAGGCTTCGCGACGCCACTCGTGACCGGGTGCGCTTCGGCGACGAACTCCCCGATATGAGAGTTACCGGATCGCCATGAACACTCGCGTCGACGCCACCCAGCTCAAAGCCCCCATCGGCAACCTGCGCACGTTGTGGCCATTCGTGCGCCAGCACCGCGCGCTGTTCGTCGCCTGGCTGGTATCGCTGGCGGCATCGAGCGCCGCCACGCTGACCTTCCCCAAGGCCTTCGGCACGATGATCGACCAGGCCTTCAGCCAGGGCGGCGGGGCGATCGATCGCGCCTTCACCCTGCTGTTCGCCGTCGCCGTGGCGCTGGCCCTGGCCACTGCCGCGCGCTTCTACTTCGTGTCACTGCTGGGCGAGCGCGTCGTCGCCGACCTGCGTGAACGCCTGTATGCCCACCTGATCGGACTGGATGCCGGCTTCCACGACCGCAACCGCAGTGGCGAGCTGGTGTCGCGGCTGACCGCCGACGCCGAACTGCTGCGCAGCGTCGTCGGTTCGAGCATGTCGGTGGCGCTGCGCAGCTCGGTGACCGTGCTGGGCAGCATCGCGATGCTGTTCGTCACCAGCCCGCGCCTGGCCGCCTTCGCCCTGGTCGGCATCCCGCTGGCGGTGCTGCCGATCGTGGTCGGCGGACGCCGCCTGAAAAAGATCTCGCGCACCAGCCAGGACCGCATCGCCGATGCCAACGCGCTGGCCAACGAAACCCTCGGCGCGGTGCGCACCGTGCAGGCGCACGCGCGCGAACCGTACGAGCAGGGACGTTTCGGCAGCGCGGTGAAGACCGCGGTGGACACCGCCCGCCGCCGCATCCAGGCCCAGGCCTGGGTCACCGCGATCGCGATCATGCTGGTGTTCGGCGCGATCACACTGGTGCTGTGGTCGGGCGCGCACGACGTCCTCGCCGGCCGCCTGAGCGCCGGCACGCTTGGCCAGTTCGTGCTGTACGCGCTGCTCTGCGGCGGCTCGGTCGGAGCGCTGGCCGAAGTGTGGAACGAACTACAGCGCGCGGCTGGCGGCATGGGCCGCATCAGCGAACTACTGGTCGAGGAAACCGCCGTCGCCTCGCCCGCGCAACCGGTCGCGCTGCCGGTTCCGCTGCAGGGCGGGATCGCCTTGGACGAGGTCACCTTCCATTACCCGCAGCGTCCGGATGCGGCAGCACTGGAAGGCTTCAGTCTGCGCGTGCGCCCAGGCGAGACCGTCGCCCTGGTCGGACCTTCCGGTGCCGGCAAGAGCACGGTGTTCTCGATGCTGCTGCGCTTCCACGACCCGCAGTCGGGCTCGGTGCGCATCGATGGCATCGACATCCGCCAGCTCGAGCTGGCCGCCCTGCGCGAGGCGATCGCACTGGTGCCGCAACAGCCGACGATCTTCGCCAGCAGCGCGCGCGAGAACATCCGATACGGTCGCCTCGACGCCGACGATGCACAGGTCGAACGCGCAGTGGCCGCCGCACACGCGACCGACTTCGTCGCCGCCATGCCCGACGGCCTCGACACCGAACTGGGCGAGCGTGGCGCGCGCCTGTCAGGCGGCCAGCAGCAGCGCATCGCGATCGCCCGCGCACTGCTGAAGGACGCGCCGATCCTGCTCCTCGATGAGGCCACCAGCGCCCTCGACGCGCAGAGCGAACGTGCCGTGCAGAAGGCCCTGGAAACGCTGATGGAAGGCCGCACCACGCTGGTTATCGCGCACAGGCTTGCGACCGTGCTGAAGGCCGACCGGATCGTCGTCATGGATCATGGCCGCATCGTCGCCGAAGGAACGCATGCGCAGTTGCTGGCGCAGGACGGGCTGTACGCCGAGCTCGCCAGGTTGCAGTTCCTCGACTGACCGCGCGTACTCGGCAACCGCGCGTCCCTCGATCAAACGCGTTCTGCCGACGGCGTTTTGGCCGAGGCAAGTTTGAGACATTTCTCATTGGATTCATCGCCCCCCGGTCGCAACCTCGCGTAGGAGTCGCCACGGGGGAGGTCCCGATGAAGTCACCTTCACACGCTGCGCAAACCGTTGCCGGCATCGCGGAGCCGCGACCTGCTTCCAACAGACCAGCGGCGGATTATTCGCACGTCAGGTCGCGCGAGATCGCGCTGCAGCTGGTCGAGCAGGGATTGCTGTTCGAAGTCACGCTCTTCCCCGAGGAACTCGGCGGAAACCAGGAGCCGTACAACCTGATCTACGTGCCGGCAGGGATACCGGAGATCAAGGACCTGGTCACTGAAACACTGCTCGCCCTGCGCAACGAGGGACTCGTCGACCGCCTCAGCTTCGACGTCGAGTACAAGGGCAGCAGCTTCGTGCCCAGCACCATCAACGTGCGCGCCACGCACAACATCAAGAGTCGCAGCTTCGAGCCGCGCATCGGGATCTGGTGAGCCCGGTCTGCCCAACCTGATCTAAAGCTTTCGTGGCCCGGGCGAGGCCGCGGCCCACACCGGCCCACACACCTCCCCCCTTTCCGGTGCATCCCGCCTGCCCGGGCCACACCCTCAACCCATCCGCCCGCAATGCTGGGCGCAGTCGGCGCGGTCAGGCCGAGGGCCAGGCACGCGCGATCAGCGGCCCGAGGTCGAAGTCGCGGGGCAGTGTCCCCAGCGCGTTGCCGTGGTCGCCACCGATACGGCTACAGCAGAACGGCTCCGCCATCGGGCTGCCGTCGCGCAACAGCAGGCTGGCCTGCAGGGCCAGCGCCAGCGCCTCGACCCAACGCCGCGCTTCGACCTCCGGCACCTCCGCTTCGCCGACGAGGACCGGTCGCAGTTCCTTGAGCTCGACATCGAAGTCCGGGTCCAGGTGGGCTGCCGCTTCGAGTTCCGCGAGCAGCGCCTGCCCCGTCTGCGGCTCCCGTTGCAGCGCGCGCATCACGTCGAGGCACTGGATGTTGCCGCTGCCTTCCCAGATCGAGTTGAGCGGTGCTTGCCGGTAAAGGCGCGGCAGGATCGATTCCTCGACGTAACCGGCGCCGCCGAGGCACTCCTGAGCCTCGTTGACGAAGGCCGGCGCGCGCTTGCAGATCCAGTACTTGCCGATGGCCGTGGCGATCCGCGCGAACGCAGCCTCAGCCGGGTCATGCGCGGAGCGGTCGACCGCGCGCGCCACGCGCATGCACAGCGTGATCGCCGCTTCTGCCTCGATGGCGAGATCGGCCAGGACGTTGCGCATCAGCGCATGCTCGACAAGACGCTTGCCGAAGGTGCGGCGATGGTGGGTGTGGTGCATCGCCTGCGCGAGCGCCATGCGCATCTCCGCTGCCGCGCCGAGCATGCAGTCCAGGCGCGTCAGCATCACCATCTCGATGATCGTCGCCACGCCACGGCCCTCGTCGCCGATGCGCAATGCCCAGGCATCGGCGAATTCCACTTCCGACGAGGCGTTGGACCAGTCACCGAGCTTGTCCTTGAGCCGCATCAGCCGGAACGCATTCTTGCCGCCCTCCGGACGCCAGCGCGGCAACAGGAAGCAGCTCAGCCCCGCGGGTGCCTGCGCGAGCACGAGGAATCCGTCCGACATCGGCGCGGAGAAGAACCATTTGTGGCCGACGAGCAGGTATTCGCCGTCCGCGGCCAGCGCCGTGGCACGCGTGGTGTTTGCGCGGACGTCGCTGCCGCCCTGCTTCTCGGTCATCCCCATGCCGAGCGTCACGCCGAGCTTGTGCTCGATGCCGACGTCGCGCGGGTCGTAGTACGGCGAGATCGCCTTGCCGGCCCACTCGTGCAGCGCCGGTGCGTGCCGGAGGACCGGGATCGCGGCGTGGGTCATGGTCAGCGGGCAACTGCTGCCCGGCTCGACCTGGTGGTGCAGGTAGCTCAGCGCGGCGCGGGCAACATGCGCGCCAGGGCGCGGCTGCGACCAGGACAATCCGGCGACGCCATGTTCGATCGCCGCCTGCATCACGCGGTGGTAGTTGGGATGGAACTCGACCAGGTCGATGCGCGCGCCGAAACGATCGTGCGTGCGCAGGCGTGGGCGATCGCGATGGGCATCGAAGCCGAGCCGGTACAACTCATCGCCGGCGAGCGCGCCGTAGGCCGAAAGCTGCTCGGTGAAGTCGCCGCCGCCCTCACGCACGACCGCTTCGCACAGCGCGCTGTCGTCACGCCACAGATCGCGAGGGCCGAACTCGGGCGGCTGGTTGTCGACCAGATGCGTGGCAAACGGCGGCAGCGGATCCATCTGCGACTCCGGCGTGGGCATGGCCCGATTCTAGGCCTCCACTGCTCGCGCGGGGTCAGCTGCTCGCGGGCGCGTGTCCGGCAACGCCGGCGCAGCCGTCCGCCAGCGCAGGACCGGCGGATGCGGCCAGCGCCTCGATGAAGCCTGCCTCGAGCGGAAACGTACCGAGCCAGCCGCTGCGGGTCCCGGTCAGGACACGCAGCATCTGCCCGCGTCCTCCCGGCACGCGTGACATCGGGTGGAACACCCGGTCGCGCAGCGCGGCCAGGCGGTCGCGCTCGGACTGGAACAACGGCGTCAGCCAGCGGCTCCAGAAGTGATAGATGCCCAGGTGCCGGCGACGCGCCCGCTGGTACTGCGCAAGCGCATCGTCGACGCATGCATTCGCACGCAGGGCATCGCGCAGGCCGAGTGCATCGAGCAGGGCCATGTTGACGCCCTGCCCAAGCTGCGGACTCATGGCATGCGCGGCATCGCCGGCGAGCACCGCGCGGCCCCGATGCCACCGCTTCAACACCGTGTCGCGATAGCGGGCCTGGGCCAGCCCTGCCGGCACGTTCGTGTCGCGCAGGCACAGCTCGGCGTCGGGCCAGACATCGGCGATGCTGCGACGCCACGCAGGTTCATCGGCGCCCTCGCTGGCCAGCGCATCGGCAGGCAGGCTCCAGAAGAAGCTCAGGCGTGGCGTCGGGTCACCGGGACGGGTTCCAACCGGCAGCATCCCCGCCATCCTTCGCGCACCGAGATAGCGCTGGCGCAGCTCACTGCGCCAAGGCCAGTCCTGCTGCGCCACCAGGCACCACTGCGCCCCCCACGGGTACGGCCGATCCAGCACCGGCTCGGCCACGCAGCCGCGCAACAGCGATGCCGACCCATCGGCGACAATCACCAGGTCGTAGCTGCCGTGTTCGACGCCGCTGTCCTCGCGCAGCACACCGCGCTCACAGTCGATCGCCGTGATGCGCCGGCCGCAATGGATATTCCGTCCCTCGCTCCAGGCCGCATCGAGCAGCGTGAACAACGCGCCGCGCTGCATGCCCAGGCCCGACAGCAGCGGATCGAGCTCGTGGTAGCGCATGTCCATCACTGCGCGCCCACCGACCGTTTCCCCGTACAAGCGGTCGATGCGCGCGCCATGGGCCAGCACGTCCCCGAGCAGCCCCAGCTGCCACAGCACCGACAAGCCGACCGGCTGCAGCAGGAAGCCCGCGCCAACGGGACCGAGCTCGACCGCCCGCTCGAACACCTCGACCTGATGACCATCGCGCGACAGCAGCAAGGCCGCCGCCTGCCCAGCCGAGCCGTATCCGACGATCCCGATGCGAAGTGTCTTCATGACCGCGTTGCGTCCAGAGGTAGCAGTCGCACAAGTCGGCAACGATCCGGCGCCTGCGGCCACCGAAGCCCGCGCAGCAAATTGCGGGAGCGTCGTCCGCCGGGCCGGGGATTGCGGAGCAGCGGGCCATGGATGGCCCGCGTCCCGCATCGGACAGGATGTCCGATTAAGGGACGCAGCAATCCCCGGCCCGGCGGACGGCGCCGTTCCGGGGCTGGTGCGCTTGGGCGCACGAAGGCGGAGGTCAACAAGATCAAAATGGGTCCCGGCTTTCGCCGGGATGACGGGGACAGATCAAGATGGTCCGGGCTTTCGCCGGACTTGGGGGAAGAACCATAAAAAAGGCCCCGCAATGCGGGGCCTCCCAAGCCGATGTACCAGGCCTGCGTCAGATCACGCCACCGGCGTGATGTTCGACGCTTGCGCGCCCTTCGGGCCCTGCGTCAGCTCATAGCTGACACGCTGGCCTTCCTGCAGGCTGCGGAAGCCCTTGGCGTTGATCGCAGAGAAATGCGCGAACACATCTGCGCTGCCGTCCTCGGGCGAAATGAAACCGAAGCCCTTGGCGTCGTTGAACCATTTCACGGTGCCG
>DATDBK010000064.1:0-4729 GCA_036524935.1 Lysobacter sp. | reverse complement strand
AGCATCGCGGCGAACACGAAGGGCGTGAGGATCGGCGCGAGCAGCCAGACCAGCACGCCGGCGATCAGGATGATCGCCGCCCATTGGATGCGGCGCGCGACGGGCGACAGGACGGTGTTCATCAGCGCAGGTGCAGGACGGGTTGGTCTTCTTCGGCCAGCAGCACGTCGCCGTTGGCGACCATGCGGCGCAGGCCCGGCATGCCGGTGATCAGCTCCAGTTCGACGATGAAGCCGTCGGGGGCCGCGCGCACCGGCGCCATGCCGCGCACGACGGGCAGGCCCTGCAGGTAGGACATCAGGCGGATGTAATCGGCGGCGTTGCGCACGCCGTCGATCTGCACGGTGTAGCGGCCCGGTTCACCGGCCGCGGTGCTGCGCTTGGCGTACTTCCTGGACAGCGCATCGGCCGCGCCATCGGCGCCGGTGGCCATCGCGCGGCGCGCGTCGGGCTGCGAGGAGGTCCAGGTCGACAGCACCTTGCCCGCGTCGACGAACGTCCATTCGGCGGTCCAGCCGCCGCCTTCCTTCGCGCGGTAGAGCTTGCCGATCAACTGCATCGGCGGGCTGTAGCGCGACGAAGCGCGCGCGATGGCGGCTGTGTCGCCGCGCCAGATGGCGCCGACGGCTGCTTGTTCGGCGGCGCTGCCCGACGGCAGGCCGAGGCGATAACCGCGTTCCTGCGCGCGATCGAGCACGGCGCGCGCGGCGTTGGTCTGCGCGAGCGCGACCAGGCGCGGCCCGCGGCCGTCGTCGATCGCCAGCCAGAGCACGGGCTTGGGCCGCGGCTCGGCCCACACCGGCAGGCCGAGCGTGGCGGCGACGCCATCGATCTGATCCTTGTCGAAGCGGACGACCAGCGTCGTATTGAACGTGGGCGCACCCGTGACCGAGCGACCTTCGTCCTGGCGGTAGTCGTAGCTCTTCACGAAATCCTTGGCGTGGCGCAGCTCCTGCCCCACGCCCGGCCGGCTCGGCGCGGACCGATCGCCGGTGAGCTTGCCCAGCACGATGGTCATCGCGCGCGCGAAGCCCGCGTTGCGTTCGGCCTCGCCCTGGCCATTGACCTTCACTTCCGCCTCGTAGAGGCCGCGCGCGCCGGTGACGACGTCGCCTTCGGTGCGTTGCGCGAACGCCGTCCCGAACGCGAGCCACAACACCGCCGCCGCCACGATTGCCTTGCCCATGCGAACCTTGCCCACGCGAAATGCCAGGTGCATCGATCCATCCTTGCCTGCTCGACGGCCTGCATGGTGCCGCAGGCTGGCACGCAGCGCCAACCCGGCCGGTTCGGCAGGCCTGCTAAAATCCCCGTCCTTGCCGCTTTCCGGCGCCCCATGGCCACCCGCGTGACCACCCGAACGAAGCTTACCTACCGCGATGCCGGCGTCGATATCGATGCGGGCAACGAAGTCGTCGAACGCATCAAGCCGCTGGTCAAGCGCAGCTTCCGTCCTGAAGTGATGGGTGGCCTGGGTGGCTTCGGCGCCCTGTTCGACCTGTCGGGCAAGTACAAGGAGCCGGTACTGGTGTCGGGCACCGACGGCGTCGGCACCAAGCTCAAGCTCGCCCAGCAGCTGAACCGCCACGATACGATCGGCATCGACCTGGTCGGCATGTGCGTCAACGACGTGCTGGTGCAGGGTGCCGAACCGCTGTTCTTCCTCGACTACTTCGCCACCGGCAAGCTCGACGTCGACACCACGGTGGCCGTCGTCGGCGGCATCGCCAGGGGCTGCGAAATGTCCGGCTGCGCGCTGATCGGCGGCGAGACCGCCGAGATGCCCGACATGTACCCGCCGGGCGAGTACGACCTGGCCGGCTTCTGCGTTGCCGCGGTCGAGAAATCGAAGCTGCTCGACGGCGCCAAGGTGCGCGAGGGCGATGTGCTGATCGGCATCGCCTCCAGCGGCCCGCACTCCAACGGTTATTCGCTCGTGCGCAGGATCTATGACCGCGCCGGTCGCCCTGCCGATCTCGATGTCGGCGGCGTCAAGCTGATCGACGCGCTGATGGCCCCGACCGCGCTGTACGTCAAGCCGATCCTGGAGTTGCTCGGCAAGCACGATCTGCATGCGATGGCGCACATCACCGGCGGCGGCCTGACCGAGAACATCATCCGCGTGATCCCCGAGGCACTGGGCCTGCAGATCGAAGCGTCCAGCATCGTCCTGCCGCCGGTGTTCGACTGGCTGCAGCGCGAAGGCGCCGTGCCCGACGAGGACATGTGGCGCACCTTCAACTGCGGCGTCGGCTTCGTGCTGGTGGTCGCCCCGGGCGACGTTGCCGCTGTCAGCGCCGACCTCGAGCGCCTTGGCCTGAGCCATCGCCCGATCGGCGAAGTGGTCAAGGCCGGTGGCGGCGAGCGCGTGCACATCGGCTGAGTCCCGATGCAACGCATCGCCGTGCTGGCCTCGGGCCGGGGCAGCAACCTGCAGGCCATCATCGATGCGATCTCGACCGGCGACCTGCCGGCCGAGATCGTCGGTGTGTTCTCCGACAAGCCTGCCGCGCCAGTGCTGCAACGGGTTGCCCCGGAGCTTCGCTGGAGCGCGGACGCCCGGGCCTGTCCGTCGCGCGAGGCCTTCGACGCGGAGCTCGCCGACGCGGTCGAGGCCTGCAAGCCGGACTGGGTGGTCTGCGCCGGCTACATGCGCATCCTTGGCGACGCCTTCGTCAGCCGGTTCCGCGGCCGGTTGCTCAACATCCACCCGTCGCTCCTGCCCAAGTATCCCGGGCTGCGCACGCATGCACGCGCCCTCGCCGATGGCGAGCGTTGGCACGGTGCCAGCGTCCATTTCGTCATCCCCGAGCTCGATGCCGGCACCGTCATCGCCCAGGCGGTGGTACCGGTACACGCCGGTGACGACGCCGAGGCCCTGGCGGCGCGCGTCCTTGGCGTGGAGCACCCCCTGCTGGTCGCCGTACTGCGCCTGGCGGCTTCCGGCCGCCTGGCTGAACACGGGACAACGATCACCCTCGACGGTCATCCGCTGTTTACGGCGCTGCGCTTAGATTCCGCCGGTGTTTTGCGTGCTCCTGATCAGCGTGCTCCTGATCTGCGTGACCCCGACGACCCGGCATCTGTGCCAGTCTGAAAATCCGGAACGTCCCCATCGAAGGTTTGATGAAGCAACTCCTGCGCGTCCTGTCCCTGCTGCTGTGCATTGCGGTATCCGCACCTGCGCTGGCACTGGAATCATTCGTGGCCAACTACCAGGTGCTCAACGCCGGCAAGGCGCTGGGCGAGGCGACGATGCAGGTCGTGCCTGGTGACGGCGGCGGGCATTGGCGCATCGACCTCAACATGCGCGGAACCCGCGGCCTGATGGGCCTGGCCGGCGTCAACGCGCAGCAGAGCACCGTGTTCGACCTGGTCGGGGAGACCTACCGCCCGCTCAGCCAGAGCACGGTGCGCAAGGCCATGTTCGTCGGCAGGCAGGTTACCGGCACGTACGACTGGCCCAGTCATTCGGCGCGCTGGACCGGCGACCTGAAGAAAACCCGCCAGGCACCCGTACCGTTGCGCGACGGCGACATGAGCGGCCTGCTGATCAACCTGGCCATCATCCGCGACGCCCAGCCCGGGCGCACGCTCGACTACCGTTTCGTCGACAACGGTCGTGCCCGCGATCAGCGCTACGCCGTCGCCAACGACCTTGAAAGCGTCTCGGTCGACGGCATGAGCTTCAACGCCATGCGCGTGCAGCGTGTCCAGGGCAACGAGGAAACCGTGGTATGGGTGGTCGATGGCGTACCCACGCCCGTGCGCATCCTGCAACGCGAGAACGGCGAAGACACTTTCGACCTGCGCCTGGTCGACTACCGAGGAGCCCAGTGATGGCCGCAAACCTGACCACCACCCTGACCCGCCCGCGACTGCACGTCGCCTTCGTTGCCGCGCTGCTGGCCATGGCCAGCGCGCCCGCGCTGGCGATCAAGCCGTTCACTGCCGACTACCAGGCCAGCTACATGGGCGTGGTCGGCGCAGGCCGCATGACCCTGGCGGCCGACGGCGCCAATCGCTGGAAATACAGCCTCACCGTTACCGCGCCGCTGGCAGACCTGCGCCAGACCACCGTGTTCGAGGAAAACGGCGGGCAATGGCGCCCGCTGTCGGGCGTCGACACCAGCAAGGTGCTGGCCAAGAGCAAGACCAAGAACGCCACCTATGACTGGAGTCGCGGCGTTGCCAGCTGGACCGGCGACATCAAGCCCGAGCGTGCCGGCCCGATCAAACTGCAGGCGGGCGACCTGGATGCACTGCTGGTCAACCTTGCGGTCGTGCGCGATGTTGCCGCCGGCAAGCAGACGAGCTACCGCATGGTCGAAGACGGTCGCGTCAAGCAGATCAGCTACACCGTTGCCGGCAAGGAGCAGGTCACCGTCGACGGCAAGGCGATGCAGGCCACCAAGGTCGTCGCCATCAATGGCGACAAGCAGACCATCGCCTGGATCGTCGATGGCATGCCGGTGCCGGCGCGCATCCTGCAGCGCGACAAGGGCCAGGACACAATCGACCTGCGCGTGCAGTCGGTGCGTTGAGGTTGCGGGCATCGACACGTTGCACCCGGGTGCGGCCTTCGGCCTTACCCGGGATACGAAACACCATCGCACGACCGAAGACCGTGCAATGAAATGCCGTGCGTCGTCCGCCGGGCCGGGGTTTGCGCAGCAGCGGGCCATGGATGGCCCGCGCCCCGCATCAGCCATGGATGGCTGATTAAGGG
>DATDBK010000063.1:0-9188 GCA_036524935.1 Lysobacter sp. | reverse complement strand
TGCGCGGTATCCTGCCGGTGGCGCGGCTCGGCGCCCGCACATGGCAACCGCATCCGCAGGTGGTCGCGCTGCAGCACCGCCTTGCCGCCGAGCATCCCGCTTTCGCCACGGAGGTTTCGTGAGTCGCAAATCCGCGCGCCGATCATTCGGACGTATTTCTTCTGGCTTTGTCCTGCTGTTGCTGCTGGTCGCCGCCGCTGCCGGTTTCTGGCTCTGGCAACGCTACACCGGTTTCGCCGACGCACCGTTGTCGGGGCTGGAGGCTGGCGAGACGGTCATGGTCGAGCGCGGCGATTCGCTGCCGACGGTCGTGCGCAAGTTGCGCGAGGCCGGCGTGCGCGACGGCGACCTGCTCGAGTGGCGCGCCCTGGCCAAGCAACTTGGCGCGGCCGGCAAGCTGCAGGTCGGCGAGTACGCGATGGAACCGGGCACATCGCCACGCTCGCTGCTGCTGGCGATGCGCGACGGCCGGGTGATCCGCCACCGCTTCACCATCGTCGAAGGCTGGAACATCCGTGAGCTGCGCGCGGCGCTGGCCAAGGCCAGGCCGCTGAAGCTGGAAACCGGCAAGCTCGACGACGCGGCGCTGATGAAGGCCGTGGGCACGCCAGGCCAGCATCCGGAAGGCCGCTTCCTGCCCGAGACCTACCTCTACACCCGCGGTGACAGCGACCTCGATGTGCTCAAGCGTGCCCACGCCGCCATGGCCAAGGCCCTCGATGCGGCCTGGCAGCGGCGCAGCGCCGACACCGTGCTGAAGACACCGGACGAGATGCTGGTGCTCGCCTCGATCGTCGAGAAGGAAACCGGCATCGCTTCGGAGCGGCCGCAGATCGCCGGTCTGTTCGCGCGCCGGCTCAAGCTCGGCATGCGCCTGGAGACCGATCCGACCGTGATCTACGGCATGGGCAGCGCCTACGACGGCGATATCCGCAAGCGCGACCTGCGCGCGGACAATCCGTACAACACCTACCTGATCGCCGGCCTGCCGCCGACGCCGATCGCGATGCCGGGCATCGGTGCGCTCGAGGCGGTTGCCAGGCCCGCTGAAGGCGACGCGCTGTTCTTCGTGGCGGTGGGTGACGGCAGCGGCCGCCATCTGTTCGCACGCACCTATGCCGAGCACCAGGCCAACGTGCGTGCGTACCTGAAGAACTATCGCGCCGCGCAATCCCGGAACAGCCAATGACCCGTCCAGGTGCATCCCTGCAGCGCTGGCCCCGCTTCATCACCCTGGAAGGTGGCGAAGGCGCGGGCAAGTCGACGGTGCTGGCCGCCTTGCGCGAAGTGCTGCAGGCCACCGGTGGCGAAGTCGTGGTCACGCGCGAGCCCGGCGGAACGCCGCTGGCCGAGCAGATCCGCGGACTGCTGCTCGACACCCACCATGAACCGCCGACCGCCGACGCCGAGCTGCTGCTGGTGTTCGCGGCGCGTGCGCAGCATGTGCGCGAAACCCTGCTGCCGGCGCTGGAGCGCGGCGCCTGGGTGGTCAGCGATCGCTTCACCGATGCCAGTTACGCCTACCAGGGCGCCGCACGTGGCGGCGATCTGCAGTTCATCGCAGACCTCGAGCGTCGCGTGGTCGGCATCGCTCCGGCGATGACGCTGCTGCTGGACGTGCCGGTTGCGATCGGCCTGCAGCGTGCACGTGGCCGCGGCGCGACCGACCGCATCGAATCCGAGCGCGAGGATTTCTTCGAACGTGTCCGCGCCGGCTACCTGGCCCGTGCCGAAGCCGAGCCGGAGCGCTTTCGCGTGATCGATGCCACCCAGCCGGCAGACGCAGTCGCCGCGCAGGCGGTGGCTCACCTGCGCAACTGCATCGAGGCCGCGGAATGAGTGCATCGGCATCAGTGTTCGCGCCCTGGCAGCAGCGTGTGTACGACCAGGCGGTGGCGGCGCAGGCAACCGGACGCCTCGCCCATGGCCTGCTGTTCTGCGGGCCTGCACAACTGGGCAAGCGCGCCGTGGCCGAGCGCCTCGCGCGGCGCCTGCTGTGCCAGCAACCCGACGCCAGCGGCGAGCCCTGCGGATCGTGTCGCAGCTGTCACCTGATTGCAGCCGGCACGCACCCGGACTACCAGTTCCTGTCGTTCATCCCCAACAAGGAAGGCACGCGCCTTCGCACCGAGATTGTCATCGAGCAGATCCGCCAGCTGTCGGACAAGCTGTCGCTGACGCCGCAGTACGGCGGCGCGCAGGTGGTGATCATCGATCCGGCCGAAGCGGTCAACCATGCCGCCTGCAATGCGCTGCTGAAGACCCTGGAGGAACCGGTGCCGGGCCGCTATCTGTGGCTGCTCAGCGCGCACCCGGCGCGGTTGCCGGCCACCATCCGCAGCCGCTGCCAGCGCTATGAATTCCGCTTGCCGCAGGCGGCCGAATCGCTGGCGTGGCTGAAGCAGCAGGGGCACTCGGACGCCGCCGCGCGCGAGGCGCTGGAGGCGGCCCGCGGCCATCCTGGCCTGGCCAACGAGTGGCTGGGGAACGACGGTCTGAAACTCCGGCGCGAGGTTGCCAGCGACATGGCCAAGCTCGCGCGAGGTGACGTCGGTGCGGTCGAAACGGCGCAGCGCTGGGTCGGTGACGACGACGCGGCCCTGCGCTTGCGCCATGCGGCCGACCTGGCCCTGGCCGACGCCGCCGGCTTGACCGACCCGGGTCGAACGCGCAGTCTGGCCGTGTGGTTCGATCAGGCGAACCGGACCCGCGATCTGCTGCGCACCACGGTGCGCGCGGACCTGGCAGTCACCGAATTGTTGTTGGCCTGGCGCGCCCTTGAGACGCGACCGGCAGAAGGGGGGAGGAGGCAATGAGCGGAATGAATTCTGCAGGTGGTGCGCGTCAGGGCATCCTGTCCTGCGCGATCAAGGACAAGGCGCAGCTCTACAGCGCATATATGCCGTTCCTCAAGGGAGGCGGCATTTTCGTGGCGACACCCAAGCGCTATTTCCTCGGTGACGAGGTGTTCCTGCTGGTGACGCTGCCGGAATCGAACGAGCGCCTGCCGGTCGCCGGCAAGGTGGTCTGGGTGACGCCGGTCGGCGCGCAGGGCAATCGCCCGGCGGGCATCGGCGTGCAGTTCGCCGACAGCGCCGAGGGCGAGTCGGTCAGGGGCAAGATTGAAGCGCTGCTGGCCGGTACGCTGAATGCGGAGCGGGCGACGCACACGATGTAGTCGCTGCGCCCGTCATCCGGGAACCGCTGTCACCGTCTTCCCGGCGAACGCCGGGATCCATCTTGCTTGGCCTTGACTGTAGCGCCTTGCTGCCTGCGGAGCGGCGTCGTCCACCGCGCCGGCGATTGCTCCGCCCCTTGATCGGACATCCGTGTCCGATGCGGGGCGCGGGCCATCCATGGCCCGCTGCTGCGCAATCCCCGGCACGGTGGACGACGCTCCGGCAATTCATTTCATGGTCTTCAATGCGCCGTAGCCCGGGTAAGCGAAGCGCACCCGGGATCTTCAAGCGCGGACCCGGGTGCGCTTCGCGTACCCGGGCTACGTGCAATCAGCCGCGCAACGCCGCGCTGTCCCAGCCCGGTCGCGGGGCAAAACGATCGCCATAGCGCGCATGCAGTTGCTGCAGGCGAGTCAGCAGCGCGTCGGCGCCGGTTTCGCGGATGTACTGGATCGGGCCGCCGCGGAACGGTGCAAACCCGGTGCCGAAGATCACGCCGGCATCGAGCAGGTCGGCATCGCTGACGACACCATCGTGCAGGCATGCCACCGCCTCGTTGAGCAGCGGCAGGATCAGCCTGTCTTCCAGGTCCGACGGCGCCTGGTAGTCCTTGGGCAGCGCCGGCTTGATCGCCTTGCCGTTCTCCCACTTGTACAGGCCCTGGCCATCCTTCTTGCCGCGCTTGCCCTGCTGCGGTGGCGTCGCCAGCGCGGCGGGTATGGGCAGGCCGAGGAACGGCGCGAGTTCGCCGCCAACACCTGAAGCGACGTCGAGCCCGACGGTGTCGATCAGCTCGATCGGCCCCATCGGCATGCCGTACTTCACCGCGGCCTTGTCGATCGCCGCGCCCGGGATGCCTTCGGCGAATGCAGTCGCCGCTTCCAGCATGTACGGAAACAGCACGCGGTTGACCAGGAAGCCCGGCGTTCCCGCCACCGGCACCGGCAGCTTGTCGATCGCCTTGCAGAAGGCCGCCAGGCGTTGCTGCGTCTGCGGCGCCACGCGGTCGTGGTGGATGATTTCGACCAGCGGCATCAACGCCACCGGATTGAAATAGTGCAGGCCGGCGAAGTGCGCGGGGCGGCCGATGTGCTCGCGCAGTTCGGTCAGCGGAATCGACGAGGTATTGGTGGTCAGCAGCGCGTCGAACTTCATCCGCGGTTCGAGTTCGGCATACAGGTCGCGCTTGGCTTCGGCCTGCTCGATGATCGCCTCGATCACCAGGTCGGCATTGCCAACGCCGTCACCGGCGAGGTCGCCCTTGAGGCGCGCGGCCACATCCATGCGCTTGGCCTCGTCCTTCACCTTCTTGTCGAACAGCGCCTGCGCCCGGGTCAGCGCACCATCGATGAATCGCTGCTCGCGGTCCTGCAGCGTGACGTTGAAACCCTTGTAAGCCGACCATGCGGCGATGTCGCCACCCATCACGCCGGCGCCGACGACGTGGACGTGGCTGATGCCATGCTCCTTGCCGCCCTGGCCCTTGAGGCGCTCCTGCAGGAAGAACACGCGGATCAGGTTGCGCGCGGTCGGCGTCGAGGCCAGCTTCACCACCGACTTGCGTTCGGCCGACAGCAGCCCCTGGATGCCACCACCGCTGTTGGCCCAGGTGTTGATCAACGCGTACGGCGCCGGGTAGTGCTCCTTGCGCGCCTTGCGTGCCACCTGCTTGGTCAGCATCGGTGCGAGCAGCTTGCGCGCGGGCAATGTGTTGGTCGCCCACGCCAGTGCGCGTTGCTTGAACGGACGCTTGCTGCCGCGCAGCGCGTAAGCGGCGGCGACGTCGATGAGGCTCGACGCGTCGGTGACCTTGTCGACCAGGCCATTGGCGCGCGCCGCCGAAGCCGACAGTGTGCGTCCGGTCAGCATCATGTCGAAGGCGGCGGGCGCACCGATCAGGCGCGGCAGGCGGACGCTGCCACCCCAGCCCGGATAGATGCCCAGCTTCACTTCCGGCAAACCGATGCGGGTCGACGGATCGTTGCTGGCGACGCGGTAACGGCAAGCCAGGGCAATCTCGGTGCCGCCGCCCATGCAGAAGCCGTGGATCGCGGCGACGGTTGGGCAGGGCAGTTCGGCCAGGCGCTGGAAGGTCTGCTGGCCGCGGCGGATTGCGTCGCTGACCGTGCCCTTGGCATCGAAGGCCTGGAATTCCTTGATGTCGGCGCCGGCGATGAAGCCCGAGGCCTTGGCCGAGCGCAGCACCAGGCCCTTGGGCGGGTCCAGCGCCAGGCGCTCGAGCAGGGTGTCCAGTTCGATCAGGACATCCTGGGCAAACGTGTTGACTGGCGCACCGGCGCGGTCGAACGACAGCACCAGGACACCGTCGGCACGCAGCTCGGTCTGCCAGTGCTGGAAGCGAAGACCGTCAAGGCCAGCAATCATTCGGCACCATTCGTTCAGGTATGGATGAGGCCGCTATCATCCCGAGGATGTTTCCCCGGCGTCAAATCGGAGTGTCGCCGCAACCGTGCGGTGGTGCTGTGAGGTTGCCGGCAGAAGCGTTCACCCGGCGCCCCTGACCGTTGGCGCTTGCGCCTGCAGGGCCCGACCCCATTAATGATCGTGATTGAACTTTTCCCCGACAGGGTTGTCCCATTGTTCGGCCATGGCCGAGCCCACAGGAGTGCCGGCGCGGTATGGCCGAATTAGTGTTGCCCAAAGATGTCGAGTTGGACCAGCAGCTGGTCGAGCGTATCCAGCGCGGCGACAGTGCGGCCTTCGATGCGCTGGTGCGCAAGTACCAGCATCGGATCACCGCGTTGATCGGGCGCTACATCTCCGACTGGAGCGAATGCCAGGACGTTGCCCAGGAAACCTTCATCCGCGCCTACCGGGCGCTGCCGAATTTCCGCGGCGATGCCCAGTTCTATACGTGGTTGCACCGGATCGCCGTGAACACTGCCAAGAACTACCTGGTTGCACAGAACCGCAGGCCGCCGACAGACGATGTCGACGCCGGCGATGCCGAGCAGTTCGACACCGGCACCCGCCTGCGCGACACCGATACACCGGAACATGAACTGCTGCGGCAGGAAATTGAACGCACGCTGATGCGCGTTGTCGAAGCCCTGCCGGAAGAATTGCGGACCGCCATCACCATGCGCGAGATGGACGGCCTGAGCTATGACGAAATCGCGCAGAAGATGGGCTGTCCCATCGGTACCGTCCGCTCGCGCATCTTCCGTGCGCGCGAGGCGATCGATAACGAATTGCGGCCCCTGCTCGACAACGACTCTGCGGAAGCTTCGAAGCGATGACTACTCCAGCCAATGATCGCGAAACCCTCTGTGCGCTGTTCGACGGCGAGCTGCAAGGCGACGCTGCCCGCTTCGGCCTGAAGCGGCTCAGTCATGACGCGCAATGGCGCCAGGCCTGCGGGCGCTGGCAGCTGTATGGCGACCTGATGCGTGGCCAGGCCGCGGCGGTCGCCGGCAGCAGCTTCGCAGACCGGGTCGCCCTGGCAATCGCACAGGAACCGGCGCTCGCGGCGGTTGCTTCGACCGCGTCGCCGTCGGCGCGCCGTCCTGGCCAGGCCGGAAACCGGCGTGGCTGGATCGGTGGCGCGCTGGCCGCCTCGGTTGCTGTTGCCGCGCTGTTCGTGACCCGACCGTTCTCCAACGATGCCGCCCCGGCGATCGGGGAGGGCGCAACGTCCCAGGTGGCGACAGCGACTGCCGCGCCGACGCCTGCACGTTCCATCGCCGCTGCTCCGGTTACCCCCGCGCCGCTCATGCCCGATGCCCCGGATCACCAGGCCGGGCTGGGCGCTGCTGCCGTGGCCGCGGTGGAAGTGCCGCGCCGTGCGGCGGAGCGTCGTTCGACCCGCAGCCAGAGCCAGCGCGCCGCGCTGCGCGCCAGCCGCCAGGCACCGTCAGCGATCACCGCGGTGGCCTCGGCAGCGCCGGCGGCGGCGGCCGTGGCGATTGCCTCGCCTGCAGGCAGCGACACCGTCGCGGCCAGGCCCTTCCAGCCCCAGCACTCCGAAATCGCCGCCAGGCCCTGGCCGCGCGCAGTGCTGCCCCAGTATTCCGGCAGTTCGGGCCTGACGGCCAGTTATGGCAACAGCGCGACCTCGCCGTCGTTCTATCCGTTCGAGCCGAGCCTGGCGCCGGCCGCCGACCCGGCCGCGGCCGACGCCGAGTCGTCCGGTCCCGGACGCTGACACCTCCCTGACACCTCCTGCCCCCATTGCGCCGGCATTGTCGGTGCGCTCCGTACCGCCCAACCCCTGCTATCCGATCTCTTTCCAGGCCGAAATTCGATGAACCATCCGCACCGCTCCCTGCTCCTTGTCACGGCCATCGCCGCTTCGCTTACGGTCGCCTGCACCGCGCAGGCTCCGGCCACGGCGGCAACGCCGATCGCGCCGCCGCCCGCGGCGACGCCAGCGGCGCCACTGGTCAGCGGTCTTCCCGACTTCACCAACCTGGTCCAGCAGGTCGGGCCGGCGGTGGTCAACATCCAGGCCGAGGCAACACCGCAGCGCAATGTGCGCGGCGAGCCCGACGACGAGCAGGTTCCCGAGATCTTCCGCCGCTTCTTCGGCGATGACATGCCGTTCCCCGGTGGTCCGGGCGGTCAGGGCGGCCCCGGTGGCCCGCGCAACCCCCGCGGCGGCGTGTCGATGGGCAGCGGATTCCTGATGTCCGCCGATGGCTACGTCATGACCAACCACCACGTCGTCGAAGGCGCCGACACGGTGACGGTCAAGTTGTCCGATCGTCGCGAGTTCGCCGCCAAGGTGATCGGCAGCGACGAGCAGTCCGACGTGGCGCTGCTCAAGATCGACGCCAAGGGCCTGCCGTTCCTGCGCATGGCCAATGCCAACTCGACCAAGGCAGGACAGTGGGTGATCGCGATCGGCTCGCCGTTCGGCCTGGATCATTCGGTCACCGCCGGCATCGTCAGCGCGGTCGGCCGCAGCAATCCGTACGCCAACCAGCGCTACGTGCCCTTCATCCAGACCGACGTGGCCATCAACCAGGGCAACTCCGGCGGTCCGCTGCTCAACACCAGCGGCGAAGTGGTCGGCATCAATTCGCAGATCTTCAGCAACTCCGGCGGCTACATGGGCGTGAGCTTCGCCATTCCTATCGACGTGGCGATGGGTGCGGCCGAGCAGCTGCGCTCGACCGGCAAGGTCAGTCGCGGCCAGCTCGGCGTGCAGGTGCAGCAGATCACCAGCGAGTCGGCGCACGGCCTCGGCCTGCCCGACAGCAGCGGCGCACTGATTGCCGACGTCCTGCCCGGCAGCCCCGCCGAAAAGGCCGGCATCGAGCGCGGCGACGTGATCCGCGCCGTCGACGGCCGGGCCATCAACGAATCCAGCGACCTGCCGCCGATCATCGGTTCGATGGTGCCAGGCACCAAGGCCAAGGTCAGCGTGTTCCGCAACGGTCGCAATGTCGACCTGACGGTCGTGGTCGACGAGCTCGACGCTACTGCCGGTGGCCCGGGTTCGCAGCGACCTGCCGCCAGCGGCGGCCCGGCGCGGCCTTCCGCCGGCAACACGCTGGGCTTGGTAGGCGAGGACCTGAGCAGCGGTGATCGCCAGCGTCTGGGTCTGCGCGGCAACGAGGGCGTGCTGGTGCGCGCCCCGGGCGATGCCGCTGCCGAGGCCGGTCTGCGTCCGGGCGACGTGGTGCTGTCGGTGGGGCGCAACTCGGTGGCCAGCGCCTCGGCGCTGGACCGCGAGCTGGGTTCGGTCAAGCCGGGCCAGACCGTGATGCTGCTGGTCCGGCGCCAGGGAGGCACGCAGTTCATCGCCGTCACCGCCGAGGACGCCAAGACCGGCTGAGACCCGCCGGGGCTGGCCGCAAACCGCAATCGAAACCGGGCGCCCGCCAGCTGGCGCGCGCCCGTCGTTGGGGTCGGGGACGTTGGAACCGGGCCGTATGCGATAATCCCGCGTTGATTTTCAAGGAACCGGCTAGCCTCGCGCGGCCCCGCATGCAGCAGATCAGAAACTTTTCCATCATTGCCCACGTCGACCACGGCAAGTCGACC
>DATDBK010000062.1:0-9170 GCA_036524935.1 Lysobacter sp. | reverse complement strand
GGCCGACGATCCGCTGTACGAGTTCGACGTCAATCGTCCGGTCAACCAGAACGACGCCAACCTGCACGGTTGGGAAATGGGTGGCCAGTACTTCTTCGGCGAGTCCGGGTTCGGCATCTTCGCGAACTACACCCTGGTCCAGGGCGACGTCGCCTTCGACAACACGGTGATCGAACGCGACCAGTTCGCGCTGCTCGGCCTGAGCGACACGGCCAACGTGATGCTGATGTACGAGAACTACGGCTGGTCGGTTCGCCTTGCCTGGAACTGGCGTGACGAGTACCTGATCCTGGCGAACCAGAACGGCTCCAACCGCAATCCGTACTACGTCGAGGAATACGACCAGTGGGACGTGAACGTCGGCTACGACTTCAACGATCACTGGTCCGCCAGCCTGGAGGCGATCAACCTCACCGGTGAGGACGTGCGCTGGCACGGCCGTTCCGACAAGCAGATGATCAGGCTGGTCGACCAGAGCGCACGCTACATGCTGGGGGTGCGCTACAAGTTCTGAGGGACCCTCCCAGGGCTTTGAACCAGGGCAGGGCCGCTGCGTGAGCAGCTGTCCTGCCCGTTTTTTTTGCACCACAGGGGCGCCAGACGGCGCGCTGGACACGGCCGCGACAGGGCCCTTTCCATATTCGCCCGACTAGCGCATAACATCAGGCGAACCCGTCCCAGCACTGGTCATGGCCCAATACGAGCTGCTCAACAACGTCAAGCACAAAGACCTGCGGGTCGTAACCCGGTTCGGCCGCGAGTACGGCGACGAAATCGGCATGGTGTCCGCCTTCCCGACGGAATTCGCCGAGTTGCAGCGCGAGTACCCGATCTTCTTCCGCAGGGAGAAGGACGGGGGCGAGTGGCAAGCGGTGGCACTGCTGGGATTCGAACGCAACGAGAACCTGTTCCTGCAGGAAGGGCGCTGGAATGCCGCCTACCTGCCGGGCGTGGTCGCCAAGGGGCCGTTCCTGATCGGATTCCAGGAGCAGCGCATCGACGGTGAGCTGCGTCGCGAACCGGTCATCCATGTCGACATGGCGCATCCGCGCATCAGTCATGGCGAGGGTGAGCCTGTGTTCCTCTCGCATGGTGGCCACAGCCCCTACCTGGAGCACGTGTCCACGGTCCTGCGCGGTATCCGCGATGGCGTCGAGGCGGGGCGCGCGATGTTCGCCGCGTTCGATGCCGCAGGCTTGATCCAGCCGCTGAAGCTGGACATGAAACTCGACGATCAACACCGCATTTCCCTGGCCGGCCTGCATGGAATCGACCGCGAGCGCCTGGCCGCGCTCGACGCAGCGACCCTGCACGGTCTGCATGGCGCCGGTTATCTGGAAGGCGCGTTCCTGGTGCAGTCTTCGCTGCACAACCTGCGCCGGTTGATGGCCGAGAAGCAGCGGCGCCTTCGCTTGGCCGCGGAGGCCTGAGTGATCGACGTACCGGCTGCGATCCGCACCATCGACTGCAGCGACGGTTCGCTGCCAATCGGGGAACTGCTCGCCTCGGGACAACCGGCGGTGCTGCGCGGCGTGGCGGGCAAGTGGGGATTGGCGCAGGCGGCATCGCGCTCGACCAGCGAGGCCATGGATTACCTGCGCCGCTTCTACAACGGCCAGCCGGTGACCTACTCCTGGGGCGGGCCGGAGGTGGCGGGGCGTCCGTTCTACAACGCCGATTTCACCGATCTGAACTGCGAAGTCCGGCGCAGCGACCTTGGACAGGTGCTCGACGGAATCGCGGCCCATGCCGACGACGCGCTGCCGCCGACGTACTACGTCGCCTCGCTGCTGGTGGACAGTCGCTTGCCGGGGTTCCGCGAGGGCAACGACCTGGACCTGGCGTCGCATGGCGTCGACGCGCCGCCGAGCATCTGGATCGGCAACCGCGTCACTGCTTCCTGCCACTATGACGCGCTCAACAACATCGCCTGCTGCGCGGTCGGCCGGCGCCGCTTCACCGTGTTTCCGCCGGAGCAGATCGGCAACCTCTATCCAGGGCCGCTGGAACCCACGCCCGGCGGGCAGGCGGTGAGCGTGGTCGACTTCGCCGCTCCGGACTTCGAACGCTACCCGCGCTTCCGCGATGCGATGGCGGCCGGGCAAAGCGCGGTGCTCGAACCGGGCGATGCGGTCTTCATCCCCAGCCTGTGGTGGCACCACGTGCAGGGGCTGGAGCCGTTCAACGTGCTGGTGAACTACTGGTGGAGCAGCGCGCCGGCGCACATGCCGACGCCGATGCACGCGCTGTACCACGCACTGTGGACGATCCGCGACCGGCCCGAGCGCGAGAAGCAGGCGTGGCGGGAGATCTTCGACTACTACGTGTTCGGACCGGCAGACCTTGCCGGCGAGCATCTGCCCGAAGCAGCGCGCAACGTCCTCGGTTCCATGGACGAAACCCTGGCGCGGCAGCTGCGGGCGATGCTGATCGGAAAACTCAACCGTTGAGCCGGCGACGCTGGCGACCATTGCAGGGCAGGGGATAGAAATGGAAAAGGGCAGGATCCGAAAGGTGGTGATCGCAGGCGGCGGTACCGCAGGCTGGCTGGCCGCGACCGCACTGACCCACCAGTTCCGCGAGCAGCTGGAGGTCGTCCTGATCGAATCCGAGCAGATCGGTACGGTCGGCGTGGGCGAGTCGACCGTTCCGCCGATCCGCAACTTCCATCGCTTCCTGCAGATCGACGAGCAGGAGTTCCTGCGCTCGGTGGCAGGCACGTTCAAGCTGTCGATCTCGTTCGAGAACTGGCGCCGCCACGGCGAGCGCTACATCCACCCATTCGGCATCACCGGGCAAAGCACGCTGGTATGCGGCTTCCACCACTTCTGGCTGGACAGCCTGCGGCGCGGCATGCCCTCGGAACTGGGTGACTTCTGCCTGGAGACGGTGGCGTCGCGCGTCGACCGCTTCGCCTTGTTGGAATCGCCGCAGGTCAACTACTCCTATCACCTCGACGCGGGCCTGTATGCGCGCTTCCTGCGCGGCAAGGCCGAGGGCCATGGACTCAAGCGTGTCGAAGGCAAGATCCGCGAAGTCAGGCAGAACGGCGAATCGGGTTATGTCGAGTCGCTGGTGCTGGAGGATGGCCAGGTCATCGAGGGCGATCTGTTCATCGACTGCACCGGCTTCCGCGGTCTGCTGATCGAGCAGACGCTCAAGACCGGCTACGAGGACTGGAACAACTGGTTGCCCTGCGACCGTGCCGTTGCATTGCAGACCGAATCGACGGGTTCGCCCGTGCCTTACACGCGGGCGATCGCGCACGAGGCCGGCTGGCGCTGGCATATCGCGCTGCAGCACCGCGTGGGTTGCGGGCTGGTGTACTCCAGCCGGCACATGTCCGATGACGAGGCGCGCGACAAGCTGTTGCGCGATGCCGCCGCGCCGGTGATCCGCGAGCCCTGGCCGGTGCAGTTCCGCACCGGACGCCGGCTCAAGGCCTGGAACAAAAACGTGGTGTCGCTCGGCCTGGCGAGCGGTTTCATCGAACCGCTGGAATCCACCAGCCTGCATCTTTCGATGACGTCGATCGTGCGGCTGATCGAGTCGTTCCCGCTCGATGGCATCCCGCAGTCACTGGTCGACCTGTACAACGCCACCGGCCGCGCGGAAATGGAGCACGTGCGCGACTTCATCATCATGCATTACCACCTCAACCAGCGCGGCGAAGCGATGTGGAAGCAGTGCCGCGAGATGGACGTCCCGGATTCACTGGCGATCCGCCTGCGTGCCTGGCGCGAGCGTGCGCACGCGTGGCAGGGCGCGAACGAACTGTTCCGGGTGGATTCGTGGACCCACGTGATGCTCGGCCAGGGCATCATGCCCGAGCAGCATCATCCGCTGTCGGAGGGCCTGTCCGACGACGACATGCGCAAGCTGTTGCCCGCGATCAGGAAGCCCATCGACCAGGCCGTCGCGCGCATGCCCTCGCAGCAGGAGTTCATCGACCGGTACTGCAAGGCATCTCCCGAGGTGTGGGCGGCGGGCAGCCCCAGGGCGCCGGCGTCGGCCTGACGCGGCGGCGGTCGGCGGGGGCGCGGATCAGAACACGAATCCGAACCCCACCGTGGGCCCGCTCATGGTGATGTCGATCTGGCGGCGCTGGTCCTCGAACTCCGCCGTCAGATACCGGTAGCCGAGCAGCCACTCGCCGTACTTCACCCGGTACTGGCCGAGGATGCTGGCGTTCCAGGTCCCGTCGGTCTGGCCGAACGAGCCGTCACCGCGCAGTGTTATCCGCCACCGCTCGCCGAATGCCCAGGTGTAGCGGGCGCCGAGCATGAAGTCGGCGTAAGAGTCGCTGGGGTTCAGCTCCAGAGAGTCAAACCGCGGATCGCGCGGATCGAACGTCACAGCCAGATCGAGGTCGATGTAGCGCAGTCCGCCAAACAGTTCGATGCCCTTGATCCGGCCCTCACCCGGACTCCACACCGCCGCCGCCTCGAAGAGGTAAGCGTCGAGCTGGGTGTCGGTAGTGAGGCGCTCATAATCCTCGCCGCCCCCCAGGCCGAAGTAAGTGAAGTCGGCGAACAGGCCATACGCGCCGTTCTGCCCCTCCGCGTGTATCTGGAAGACGCCGTCGATATCGTCGATGACATCGGGGAAGTCCGTACCGCCGTCGCCCACGGGAAACGGCGAATGAAAGTCCGTGCCGACGCTGGCGGCCCAAAGGTAGGGCGCGACGATCCATTTCCATTCACTGGGGTCGGCGCTGTCCGCCTGGCTCTGGTCCTGCGCGTGCGAGGTCCAGGGAATGATGGCAAGGAGGGCCGCCATGGCCGCTGCAGATGCTTTCGGCTTCGACTTCACGCTTGCTCCCTCTTCGGATTTGATCGCGAGGAGGTGCGTTCCCCGTGTTTCCGGCGCGCGGGTGCGCCAGATCCGGCAGCCTGCGGCTCCCGACATTCATGTCGGGTGAAGAAGGAAACGGCACGGTCCGGGGTCGCCGATCCGTACCGCTTCCCTGTGCTGCGGCGGGCGCTGGAGAGCGCCAGTCAGCGGGCAACGGCATAGCGCGACGCGGGTGCTGAGCGCGACAGACCGGGACCAAGTGCGCGGCGCGCTTCCTCGAAAGTGGTCCACTGGGCAACGTCGGGCAGGGCGGGAATCGTCACCTTCTCGCCAAGTTCCAGGCCTGCAAGGGCCGCATCGACCAGATCCTCGACCGACATGACGATCTCCGTGGGCAGGTGCTCGATCGGCGTGCCGGCGACGCCCCAGAACTCGGTGGCGGTCGCGCCGGGCAGCACGGCCTGGACGCGCACGCCCTTGTCGGCGAGTTCGTGCTGGAGCGACTGCGAGAACGCGAGCACGAACGCCTTGCTGCCGCCGTAGACGCCATTGAGCAGCTCCGGGGCCAGCGCGACGACCGAAGCGATGTTGATGATCGTGCCCCTGCCGCGTGCCACGAACGCCGGCGCGGCGACGTATGCGAGTCGCGTCAGCACGTTGACGTTGAGCGTGATCATCTTGTCCATGTCGCCGACATCCGACTGCAGCAGCGGCGCCGTGGCGCCGACGCCGGCGTTGTTGACGAGCACGGTGATGCTCGCGTCATTGGCCAGCGTCGCTTCGACCCTGGCCAGGTCCTGCTTGCTGGTGAGGTCGGCGGTGATGGTTTCGACCGATCGGCCGGTGCGGTCGGTCAGCGCTTTCGCCAGTTCATGCAGCTTGTCGGCGCGGCGGGCGACCAGGATCAGGTCGTAACCGGCGCGGGCGAGGCGGTCGGCGTATACCGCGCCGATGCCGGAGGAGGCGCCGGTGATCAGCGCGGTGCCGTTGTGTGCTGTGGTGTTCATGTGGGCTTCCGAGGGCCGGCGACATGCCGGGTCGGGGCTAAATCTAGGGCGCCTTGCCGACGGCGCAAATGTCGTATATACCTCGTTTCGTGCCACAACAGCGCCGAGAGGCCCTTGCCATGATCAAGGTCGGATTCATCCTTCCGCCCGGATTCCAGATGATGGGCATCGCTGCCACCTCGGTGTTCGAGCTGGCGAACGACCAGGCCGGCGAAAAGGTCTACGACACCCGCCTGATGTCGGAGGAGGGCGGCCTGGTCCGCAGCTCGCTGGGCATGTCCATCGAGACCAGGCCGCTGTCGCGATCGGTCTTCGATACCCTCATCGTCACCGGCCTGCTGCATCCGGCGCCGTCGAGCAGCAAGCTGCTCGGCTACCTTCGCAAGTCGCTGCCCGGCACGCGTCGGGTCACCTCGGTCTGCACCGGTGCCTTCATCCTGGGTGAAGCTGGACTGCTCGACGGACGCCGTGCCACGACACACTGGTTCCATGCCCGCGAACTGCAGCGACGGGTTCCGACGGCAAAGGTGGAGGAGGACCGGATCTTCATCATCGACGGCCAGGTCTGGACGTCGGCCGGCATGAGCGCCGGCATCGACCTCGGGCTTGGCATGGTCGAAAAGGACCTGGGCATGGATGTGGCCCGAGCCGTTGCACAGACTCTGGTCGTGTATCACCGTCGCGCTGGCGGCCAGTCACAGCATTCGACGCTGCTCGAACTGGATGCCAAGACCGATCGCATTCAGAGCGCGTTGACCTATGCGCGCCAGAACCTGCGCGCCACGCTCACGGTCGAGGAGCTCGCCGAAGCGGCGCACCTGAGTCCTCGACAGTTCAGTCGCGCGTTCCGCGCCGAGACCGGGCAATCACCGGCCAAGGCCGTCGAGCACCTGCGTGTCGAGGCGGCGCGGGTGATGGTCGAACAAGGCCGCCACCCCATCGACGTCGTCGCGGCCGAAACCGGATTCGCCGACGGTGAGCGCATGCGCCGCGCCTTCTTGCGCGCCTTCGGCCAGCCACCGCAGGCCATTCGTCGCAATGCGCGCGTGGCCCAGGCCGAACCCTGACAAGCAACGGCGTTCAGGCCGCCGGCAGGGTGATCGTGGCGACCAGTCCGCCGCCGACACGACCACGCAGCTGAAGCTGTGCACCGATGGCGATCGCCAGCTGCTGGGCGATAGCCAGGCCGAGGCCGGCGCCGCCCGTGTCGCGATTGCGCGATGCTTCCACGCGATAGAACGGCTGCATGACCGACTCCAGTTCGCGCTCGGAAATTCCGGGGCCACGATCGAGCACGCTGATGGCGACCTTGCCGTCGTTGTCGACCGACGCGGCAACTTCCGCGGCACCGGCGTACTTGACGGCGTTGTCGACCAGGTTGCCCACGACCCGCCGCAACGCCCGTGGCCGGGTCGTCACGGGCACTCCGACATGCGCGGTCACGCTGACCGACTTGCCGGTGTCCTGGTAGTCCCAGACCAGGCTGTCGAGGAACGCATCCAGGTCGACCTTCAGGGCGGGCTCGACTCCGCCGTGTGCGCTGCGCGCATAGGCGACGCCGTCACGGACCAGGTGCTGCATCTCGTCGAGATCACTGGCCAGCTTTGCCGCCGCGGGTGAGTCTTCCATCGCCTCCACGCGCAGCTTCATGCGCGTGATGGGTGTCTGCAGGTCGTGCGAAATCGCCGCCAGGATCTGCAGGCGTTCCTTGAGATGAAGCGAGATCCGGTCCTGCATCGCGTTGAACGCGGAGACCGCCTTCGCAACCTCGGCAGGGCCGTGCTCGGGCAGGTGGGGTCCGTCGCCGGTCGGGCTCAGCGAATCGGCGGCTTGCGCCAGTTGCGCCAGGGGGCGGGTGATCAGGCGAACGGCCAGCCACGCGCATGCCAGCAACAGGATCAGCTGCAGGGCGAGCACGAACGGCAGCCACTTCGCGATCGGCATCACTGAAGGCGTGAGTTCGATCGTGACCGGCGCGCCATCGCTCAGGGTCACGTGGACCTGCAGGCGCTCGGGCGTGGTCGACGTCGAGTTGCCGTGCACGCGGTAGCGCTCGCCAAGAACGCCACCGATGATGCCGGTCAGCGCCCGCGCACGTTCGGTCTGCAACTCGTTGCCGTTTTCGCCGGGGCCGAGGATGTAGCGGTAGGTCCTGCGTTCGAACCTCGGGATCCAGGCCGGTCGCTCCTGCGCAGGCAGGCGATCGAGCATCGCGATCGATGTCGACACGTCCTTTTCCAGGTTGCCGAGCATCATCGACTTCGCCGACTCATAGCGTTCGTAGAACAGCAGCGCGAACGACAGGCCGTGGGCGACCAGCAACCCTGCGAACAGGATCAGGTACAGGCGTGAGGCAATCGTGCGCGGAAGCAGGCGCGACAGCATCGAGGGTTTCGTTGCGCTCATGCGTCCTCGTCCAGCAACGTCACCGGCAGGCTGAACACGTAGCCCTCGCTGCGGACGGTCTTGATGTAGGCGGGATCACGCGGGTCGTCTTTCAGGCGCTGGCGCAGGCGGCTGACCAGCAGGTCGACCGAACGGTCGAACAGCTCGGCCTCACGGCCCTGGGTCAGGCTCAGCAGCTGGTCGCGGCTGAGCACGCGCTGCGGATGGTCGAGGAATACGCGCAGCAGCCGGAACTCGGCACCGCTGAGCGCAACCACCGTGCCTTGCTGGTCGAGCAGGTGGCGTGCGGTGGTATCGAGCCGCCATTGGCCGAACTCGAGCAGGCGGCTGGCCTCGCTGATCTGCAGGTTGGGCGGCAGCATGCGCGTGCGGCGGATCACCGCGTTGATGCGCGCGAGCAGCTCGCGGGCCGAGAACGGCTTGGTCACGTAGTCGTCGGCGCCCATCTCCAGTCCGATGATGCGGTCGGTGGCATCATCGCGCGCGGTCAGCAGAATGATAGGGATGGCCTTGTGCTTGCTGGCGCGCAGGTTGCGGCTCAGCACCAGGCCATCGTCGCCGGGCATCATCACGTCGAGCACGATCAGGTCGATCGCATTGGTTTCCAGGATGGCGCGCATCTCGCGGCCGTCCGCCGCGAGCGATGTGCGCAAGCCGTTCTTCTGCAGGTAGTCGGCGACCATGCCGCGGATGTCGTGGTCGTCGTCGACGACCAGGATGTGGTCAACGTGGTCCATGGATTGGGTCCAGCCAGTGATGCAATTGGGGATGCGCAGGTGCCGGCCGCAGGGGCGCGGCACCGTTGCGACTTGCTTACTTGGTTTGCAGGAGGCGCCGGACCTTGTCCTCGGTCTCGGCATAGTTGCCTTCACCGAAGTGGTGGTAGACCACGTGTCCGTCCCGGTCGATCAGGTACAGCGCCGGCCAGTAGCGGTTGTTATACGCCTCCCAGGTTTCGTAGCC
>DATDBK010000061.1:0-14889 GCA_036524935.1 Lysobacter sp. | reverse complement strand
GGCGCGTAGTACCGGTCGAGCGCCCAGCCTTGATCGGCGAATGTGGTTGTGGACCGCGAGCTCATCAAGGGGCAAGCCCCGGCCTCAGTCGCACCCACTGCTGTTCGGTCGCATTCACTCTTAGATCTGTCAGCCGATCAGGGCGACCGCGCTGGCGGTGTGGTGCGGCGCGCGGAACGGCCGCTCGCGCCAACGCGCGGGGTCCAGGCCGCGACCGCTGACCGAAGCAATCGCCGCCGCTTCCAGCGCCTCGGCGTCCGACGCTTCCGGCAGCAGCCCAGGGAGGCGCGAGGCAAGCAGGGTCTTGCCGCACCCTGGCGGGCCAATCAACAGCATGTGGTGGCCGCCAGCGGCCGCAATCTCCAGCGCGCGGCGTGCATGCGCCTGGCCGCGGACGTCGGCCAGGTCCGGCTGCAGGCTGCGTACGCTGGGTACTGATTCGGCCCGCGGCAGCGACTTGCGACCGGTGAGCTGGGCGCAGACTTCGAGCAGGGTACGTGCGGTACGCACTTCGACCTGGCTGGCGAGCGCGGCCTCGGCGCCATTGCCCGCAGGGACGATCAGCCGCCGACCGGCCTGCGCGGTGGCCAAAGCCGCCGGCAGCACGCCATCGACCGCGCGCAGTTCGCCGGTCAGGCCTAGTTCGCCGACGAACTCGTGTTCGTTAAGCGCCTCGATCGGCAACTGCCCGCTGGCGGCGAGGATGCCCAGGGCGATGGCGAGGTCGAAGCGGCCGCCTTCCTTGGGCAGGTCGGCCGGCGCCAGGTTCACGGTGATGCGCCGTGCCGGGAACTCGAACTGCGAGCACTGGATCGCGGCACGCACGCGATCCTTGGCCTCGCGTACGGCGGCTTCGGGCAGGCCGACGATCGACATCGACGGCAGGCCGCCGGCCAGGTAGACCTCCACCCGTACCGCCGGCGCACGAACGCCCGATCGTGCACGGCTGTGCACGAGTGCCAGATTCATCGGAAAGGGGACTGTGTGGGAGGCGAGTCAGTGGCGCGGCGAGGCGCTGCTGCCCAGCTGCGCTTCGAGCTCGGCGACGGTGCGCTGCAGCTCGTCGAGCTTCTCGCGGGTGCGCAGGAGCACCGCGCGCTGCACCTCGAACTCCTCGCGCGTGACCAGGTCGAGCTTGGCCAGGCCCGACTGCAGCACCGACTTGAAGTTCTGCTGGAGCTCCTCACGGCTTTCGCGCAGGCCCGGCGGGACCAGGGTGCTGAGGCGGCGGGCGAGGTCGTCGATATTGTTGAGGTCGATCATGGGCGATGTGTCCTCCAGCAGTCGTTGCAGCTTGGGCTGGAGGCCGTGAGGGCGCCGTAGGCGCCAGCTGCTAACCGCTGTCAGGAAATTCCTAACGGGCGGGCCACTGTAGCGCATGGCTACTCGCGAAGGCGCCGTCTTCGCTATCCTGCCGCGTAGCAGGGGTCCGGTCCGGACCGGGAGAGATCCGATGAAGATGGTCATGGCGGTGATCAAGCCGTTCAAGCTCGATGACGTGCGCGAGGCGCTGGCCGAGGCCGGCGTGGCCGGCATCACCGCCACCGAGGTCAAGGGCTTCGGCCGGCAGAAGGGCCACACCGAGCTCTACCGCGGCGCCGAGTACGTCGTCGACTTCCTGCCCAAGATCAAGCTCGAGGTCGCCATCACCGACGACCAGGTCGAGGCCGTGGTGGAGGCGATCATGAAGGCCGCCGGCACCGGCAAGATCGGCGACGGCAAGATCTTCGTCTGGGACCTGGAACGCGCCGTGCGCATCCGCACCGGCGAGATGGACGGCGACGCGCTCTAGCGTCAGCATTGCGGCAGCTGCTGTTGCAGCACGCCTGTCGCGCACGGGCCCGTTGCGCCACGGACCGGCGTCGTACCGACACAAACCCACATCTCATGAGCCGACTTCCCGGGCTGGACCTGCTGCGCGCCATCGCCGTCATCTGGGTGATGCTGTTCCACTCCTTCCTGGTCGGCGGCCTTGGTCCCGATTTCGCCTGGCTGTCGCGTTACGGCTGGATGGGCGTGGACATCTTCTTCGTCCTCAGCGGCTTCCTGATCGGCACCCAGGTGCTGGCACCGCTCGCGCGGGGCGAGCGTTTGCCATTCCGCGATTTCTACTCGCGGCGCGCCTACCGCATCCTGCCGGCGTTTGCCGTGGTGCTGGCGATCTACGTCGCCTTCCCCGGGCTGCATGAATCCGACGGCATGGCGCCGTGGTGGCAGTTCGCCACCTTCACCATGAACCTGCTGGTCCACTACGACACGCAGGCGGCGTTCTCGCACGCGTGGTCGCTGTGCGTCGAGGAGCACTTCTACCTGGTCTTCCCCGCTCTGGCCTGGTGGCTGACGCGCAGGCCGTCGGCAGCGACGTTCGCGGCAGTGTGCGTGCTGGTGGTCCTTGGCGGCATCGCACTGCGCACTGGCGTGTGGCTGCACGACAGCGCCGTGGACCCGCCGCGAAACTGGTTCGTCGAGGACATCTACTACCCGACCTGGAACCGGTTGGATGGCCTGCTGGCCGGCGTGGTGCTGGCGAGCATCGCCGTGTTCCGTCCCGCGCTGTGGGCACGCATGGGCGAACGCGGCAATGCCTTCGCGCTGATCGGCGTGGCGTTGATGGCGCTGGCCCTGTGGATGTTCCGTCAGCGCTCGGGCCTGCTCGGCAACGCGATCGGCTGGCCGGTGCTGTCGGCGGCGATCGCCTGTCTGGTGGTGGCCGCTGCCAGCACGCGCAGCCTCATCGGGCGCCGGCGTGTGCCGGGTGCGGCCTGGATCGCCGCGGTGTCGTACAGCCTGTACCTGAGCCACAAGCTGGTGTTCCATGCTGTCGATGTCGGGTTTGGCGAATGGCTGCAGGGGCGTGGGCTGGTGGCGTTCGCGATGTATGCGCTGGCGACACTCGCCGGGGGCGCGCTACTCCACTACGCAGTCGAACGCCCGTTCCTGCAGCTGCGCACGCGACGCCAGTCCAGCGGCCACGATCACCGCGAGAGCCGCGACCCGATCACCGCCACCCCGTAGCCGCGCAAGCGGCAGCGCAGTCGGTCCCAGGCGGCCATGGAAAGCAAAAGGCCCCGCATCGAGCGGGGCCTTTTGCCTGCCGTGAGCGACGTTACTCGCCCAGTTCGGCCGCCACGAACGGCGGCAGCTTGGCCGCGCCCTGGTGGATGTCGGCGGTGTAGTAGCGCGTGTAGAACGCCTTGGCGCGCGAATCGGCCTCGCGGAAATCGAAGCCCTTGCCCTTGCGGGCCAGCGTGCAGCTCCACCAGCCGGTCGGGTAGCACGGCTGCGGGAACGGCAGGGTCTGGAAGGTCGTGAAGCCGGCCTTGCCCATCTCCGCGCGCATTTCCTTGATCAGCTCCAGCAGCATCAGCGGCGACTCGGACTGTTGGACGAGGATGCCGTCGTCCGTGAGGGCGCGGAAGCAGCTGTCGAAGAACGCCTTGTTGAACAGGCCCTCGGCCGGCCCGACCGGATCGGTCGAGTCGACGATCACGACATCCAGGCTGCCCGGCTCGGCGTTCTTCATGAAGGCGATGCCGTCGTCGAACATCAGCGTAGCGCGCGGGTCGTTGTTGGCATCGCACAGCTCCGGGAACCACTTCTCGGCCATGCGCGTGACCTGCTCGTCGATGTCGCACTGCACCGCGCTCTCAACGCCCGGGTGCTTGAGCACCTCGCGCAGCGTGCCGCAGTCGCCACCGCCGATGATCACCACCTTCTTCGGCGCGGCATGGGTGAACAGCGCCGGGTGCGACATCATCTCGTGATAGAAGAAGTTGTCCTTGGTCGTCAGCATCATCGCGCCGTCGATGAGCATCAGGTTGCCCCAGTCGGTGCTCTCGAAGATCTCGATCTTCTGGAACGGCGACTGCACCTCGTCCAGCTTGCGGGTGATGCGATAGCCGATCGCCGAACCGGTCGGTTCGAAGTTCTCGTAATGCCAGGAGGTGTCGTTGCTCATGCCGGTGGGTCCCAGGGGAGGTGGCCGCATCCGGGGAATGTCCGTCGATGGCACGACTGGACCGGGTGCAGGCGGGGAAAGGGGGCGGCATTGTAGCGGACCGGCCGTGACAGACCCGACCGCAGGCATCGGCGGCGGGCGGACCGGCCCTCGGCAAGCGCCGCAGGAAGCGCTCGCGGGGGTGCCCCGATCCTGTCAACAGCCGGCGGCTCGACCGGCTGTAGAATGCGCCTCCCCCACCTCCGCCGGTAGCAAGCCGATGTCCCACTGGTCGCTCGATCAGGCCCGCAAGACCTATTCGATCCCGCACTGGTCGGAGGGCTACTTCGACGTGAACGCGGCCGGGCAGGTCGTGGTCCGTCCGCGCGGCGCGGCCGGTCCGGACGTGTCGCTGCCGGAAGTGGTCGACCGCGCCCGCGGCAACGGCGCCAAGCTGCCGCTGCTGGTGCGCTTCCCCGACATCCTCGGCGATCGCCTCGGCAAGCTGCAGTCGGCCTTCGCCCAGGCCCAGGCCGACTGGGACTACGCCGGCGGCTACACCGCCGTGTACCCGATCAAGGTCAACCAGCACCAGGGCGTGGCCGGCACGCTGGCCTCGCACCACGGCGACGGCTTCGGCCTGGAAGCCGGCAGCAAGCCCGAACTGATGGCCGTGCTGGCGCTGAGCCGCCCCGGCGGCCTGATCGTCTGCAACGGTTACAAGGACCGCGAGTACATCCGTCTGGCCCTGATCGGCCGCAAGCTCGGCCTGCAGACCTACATCGTCATCGAGAAGCCGTCGGAACTGGCGATCGTGATGGAAGAGGCCGCGGCGCTGGGCGTGAAGCCCGGCCTGGGCGTGCGCATGCGCCTGGCCAGCCTGGGCGCCGGCAAGTGGCAAAACAGCGGCGGCGACAAGGCCAAGTTCGGCCTGTCCCCGCGCCAGGTGCTGGACCTGTGGAAGAACCTGCGCGACTCGGGCATGACCGACTGCCTGCAGCTGCTGCACTTCCATATGGGCTCGCAGATCTCCAACGTCCGCGACATCGCCAACGGCATGCGCGAAGCCACGCGCTACTTCGTCGAGCTGTCGCGCCTGGGCGCGCGCATCGCCTACATGGATGTCGGTGGCGGCCTGGGCATCGATTACGAAGGCACGCGCTCGCGCGGCTACTGCTCGATCAACTACGGCGTGAACCAGTACGCCAGCAACATCGTCCAGCCGTTGGCCGAAGCCTGCGCCGAGCATGGGCTGGCGCCGCCGCGCATCGTCACCGAGTGTGGCCGCGCGATGACCGCGCACCACGCCGTGCTGGTGGCCAACGTGTCCGAGGTCGAGGAAGCGCCGGAAGGCCGCATCCCCGACGAGCACGACGACGAGCCGCCGGTGATCCGCCACCTGCGCGAGATCCACGCCGAACTCGACCAGCGCCCAGCGGTGGAGCTGTTCCACGAAGCCCAGCACCATCACAGTGAAGGCCTGTCGCTGTACGCGCTCGGCCAGATCGATCTCGTCCACCGGGCGCGCATCGACGACCTGTTCTATGCAATCGCCCACGCCGTGCGCAAGCGCCTGAGCTTCGACGAGAAGAGCCATCGCGAGCTGCTCGACGAGCTCAACGATCGCCTGGTCGACAAGTACTTCGTCAACTTCAGCGTGTTCGAGTCGATCCCGGATGTGTGGGCCATCGACCAGGTGTTCCCGATCGTGCCGATCGAGCGCCTGGACGAGGCGCCGACGCGCCGCGGCATCCTCGCCGACATGACCTGCGACTCCGACGGCACGGTCAAGACCTACGTCGAGAACGAGGGCCTGGACACCTCGATGCCGCTGCACGCGCCGCGTGCCGGCGAAAGCTACCGGATCGCCTTCTTCCTGGTCGGCGCCTACCAGGAGATCCTCGGCGACATCCACAACCTGTTCGGCGACACCGATGCGGTGGAAGTCCGCGTCGACGACCGGTCCGGCAGCGGCTACCAGCTCACCCAGCAGCGTCGCGGCGACACCACCGATGTCATGCTCGACTACGTCGGCTACAAGCTGTCGGACCTTCGCGCCGCCTACAAGGGCATGGTCGCGGCTGCCGGCCTGCCGGCCGAAGAAGCCGCGCGCATGGACGAGGCGCTGGAAACCGGCCTGACCGGCTACACCTACCTTGACGACACGCCGCTGGCCTCGGCGTCAGGGTAAACGACCACGACACCGCGCCCCAGGCGCGGACAGCAGCGGTCCCCGCGCGGCGGCGGATCGCGTTCTCATGCAGGAAGGTGGCAGCGATCGCTGCCCCGCCTGCCACCAAGTGGACTATGAATACGATGAAAGTTGGACTGATTGGCCTGGGTGCGATGGGCGCGCCGATGGCGCGTTACGTGCACAGCAAGGGCCTGCTCACCGCCGTCGGCAACCGCACCCAGGCCAAGGCCGATGCGATGGCGGCGGAGCTGTCCGTGCGCGCAGCGCGCTCGGCGGCGAACTTCGCCGATTGCGACGTGGTGGTGCTGTGCGTGTCGCTCGACGCCGACGTGCTCGAGAACGTCGCCGCGCTGGCCGAAGTGCTCAAGCCTGGTGCGGTCGTGATCGATCACTCCACCGTGGCGGTGGAAACCGCGCGCCGCTGCGCGGCGATGCTTGGCGCGCACAACATCGCCTTCCTCGATGCGCCGGTCTCCGGTGGTGTCGAAGGCGCGCGCAACGGCAAGCTGTCGGTGATGGTCGGCGGCGATTCGGAAGTGGTCGACAACATGCGCCCGGTCATCGACAGCTATGCCGCGCGCGTCACCCACATGGGTGCGACCGGCGCCGGCCAGGCGACGAAGGCGGTCAACCAGGTGCTCGTCGCCGGCATCAACGAAGCCGTCAGCGAAGGCCTGGCACTGGGCGAGAAGCTCGGGCTGAACCCGGACAAGCTGCTGCCGACGCTGCTCGCCGGCGCTGCCAGCAACTGGTTCCTCGAGAAGCGTGGCGCGACCATGATGCGTGACGAATTCGCACCGGGGTTCAAGTGCGCGCACATGCTCAAGGACCTGCGGATCGTGCAGTCAATCGCACGCGATGCGGGACTGCGCCTGCCGACCGTCGAACAGGCGCTGGCCGACTACGCCGAACTGATCGAGCATGGCCAGGGTGAGGCCGACACGTCGGCGCTGATCACCCTCAAGCGCGGCGGCTGACCCGCGCCAGCCATTGCGGACCGTACTGGGCGCCGAGACGCGCGCCCAGCACTGCGACAGCGAGCGAGAGCAGCATCGCCATCGCATTGAACTTGAGCACCAGCATCAGTGGCATCGTCGGCGACGCCGCCATCACGGCCACGCTGGTCACCCAGACGGCCGCCATCAACACCGCGGCGATCCCGGCAAAACGCGCACCGGCGATCGCACCGCCGGTGGCCATCGCCACCAGCACGCCGAGCAGATCGAGCAGTGGCAGGTCGCCCAGCGGCGTCCGGATCGCCTGGTTGAGGCGCGCGTCGAACAGGATCGTGACCAGGGCAAACAGCACCAGCAGGCCCAATGCCGCGATGCAGCCCCACAGAATGCGCTTGTCCATGACGTCCCCCTGGAAGATCGGGGCAAGTCTAGCCGTCGTTGCGCCGCAGCGCGGTGACCGCGGTCGCAGAGGACCCAAAACCAGCCTGGAACCCGCCAGCCCGGATTGCCCGGGCCGGTGATACAGAAGCGTTACTTGACCTTGATCGCCATCGCCGGCAGCCCGCCACTGGCGAGCTTGCGCTTGGCGTCGGCCAGGTCGCTGGCGGTGCCGTAGGGTCCCATGCGCACGCGGTACACGGTCGAGCCCTTGATGCTGGCCGCCTCCACCCGCGCGCTCAGGCCGAGCAGCGCGATCTTCGCCTTCATCTCCTCGGCCTGGCCGGACGCCTGGAACGCGCCGGCTTGGAGCAGGTAGCGCGTGCCGTCGTCGACCGCTGCCGCGGCAGGCGCGGCAACGCTGGCGGTAGTCGCCACCGGCGCCGGCTCGGAGGGCGCGGTCGGGGTCACGGTTGCCGCGGGCGCGTTCTCCACCGGCTTGGGCAGCGGCGCAGTGGCCGTGCTGGCCGGTTTGTCTGCCGCGGCCTCGTCATCCCCGGGCTGTTGCTTCGCCTTCTGCCGTGCGGCTTCGCGCTTGGCTTCGGCCTGCTCGCTGGCGGCCAGTTCGGCATCCGACATCGGCACTTCCTTGCCCGGCAGCAGGGTGTAGAAGTCGTAGTCGGTGTCCTTCTTGCCGTTGTCCTTGCCGTCGCCGTCGTCCGCGCCGCGTCGCGGCTTGTCCGCCGTTTCGCTGTTGTCGCCGTCGCTGGCGATGGCGTCATCCTCGCCGCTGGAACCGGCGGCGGGCTTCGCGTCCGGGTTCGGCTGCGGACGGAAGAAGCCGTCGCCGCCGGACTTGAGGTACTTCGGCGCGACCAGGATCACCACGACCGCCAGCAGGATGCCCAGGACCATCCATGCCCATCCCGGCAAGCCGCCGCCATTGCCCTGGTTGCGCTTTGCCTGCGTCTTGCCACGTCGTGCTGCCACTTACATCACCTCGGGGGCGCTGACGCCCAGTAGTTCGAGACCGTTGGCCAGGACCTGGCGCGTCGCCATCGCCAGCACCAGCCGTGCATCGCGGGTGTTGGCGTCGTCGACCAGGAACTGGTGGTCGTTGTAGTACGTCTGGAAGGTCTGTGCCAGCTCGAGCAGGTAGACGGCGATCTGGTGCGGCTCGAGGTCACGGCCGGCGGTCTCGACCACGTCGCTGAAGCGCAGCAGCGTCGACACCAGCTCGCGCGCCGGAGCATCGTCGAGGTCGAGCGGCTGCGCCAGGCCGTTGGCCTGGTCGTAGCCGAGGCCGCGCTCCTTGAGCTGGCGCACCAGGCCGCACATGCGCGCATGCGAAACCTGGACGTAGTAGACCGGGTTGTCGAGCGACTGGCTGCGGGCGAAATCGATGTCGAAGGTCAGCTGCGAATCGGGCTTGCGCGCGATCAGGAACCAGCGCGTGGCGTCGCGGCCGGCTTCGTCGATCAGGTCGCGCAGGGTCACGTAGCTGCCGGCACGCTTGGACAGCTTCACTTCCTCGCCGCCACGCATGACGGTGACCATCTGGTGCAGCATGTACTCGGGCCAGCCCTCGGGGATGCCGCAATCGAGGGCCTGCAAGCCGGCGCGCACCCGGGCGAGCGAGCCGTGGTGGTCGGCGCCCAGCTCGGTGACCGCGCGCTCGTAGCCGCGCTGCCACTTCGACAGGTGGTAGGCCACGTCGGGCAGGAAGTAGGTGTAGGTGCCGTCGGACTTGCGCATCACGCGGTCCTTGTCGTCACCGAAGTCGGTGCTGCGCAGCCACAGCGCGCCGCCTTCCTCGTAGGTGTGGCCGTGCTTGACCAGCTCGCGCACGGTTTCCTCGACCTTGCCGTCGGTGTACAGCGACGACTCGAGGAAATACACGTCGAACGACACGCCGAACGCGGCCAGGTCGAGGTTCTGCTCGCGGCGCAGGTAGGCGACGGCAAAGCGGCGGATCGCCTCCAGGTCGTCCGGATTCTTCTCGCCGGTGACGACGTGGCCATCGACCTCGACACTGGCGCCGTCGAGGTAGGCCTGGGCGACGTCCTTGATGTAATCGCCGCGGTAGCCGTCTTCCGGCCAGCCGGCGTCGTCCGGGCCCTTGCCCTGCGCGCGCGCCTGCACCGAGATGGCGAGGTTGTTGATCTGCGCGCCGGCGTCGTTGTAGTAGAACTCGCGGGTCACGTTCCAGCCGTTGGCATCGAGCACGCGCGCAATGCAGTCGCCGATCACCGCGGCGCGGCCGTGGCCGACATGCAGCGGGCCGGTCGGATTGGCCGAGACGAACTCGACACCGGCGCGGTGGCCCTTGCCGGTGGCGTTGCGGCCGTAGCGGGCACCCTGCGCGAAGACCTCGCCGATTCGCTCGCGCCATGCACCTTCGGCGACGTGGAAATTGATGAAGCCGGGGCCGGCAATCTCGACCTTCGCCACTTCTGCGCTGGCCGGCAGTGCGTCGACCAGTGCCTGCGCGATCGCGCGCGGGTTGGACCTGGCCGGCTTGGCCAGCAGCATCGCCGCGTTGGTCGAGAAATCCCCTTGGGCGTGGCTCTTGGGGCGCTCGATCACGAACTCGGGCGTGTCCACGTCGGCCGGCAGGGTGCCGGCGGCGCGGAGGGCGTCGATGGCCTGCGCCACGAGGGCGCGGAGAGTGGCTTTCACGGGGGCTCTGCGGGTGTTGCGGGACCGGGGATTGTACGCGACGAGGCGGGTCGGGTTTGGTTCCGCCGGCCTTCACACCCACCCGCGCGCCGCCATCGACACCGGCGGTCCGTCGGCTATGACGAAGTGGTCCAGCAGGCGCAGGTCGACCAGCGACAGGGCCTGTTTCAGCCGCATGGTCAGAGCGCGGTCGGCGGCGCTGGGCTCCGGGTTTCCGCTGGGGTGGTTGTGGCCGACGATCAGCGCCGCCGCGTTGTGCGCCAGGGCCCGCCGGACCACCTCGCGTGGATGGACCTCGGCACCGTCGAGCGTGCCGCGGAACATTTCCTCGAATGCCAGCGCGCGGTGGCGGGTATCGAGGAACAGCACGGCGAAAACCTCGCGGGTCAGCCCGCGCAGGCGCTGGGCGAAGTAGCGGCCGGCCGACATCGGGTCGTCGAGGGCGACCCCGCGTTCGAGGTCTGCGCCAAGGCGCCTGTGGCCGAGCTCCAGCGCCGCAGCCAGCAGGCAGGCGCGGGCCGGACCCAGACCCGGCAACCGCACCAGTGCGGCGGGCGGTTGCTCGAGCAACGCCCGCAACGGGCCATGCGATTGCAGCAGCTCGCGCGCGGTGGAGATGGCGTCGCGGCCGCGAAGTCCGGAGCCCAGGAAGATCGCCAGCAGTTCGGCATCGGACAGCACGCCGGCGCCGTGGGCGAGCAGGCGCTCGCGGGGGCGCTCCGTGCTGGGCCACTCGCGGATGTGCATGGGCGTCCTTGCCTGGTCGGAATCATTCACGCGGGGAAAATCACGCGGGGAAAACAGGGCGATGGCCGGCCGCCGTGGGGCGAGGGGTGCATCCAGTGCCCTGGATGCGGCATCACGGCGACCGGCCACCGGGAGCCATTGCACTCTTCACGAGCGCCCGGCGCCGCCGGGCCGCGGCGCCCCTTCGGGTAAGCTAACGATCGAATTGTCGGTAGGTGGTTCCCACAGATGACCGGACCCAGTGCCCTGCAAGGACACAAGATCCTGCTCTGCGTCTGCGGCGGCATCGCCGCCTACAAGTCCGCCGAGCTGGTGCGACGCCTGCGCGATGCCGGCGCCGACGTCACCGTGGCGATGACGCAAAACGCGCAGCACTTCGTCGGCGCGACCACCTTCCAGGCCGTGTCGGGTCGTCCGGTGCGGACCTCGCTGTGGGACGCGGCGGCCGAGGCCGCGATGGGCCACATCGAACTGGCGCGCTGGGCCGACCGCATCGTCATCGCGCCGGCGACGGCCAACACGCTGGCCAAGCTCGCGCACGGATTCGCCGACGACCTGGTCAGCACGCTGTGCCTGGCGACCACCGCACCGGTCATGGTCGCCCCGGCCATGAACCATCGCATGTGGCTGCATCCGGCCACCCAGGCCAACATGGCGACGCTGCGCGCGCGTGGCGTCGGCGTGATCGGCCCCAACGACGGTCCGCTGGCCGAAGGCGAGTCGGGTCCCGGGCGTATGGCCGAACCTGCGCAGATCGTGGCGGCCCTGGAGCAGGCAAGGGCATGAGGACGGCATGAGCACGAATACATCGCTGGCCGGCCTGCGCATCGTCGTGAGTGCCGGCCCGACCTTCGAGGACATCGATCCGGTCCGGTTCATCGGCAACCGCAGCAGCGGCAAGATGGGTTTCGCGATCGCCCAGTCGGCGGCGCGTCGCGGCGCGCAGGTCGTGCTGGTGGCCGGTCCGGTGTCGCTGCCGACGCCCGAGGGCGTGCAACGGCTTGATGTGCGCTCGGCTGCGCAGATGCACGAGGCGGTATTGGCGCAACTGCCCGCCGACGTCTACGTGGGTGCCGCCGCGGTTGCCGACTTCGCGCCGGCGCAGGCCGCCGGCAGCAAGATCAAGAAGAAGGCGGGCGAGGAGACCCTGACCCTGGCCCTGGTGCGCACGCGCGACATCCTGGCCGACATCGCCTCGCACACGCAGCGCCCGCGGCTGGTGGTCGGTTTCGCCGCCGAAACCGATCACGTCGAGGAATACGCGCGCGGCAAGCTGGAGAACAAGCGCCTGGACCTGATCGCGGCTAATCGCGTCGGCGTTGCCGGCAGCGGCTTCGAGAGCGACGACAACACCCTGAGCGTGTTTGCCGCCGATGGCGCCGCGCAGGTACTGGGGCCGGCGCCGAAGACCGAGCTGGCCGATGCGCTACTGGACCTGATCGCGCAGAGGCTGCCGCGCCGCTAGGCCTCTGCGTAGCGCGCGACGTCGGCACGGTCAGCCGTGACAATTTCCCGCCACGCAAAGGCCGCCGCGCCTCCCGCGCGAGCCCAAGGCATGGCATGGTATTTGCGACGAGTCATATCGACTCATCTCGACATCCCGCAACGGCGCTCCAGACCTCACGAATGCACCACATCCTCCAGCTCCGGATCCTCGACCCGCGTTTCGGCTCGGAATGGCCGCTACCGGCCTACGCCACCGCCGCCAGCGCCGGCCTCGACCTGCGCGCCGCGTTGGCCGAACCCCTGATCCTGCAACCGGGCGATGCCGCGCTGGTTCCGTCAGGGATGGCGATCCACCTGGGCGATCCCACCATGTGCGCTGTGATCCTGCCGCGTTCAGGGCTGGGCCATAAGCACGGCATCGTGCTGGGGAACGGTACCGGCCTGATCGACGCCGATTACCAGGGCCCGTTGTTGATCAGTGTCTGGAACCGCGGCCGCGAGGCTTTTACGATGCAACCTGGGGATCGCATCGCCCAGCTCGTCATCCTGCCGATCGTGCGGGCGACGCTGCAGGTGGTGGAAGAATTCGAAACCAGCGCCCGCGGTGCCGGTGGCTTCGGCCACACCGGCGTGCGCTGAAGCTATGCACCGGACCGCAGTGCGCCGGGAAGTGCGCCGGACAAGGGGAAGTTGATGAACGTCATGGAAAAAGAGCAGCTGGCAGCCTCCGCCGCCCAGCTCAAGTCGGTGCTGCCGCTCGTCATCGCGGCCTGCGCATTGCTGGCCGCCTGGTTTGGCTGGAATGGCTGGCAGCTGTACCAGGACGGCGAACGCCGCCAAGCCATCGCCCAGGTCCGCGATGAAGCGGTCCAGGCGGCGCAGCGCGGCCTGCTCAACGAACAGAAGCAGCTGGCGCAGCACCTCTCGGCGCCGGAACTGCAGGCGGCGCTGGCCGCCGGCGACCTGGCGGCGGCATCGCGCCAGCTCGGCCAGGGCTGGGCCGGTGCAGCCGATGCCGTCGTGCTGCCCATCGACCTGAGCGCGGAATACGCGGCGCTGCCCAAGGGGGGCTATGGCCGCCTGGGCGTGATCGAGGCTGCGATCGCTTCGGATCGGCCGGTGGCCGGCGTGATTCGACATGGCGGCGGCCCGCAACTGGCACTGGCCGCGCCGGCGCGCAGCGGCGACCAGGTCGTCGGTGTCGCCTACGTGCGACTGCCGTTGCAGAAGGTCAGCGCCGCGCTGGAGAAGGCGAACGTGTCGGACGACAGCTACCTGGCCCTGCGCCAGGGTGGCTTCAGCGCGCTGGAGCGCGGCGACACCACCCTCGCCGGCGGCGCCGAAGCGCTCGCCGTCAAGATTCCCGGTACCGACCTGCGCGTCGCCGCGGCGATCCCCGATGTTGCCGGTGGCCCGTTCGGCCTCGACGCGATCCTGTGCTTCGTGGCCGCCATCGCGTTCGCGCTGCTGGCCCTGCTGGCATGGCGCGCTCCGCACCTGAAGCTGGGGCGCGGGAAGGTCGAGGTGTCCGAGGAGGGTGGCGTTCAGACGTTGGCAGAGAGCATGGAGCAGTCCCCCCTGCCCGAGAAAGCGCCGCCCGTGGTCCCCTCCAAGCCCGTCTCCAACGCCCAGCCCGTCGCGATCGATCGGGGCATCTTCCGCGCCTACGACATCCGTGGTGTCGTCGGTCAATCGCTGGATGCTGGCGTGGCCGAGCTGATCGGCCATGCCATCGGCTCGCTGATGCACGACCAGGGCCTGACCGACATCGTCGTCGGTCGTGACGGCCGCCTGTCCGGCCCGGTGATGGCCGAAGGCCTGATCGCCGGCCTTCGCAAGGCCGGACGCAACGTCATCGACATCGGCATGGCGCCGACGCCGGTGGTGTATTTCGGTGCCTTCCAGCTGCGTGCCGGTTCCTGCGTGTCGGTCACCGGCAGCCACAATCCGCCCGACTACAACGGCTTCAAGATCGTCGTCGGTGGCGAGACGCTGTCGGGCGAGACCATCACCGATCTCTACGACCGCATTGCCGGCGGCCGCCTGCACACGGCCGACACGCTCGGCAGCCTGCAGATGCGCGACATTTCCGAGGACTATGTCCAGCGCATCGCCTCCGACGTGCAGATCGACCAGCCGCTGCGCGTGGTCGTCGATGCCGGCAACGGCGTGGCCGGCGACCTCGGTCCGCGCGTGCTCACCGCGATCGGCGCCGAGGTCACGCCGTTGTATTGCGAAATCGACGGCACCTTCCCGAACCACCATCCGGACCCAAGCGATCCGAACAACCTCACCGACCTGATCAAGATGGTGCAGAGGCTGGATGCCGACCTCGGGATCGCCTTCGACGGCGACGGCGACCGCCTGGGCGTGGTGACCCGCGACGGTCAGAACATCTTCCCGGACCGCCTGTTGATGCTGTTCGCGGCGGACGTGCTCGACCGCAACCCGGGCGCGCAGATCATCTTCGACGTGAAGTGCACCGGGCGCCTGCCGGGCCACATCCTGCGCCACGGCGGCAGTCCGCTGATGTGGAAGACGGGCCATTCGCT
>DATDBK010000060.1:0-49581 GCA_036524935.1 Lysobacter sp. | reverse complement strand
GGTCATCGACTACCTGCACCGCGCCGAGGAAGCGATCGCCGCCATGTCGCCCTGGGTTGCCGAAGGCAAGCTGGGTAGCAAGCTCGACATCGTCACCGGGCTGGAGAAATTCCCCGAAGCCCTGCGCCGCCTGTACACCGGCGCCAATTTCGGCAAGCAGCTGGTCCAGATTTAGGCCCTGGCTCGTTCGATCGAGAGCATGGAGACCGGATACGACGTCGTCGTGATCGGCGGCGGCGCCGCCGGGCTGATGTGCGCGCTGACGGCAGGGCAGCGCGGCCGTCGCGTGCTGGTCATCGAACACGCGAACCGCTGCGGCAAGAAGATCCTGATGTCGGGCGGCGGTCGCTGCAACTTCACCAACACCGGCACCACCCCGGCCAGTTTCCTGTCGGCCAACCCGCATTTCTGCAAGTCGGCGCTGGCGCGCTACACGCCGTGGCATTTCATCGACATGGTCGAGCGCCACCGCATCGCGTACCACGAGAAGGAACTCGGCCAGCTCTTCTGCGACATCTCGTCGAAGCTGATCGTGAAGATGCTGGCCGACGAATGCCAAGCCGCCGGCGTGCGCATCGAGACCAGCTGCAGCATCGAGCGCGTCAGCCACGGAGACGGCGAAGGCGCCAGCTTCCGCCTGCACACCAGCCATGGCGCGTTCGCGTCGCCGGCGCTGGTTGTGGCCAGCGGTGGCCTGTCGATTCCGTCGATGGGCGCCAGCGGCTTCGGCTACGAACTCGCCCGCCAGTTCGGCCACGCCGTGCTGCCCACGCGCGCCGGACTGGTCCCGCTCACGCTCAGTGGCAAGCACCAGGAGCGACTGGCCGACCTCAGCGGCGTCGCCCTGCCGGTCACTGCCAACTGCAACAACCAGTCCTTCAGCAACTTCATGCTGGTGACCCACCGCGGCATCAGCGGTCCGTCGATCCTGCAGATCTCGTCGTACTGGCAACCCGGTGACGACCTGCGCCTGGACCTGCTTCCGGGCCGCGATGCACTGGAGGCGCTGCAGCAATGGCAGCATGAGCGTCCGGCGGCCGAGCTCAAGACCGTGCTCGGCGAAGTGATGCCCAATCGCTTCGCCCATCGCCTGTGCGAGGTGTGGCTTCCCAATCGCCCGATGAAGCAGTTCAACGCACCGCAGTTGCGCGAGATCGCCGAGGTGCTGTCCAGCTGGCCGCTGGTCGCCAGTGGCAGCGAAGGCTATCGCACCGCCGAAGTCACGCTGGGCGGCGTCGATACCGACGAACTGTCGTCGAGCACGATGATGTCCCGGCGCGTGCAGGGCCTGTATTTCATCGGCGAAGTGGTCGACGTGACCGGCTGGCTGGGCGGTTACAACTTCCAGTGGGCCTGGGCGTCCGGGCATGCCGCGGGCATGGCGGTCTGAGCGGTCGCGCTACAGCGCCGTGACCCGCATCTGGCATTCCATCACCACCATCGCCGCGCCGCTGGGCACGCACATGGACGTGCTGCTATCGAGCACGAGTGCACGGCCGCCGGCGAACACGCGGGTGCTGCCCTGCAGCCATTGCCCACCGGTGCAGCGCAGCGCATCGGCCGGTGACGGTAGGTTGCAGTGGGCGATGGTGTAAGGCGCGGCGACCGTCACCACCGGCCGGCCCGACACGGTCACGCGCGAGTACGGCGCCGTCGGCGTCGCCGGACCGCCATGCGCGCAGGCGACACTCGCACCCAGATGCAGGATGGCTCCACCCATGGCTAGACCACCGTCAATGCGCCGTCGTTGATGGTCACCATCGAGCCGGCCAGGACGATGCTGGCGCCGCGGCCATTGCTGATGGTGATGCCGGCTTCGTTGACCGCGATCGTTGCCCCGGACTGCGCGCGAAGCAGCACGCCGCCGTCTGGTCCGGGCAGGTCTGACACCAGCACCGAGTTCTGCCCGGGGGTCTGCAGCAGCAGTGCCGCCGCCACCGCCTGCCCGGCCTGGGCCAGCGCCGGCAGTTCTCCTGCATCGACCCAGTAGCCGCCGACCCAGATCGGCAGTTCGGCATCGCCCTGCTCGAACTCGACCCACACCGGCGAACCAACGGCCGGCAGCAGGAACAGGCCGCTCTGATGGCCGGCCACCGGTACGCACGGCATCGCCCATCGCGAGTCGCCGGCGCCGAAGACCTTGGGCACCTGCACCAGCACGCGCCCGAGCTGCAGCGGGTCGATGTTGTCCATGGCCACCCCGCGGTGCTTGCCATAGTGGCGTACGGGTGCGGTTTTGCTCTGGTGCGGCATGCGACTGGGTTCCTGGAGCACTGATTCGTGAACGCCCGGCTCCCCCCGTGACTTCGAACGTGAATGGACCTGCGAGCCGGCCAAGCCGCGCGGACACCGCCGCTCGTCGCAATGCTCAACCAATCGGTTGACAATGGATGCCACTGCCGTAATCCTCAACCACATGGTTGATGGTGATTCCCGCGGTCTCGACGAAGTCTTCCACGCCCTGTCCGATCCGACCCGGCGCGCGATGCTGCGCACCCTGTCGAAGCAGGAACGCAGCGTCGGCGAACTGGCAGCACCGTTCGCGATATCGCTGGCGGCGGCGTCGAAGCACATCAAGGTGCTCGAGCGCGCCGGGCTGGTACAGCGCCAGGTCCAGGGCCGCGTGCACACCTGCCGGCTCGACCCGCGCCCCATGCACGCCGGGCTGGAGTGGATGCGCCACTACGAGCAGTTCTGGAACGAGCGGCTGGATGCGCTCGACACCCTGCTCCGGGCCGAAGACCGCGCCGCTGAAGTCGCCGCTCCCACCCCGGCAAGGTCACCTCTGAAGTCATCAAGGAGCAAGCGATGAGTCCTGTCCGCTCACACACCGTTTCCAGGCAACGTGGAGTCCGTCGTGAATGACAACCGCCCAGGCCACGCAGGCGACGACTTCGGGGTCGTCATCGCACCCGGCACGGTGCGCATCGAGCGCCTCCTGCCCGGTCCGATCGAACGCATCTGGGAATACCTGACCGATTCCGCAAAGCGCGGCACGTGGCTCGCTTCCGGCGACATGGAGCTGCGCGCCGGCGGTCGGGTCGAACACGTGTTCCGCAATTCCGAACTGACTGAAAACGACGAAGCACCGCCGCAGAAGTACGCCCAGCAAGCCGGCGAGACCCACATGCAGGGCCGCATCATCGCCTGCGAGCCACCGCGGCTGCTGGAGTACGGCTGGGGTGAAGCGGAGTCGGATTCGCAGGTGCGGTTCGAACTGGTCCCGCATGGCAAGGACGTGCAACTGGTGGTCACCCACAGCCGCCTGGCCAGCCGCGACGAGACGCTCAGCGTTGCCGCGGGTTGGCACACGCATCTGGGCATTCTCGGCGACCGCCTTGCCGGGCGAACGCCGCCAGGTTTCTGGGTGACGCACACGCGACTGGAGGCCGAGTACGCGAAACGCATCCCCGACCACGGCTGAGGCCGGACCAAAAGCGGCTACCCTGTCGCGATGAAAGCCGCACCGCGCATCGTCTTGCTGTTCGCCGTCACGTTGCTCGCCGCCTGCGCCGACCCCGGCCCGCCACCGGGCGGCACGATCGCCCGCTTCGAAACGATCGACCAGAAAGTCGGCACCGGCGCCGTCGCCAGATCCGGCCAGGACGTGGTCGTTCACTACACCGGCTGGAACTACGAGCAGAAGGCGGCCGACGGCCGCGGCACGAAGTTCGACAGTTCGCGTGACCGCAACGAGCCCTTCACTTTCCTGCTCGGCGCCGGTCGCGTGATCCGCGGCTGGGACGAGGGCGTGGCCGGTATGCGTGTCGGTGGGCGCCGGGTGCTGCGGATCCCGCCGGCCTACGGTTATGGCGCCGCCGGCGCGGGCGGCGTCATACCGCCCAATGGCTCTCTGGTGTTCGAGGTCGAGCTGCTCGACGTGCGCGAACACCGCAGCCGCTGAGGCGTCGCTAGGCGGCGAGCGCCTCGCACGCGCCCGCTGCGATCGCGAACGAGCGCAGCCGCGCGGCGTGATCGAACACGTTGGCGGTGATCATCAGTTCGTCCGGACGATGGCGTTCGATGAATGCCGCGATCCCGTCGCGCACCGTATTTCCGTCACCGACCACCGCGCACGCCAGTGCCTGCTGGACCCCACTCTTTTCCAGCGGCGTCCAGTACGACTCGATGTCTTCAATCGGCGGCGGGATCAGACCGGGATGGCCGCGACGCAGGTTCACGAACGCCTGCTGCTGGGTGGTGAACAGCCGCCGCGCCTGCACATCGGTTTCCGCACCGACCACGTTCAGCGCCAGCATCGCGTATGGCTGCTGCAACCGTTTGGACGGCTTGAACTCGCGCCGGTACGCCGTCAGTGCCATGTCCATCGCGTCGGGGGCGAAATGCGAGGCGAACGCGAACGGCAGGCCCAGTTGCGCTGCCAGTCGCGCCGAGAACATGCTCGAGCCAAGCAGCCAGACAGGCACGTCGATGCCGGCACCCGGCACGGCGCGCACCGCCTGGCCGGGCTGCACGGGCTCGAAGTAATGCAGCAGCTCGACCACGTCCTGGGCGAACATGTCGGCCGCCTCGAAATAGCGGCGCAACGCGTGCGCGGTGGCGTGGTCGGTTCCAGGTGCGCGGCCGAGGCCCAGGTCGATGCGTCCCGGATACAGCGCCGCAAGCGTGCCGAACTGCTCGGCGACCTGCAGCGGTGCATGGTTGGGCAGCATGATGCCGCCGGCGCCAACGCGGATGGTCTGGGTGCCGCACGCGACGTGGCCAATCAGGACCGCGGTCGCGGCGCTGGCGATGCCGGGCATGTTGTGGTGTTCGGCCAGCCAGTAGCGCTGGTAGCCCAGGCGTTCGGCATGGCGCGCCAGATCGAGGGTGTTGGCGAATGCCTGGGTGGCATCGCTGCCTTCGGTGATCGGGGCCAGGTCGAGGACGGAAAAAGGAATCATGGGGGCACTCCTTGGCAAGATCGACGATCTGGGGGCGATTGGCCGTCGTCACCAGAGCGTCAGCGTTCCAGCCGTGCGTGCGCAGCGTTGCATCGCCACGGCGCCGGCGGGATCACCACAAGTCGAACACGACACCCTCGCGTTCGTTGTCCCAGATGGTGCTGAAGACCCACCAGCGACCGTGCTCGTGGCACAACTGGATGCTGTTCGCGCCGCGCTTGAGCAGCACCGGTGAATCGAGGGCGGGACGCGCCTCGTACAGGCTCCAGACATGCGCAACCTGGCCGAAGCGCTGCACGCGCTGTTCGATCTCGACCTCATGGAAGTCGTTGGCGGCGAAGAACGGCGTGACATCGGCGATGTAGCTGTCGGCATCGAACACCAGTGCGCGCGTGCCGCCGTCGGCATCGACCACCGTGCGCAGGCTGCGCGCCTGCGCATGCTGCAGGTAGCGGAAGCGCGCCCAGTCGCGCGGCGCACCGGCCGGTCCGGAAATCGACTCGTAGATCGCCCGCACCAGGCGCGGGATGTCCTGTGTGTCCTGCCACCAGCGCTTGTCGTCGTCGTTCATCGAGGTAGCCTCGTGCGTGCGCCGTGAGGCGATTGTGATCCGGGCGATGCCGGGAATCCGGGAACGAGGATCCGGGACGGGGCGTCAGCCGGCGGCGTCGTCCGCGACCGGCGCCAGGCGCAGGTCGTGGAAGTCGAAACTGAAGTCGGTCAGCGGCGAGATCGCCTCCATTCGCGCCTCGCGGATGCCGCCATCGGCATCCAGGGCGAAGCTGACGAAGGCATCGGCATTGAGCCAGCGCTCGTTCCAGCGGACGACAAAGGTGTCGTGCTGCCACGGCGTCATTTCGCCGACGAGTTCCGGCGTGCGGCTGAAGCGCATCAGCAGCTTGCCGTCGCGCTGTTCCACCACAACATCGCCGTACCACGGGTCGCGATAGGTACGCGCATAGCGCGCCAGAGGCAGCGACGGCGGTGCAGCGGCTTCGCGCGCCTTGAGATGCGTCCGCCAGTCTTCATCGGCCTTGCCCTGCGACTTTGCCAGGGCGGCGGCATAGGCGGCGGTCCAGTCGGTTTTCGGCGCGTCGAGAAAGGCGTCGAGCACGCGCAGGGTCACCGCATTGAATGCACCGCCGACCTCGGCGTTGGTCAGCACGATCACGCCCAGATTGTGCTGCGGCACCAGGGTCAGGCGCGAGACCATGCCCGGCCAGCCGCCGGTGTGCCAGACCAGCTTGCGGCCGCGGTAATCGGACAACTGCCAGCCTTCGCCGTAGCCGAGGAAGTTGGGCCTGGCCGCTTCCAGTTCCGGCACCGTCGGCTTGGCGATCGGCATCGGCGTGAGCACCGACCACATGCCCTGCTGTCGTTCCTGGCTGAACAAGCGTTGCTCGTTCCCGTTGGCGTCGCGGTAGGTGCCACCGGCCAGCTGCATGCGCATCCAGCGGCTCATGTCGTGCACGCTGGAATAAATGCCGCCGGCGCCGGAGACATTGCCCCACGACATCCTGGGCGCAGGCTGCAGGTCCTTGAAGTCGGCCTTGGCGTAGCCAGTGGCGACGTTGTCGCGCGGGCGCAACGCATCGCTGTTGAAGCGGGTGTCGCGCATGCCCAACGGCGTGAAGATGCGCTGCTGCAGGAACTGCGCGTACGACTGGCCACTGGCCTGCTCGATCACCAGCTGCGCGACGCCGTAGAGGATGTTGTCGTAGGCGTACTGGCCACGGAAGCTGCCGGTCAGCGGCACGTCCTTGAGCCGACGCGCGACCTCCTGCGTGCTGTAGTCCGTGCCGGGCCAATAGAGCAGATCACCGGCGCCCAGGCCCAGGCCGCTGCGGTGTGCGAGCAGGTCGCGCACGCGCATTTCGCTGGTGACGTAAGGGTCGGACATGCGGAACCACGGCAAATGGTCGGTGACGCGATCATCGAGGCTGAGCTTGCCCTCGTCGGCCAGGATCGACAGCGCCGCGGCGGTGAACGCCTTGGTGTTGGAGGCGATCGCGAACAGGGTGTTGGCGTCGACCGGCTTCGTCTTGCCATCCTTGCCCAGTTCGCGCGCGCCAAAGCCGCGTTCGAACACGACCTCGCCATCCTTGACGATCGCGACGGCGATGCCGGGTACGTCGAACTGCTTGCGGACGCCGTCGACGTAGGCGTCGAAGTCCTGCAGTTGCGGCGGCAGTGGCGGGGCCGGCGGGATTGCCTGTGCCGGATGCCCCTGTGCAGCCACGGCGCCCTGCAACAACAGCGCCAGGCCAAGAACGGCGCCCTGCGCCGGAATGAATCGCGATGACATGCGGTGCGTTGCTCCCCGGGGTTGCGGCCACCTTAGCCAAACTGCGCCATCACCCCAACCCCCGGAAGTACCGCTGAGGCATAATCGCCCTCCCCTGCGGTACGCCTCCCGATGCCCTCCCCGACCCGTTCCATAGCACGCCTGGCGATCGTCGGCGGCGGCCCTGCCGGCCTGATGGCGGCCGAAGTGGCGCGCGCGGCGGGGTTGCAGGTGGACCTGTTCGAGGCCAAGGGTTCGGTCGGCCGCAAGTTCCTGATCGCCGGCAAGGGCGGCCTCAACCTCACCCATGGCGAGCCGCGTCCTGCGTTCGACGCACGCTACGGTTCGCGGCGCAGCGAAGTCGCGGCCTGGCTCGACGATTTCGATGCCGATGCACTGCGCGAATGGGCGCGGAGCGGGTTCGGCATCGAGACCTATGTGGGCACCTCCGGCCGCGTCTTCCCGGCGGACCGCAAAGCGGCGCCGCTGCTGCGCGGCTGGGTCCGGCGCCTGCGCGAGGACGGGGTCAGCTTCCATGTGCAGCATCGCTGGCTCGGCTGGAACGACACGGGCGCCCTGCGCTTCGACACGCCCAATGGCGAGGTCGCGTTCGATGGCGATGCCACGGTGCTGGCAATGGGCGGTGGCAGCTGGCCGGAGCTCGGCTCGGACGGCGCATGGCAGGAAATCCTGCGCGCCCGCGGTGTCGATGTCGCCACGCTGCAACCGTCCAATTGCGGCTTCGACATCGGCTGGAGCGAACACTTCGCCAGTCGCCATGCCGGCGCGCCCTTGAAGCCGGTTGTCGCGCACTGGCGGGACGAGTCCGGCAAGCAGCACGAACTGCAGGGCGAGTGCGTGGTCACCGCGACCGGCATCGAAGGCAGCCTGATCTATGCCCTGTCGGCGACGTTGCGCGACGCCATTGCCGCCCATGGCGAAGCCAACATCGAACTCGACCTCACGCCGGGCCGCGACCTGCAGCGCCTGCATCACGACCTTGCGCGTCCGCGCGGTGGGCGCACCCTGAGCGAGCACCTGCGGCGCCACGCCGGCATTGCCGGCGTGAAGTCAGGATTGCTGCACGAGGTACTGGGCAAGGAAGGCGTGCACGACGACGCGGCGCTGGCACGCACGATCAAGCGGCTGCCACTGCGCCTGCTGCGGCCGCGACCGATCGCGGAGGCGATCAGCAGTGCCGGCGGCGTGCGCCTGGAGGCGCTCGATGACGCGTTGATGCTGCAGTCGATGCCCGGCGTGTTCTGCGCCGGAGAAATGCTCGACTGGGAGGCGCCGACCGGTGGCTATCTGCTGACCGCGTGTTTTGCCAGCGGCCTGCGCGCGGCGCGTGGCGCGGGTGCGTGGCTGCGGCGGCAGTAGCAGTTCGCCTCTACCGCAGCGGGCGCGCGATCACTTCTTTTCCGGCGCGGCTGCGGTCAGGTACATCGTGCTGGCGCACAGTTCGATGCCCTTGGCGGTCGCCGCCGGCATGTCGGTGCCCTTGAGGCCGATCACCTTGACCACGTCAGCGCCGGCTTCGGTCACCTTTGCCAGTGCGATGTAACCGGTCTGGCTGCCACCGCACATCGCATTCGACGGCATTTCGGTCGGCGGTGTTTCCTCGAGCACGTGGCGCAGCTCGATCTCCTGCCCGGCCGGCACCATCATCGCCTGCGCGTAGGTGCTGCCCGCCGAGTACTGGTCACCGCCATTGACGAGCGCCACCCGCTCGGTGGTGAAGGTGGCGCCATTGTCGCCGCGCATCACGTTGTCCTCGATGCTGAGCTTGCCGGTCGCCGCGGTCGCCACCGGATTACCGGGCTCGAATTCGCCCAGGGCAACGGGCTTGATCATCGGCGGCGCGGCGCGCTCGACCGGTTCGGCATTGACGTCCGGCTGCGGGTTCGCGGCCGGTGCCGGTGCCGTGATTTCTTCAGGCGGTGCGCTGTTGACCGGCGCCTGCTTCTCGCAGGCAACCAGCAGCAGCGTGGTCGCCGCGACCATCGAAAGGTGCTTGATCGTCATGCTCAACGGTCGTGCAGATGCCATCGGTGTCCTCACTTGTCGTGGCTCGCGCGGCAACGTGGTCGCCAGGGATCTGGCGGGCCGCGTCGCATCGGCTGCCGCCAGGCAGCGTCGTCGGGCAGCGTCGTCAGGCAGCGTCATCAATCAGGGGTTGCAACTCTGGGTCGAGCGCCACGCGTTCGTCGAACACGAAGCAGCGACCATCGTAATGGCGGCCGCCAACCCGCTCAAAGTAACCCAGAATGCCGCCATCGAGCTGCAGCACGTTGCTCATTCCGTCGGCCTGCATCCACAACGCGGCCTTCTCGCAGCGGATGCCGCCGGTGCAGAAGCTGACCACGGTCGCGTCCTGCAGCGTATCGCGATGCATTTGCAGCGCCTGCGGCAGGTCGGTGAAGTTGTCGATCGGCAGCGTCAACGCATCGCTGAAGGTGCCGTAGCCGAACTCCTCGCGGTTGCGCGTGTCGAGCATGACGACGCGCTTGCCGTCGTCGTCGTGGCCCTGGTCGAGCCAGCGCGCCAGTGTCTCCGGCATGACTGCCGGCGCACGCCCCGTCAGTGGCGAGGCATTGTCGCGACGGAAGCTGATGATTTCCGGCTTGACCTTGACCTTCAGCCGCGCAAATGGCTGGCGATGGCTGTGGCTGAACTTGACGATGAGGTCGGCGAAGCCTTCCTGCGCCCGCAGCTGGTCGAGAAAGCCGTGGATGCCCTCGGCGACGCCGGCCAGGAACAGGTTGAGGCCCTCGCCCGCCACCAGCATCGTGCCGCGCAGCCCCGCGCTCTCGGCGCGCGATTGCAGCTGGGCGGCAAGGTCCTCGGGGTTCGGGATCGGAGTGAAGTGGTAGGCGGCGGTATTGAGCAGCATGGTGCGCATTGTAATCGCCGCCGGCCAGGCCCCGGGCAAGCCACTCAAGCCCTTGATTAATCAGGATTCATCGGCCACCCGGAGCGCAGCCACCTGGCCGCCAGGACAAACCAGGCGACGATCAGCAGGACCACCAGCTTCTGGCTGATGCCACGCGGCAGCTCCCGCCACAGCGCATGCACCCACAGCGCCGCGAAACAGACCACGGCCAGGCCGAAGGCAACCGCAAAGCACTCTCGCCAGCGCGGCTCGGCGCGGAAGCGCCAGGACTGCCAGAGCATCCCCAGCACCGTGCCGAGGAATGCGAGCGGAGCGGCGATGGCATGTACCCGGGCGCCCAGGGTCAGTGCACGGCCACCGCCCAGGTCGGTCTGCGCCACCGCGGTTACGGTCAACGCCAGCGCGCCAACCAGGAACAGCAGCAGCGTAACCATCCTGCCCGGGCCGGGCCGCGTCAGCCGGTAGTAGCCGACGGCCAGCGTCGCGATCGCGCCGGCCAGCGCCACGTACGCGACCTGCAACCAGACGCCGTAGCGCCCGACCAGATAGAAGCTCAGTGGCACCCGAGTCCAGTCCAGGTCGTCACGCAGCCCTTGCAGCGCGACAACCGAGACGACGAACAGCGCAATGGCAGCCAGCGTGGCAGTGCCGAGGTTGCGGGCCAGTGCCAGCTCCCTCGGTTCCAACGCCACGGACAGATTGACGCCGGACATCACGCCACTGCGATCAGCGAACGCCCATGAAATCCAGCTTGCCGACGGCGACGCCGTTATGGCGCAGCAGTGCGTAAGCGGCGGTCACGTGGAAGAAGAACTGCGGCAGGCCGTAGTGCAGCAGGTAGGCGCTGCCGGTGAAGCGACGCTCCTTCGGCGTGCCCGGGCGCAGCACGATCTCGCGCTCCTGGCTGCCGTCGAACAGCAGCGGGTCGAGACCGTCGATAAAGGCCAGCGTGCGCGAGATGCGGGCGTGCAGCTGGGCGAAGTCCTGCTCGGTGTCGTCGTAGGCCGGGACCTCGACGTCGGCCAGGCGCGCCGACACGCTCTTGGCGAAGTCGCAGGCGATCTGCACCTGGCGCACCAGCGGGAACATGTCCGGATACAGCCGCGCCTGCAACAGCACGTCGCCTTCGATCTTCTTTTCGCCGGCGAAGGCCTCGGCCTTTTCGAGCAGGCCGGCCATGGCGCCGAGCATCTGCCTGAACACCGGGACCGACGCGTCGTACATCGAAACGGACATGTATTACCTCGAATCTGGATTGACGTGACGCGCATGGTACAGGGTGCCGGGCGTCGGCTTGCGCTTCGCCGCACGCGCCGATCGCAACGGTGTGTGCGTCAGTTGCGCGCAATGGTCCGTTTCACGATCCCTTCACCGCGTTTTGGCGGTCATATGCCATCGCGATGCGAAGGGGGATCGACATCGCCCGCGCAGCAGCATCGTCCGCAATCGAACTGACGACCGCGCCAGGCGCGGACATCGCCCCATCCGTCGTGGAAGACAGGGACCACCGCACCATGCTCGCAGGGATCCGCAGCAACACCGCTACTCCATCCACTTCCCCCCGCCGCTCGCGGCAAAGCTCCATTCGCCTGCTTTCTGTTTGCTGCCTGCTGGCATTCACCGCACCGGTTCCAGGGCACGCGGAAGAAGGCGGCTCCGGCCACTATCAGCCCGGCTCGATGGCCTCGTTCATGGACAGTGTCTCGGCGAAACCGGCGTTGCTGCTGCGCTGGAACCTCGTCAACTACGAAGGCGGCGTCACCGCCAACCGCTCCCTTCCGATCGGTGGCCTGGCCGCGGCCAATGCCGACGTCTCGCTCTGGGCCAATGGCGCCACGGTGTTCTGGCGCCCGTCGTTCGAGATCAGCGACAGTGGCAAGTGGAGCTACTCCATGAGCGCCACGATTCCCTATGTGTCGCTGGACGTGGCAGCCGATGTTGCCACCACGCTTCCGGGCGGCGGCGCCGGCCCTGCCCGCCGCATCTCCGACAGCCAGACCGGCGTCGGCGACGTCGTGCTGATGCCGCTGATGTTCAACTACAACGTCAGTCCAGATCTCAACGTCAACATGCGGATGACGTTCTATGCCCCGACCGGCAGTTACAGGGCCGGACGCCTGGCCAACACCGGCAAGAACTACTGGTCCTACGAGCCCACCGTGGCGCTGATGTACTTCGGAGCGAAGAACGGCTTCGAGGCGTCCTGGTTCACCGGACTGACCATCAATGAAACCAACGACGCGACTGACTACAAATCGGGCAACCAGTTCCATACCGAACTCACGCTCGCCCAGCACTTCCCGTTCGCCAAGGGCATGACCGGCGCCGGCCTCACCGGCTACTACTACGACCAGGTCACCGGCGACAGCGGCAGCGGCGCGACCTTCGGCGACTTCGAATCCAGGGTTGCCGGCGCCGGCCCGGTGATGTCCTACGTCAGGACCATCGGCAAGAACCAGTTGCTGTCCGAGCTGAAATGGATCCATGAGTTCAGTGCCGAAAAGCGCCCCGAGGGCGACACGGTGTTCCTGAAGGTCATGTACAAGTTCAATCCCTGAAGCGGCCGGCGCTGCGCGCACGCCATCCCAGAAACAGGCGTCCAGGAGTTCGTCATGTGTAACCAGCGTTTCCCCTTCGGATTGATCGCCATCGCCCCGCTCGCCCTGGCACTGGCAGCGTGCACGCAGCAGAAGCCGGCCCAGGAACCTGCCGCGGTCGCGGCCGCAAAGGGACAGCCGGCGACGGAGTCAATCGAGGCCCGGGAAGCCAGGGTCGCGGAAGATCCGTTGAAGCAGGCCTTCTTCGGCGAGCAGCACATGCACACCTCCTACTCGCTGGACGCCTACATCGGCGGAGCACGCCTGACCCCTGACGATGCCTACCGCTTCGCCCGCGGCGAGGACGTGACGCTGAATGGTGTCAAGCACAACATCGTCAAGCCGCTCGACTTCGCCGCGGTCACCGACCACGCCGAGTACATCGGCGAGATGTACACGACCCAGGTGCCAGGTGCCCCGGGCCATGACGATCCGAAAGTGGCGGAACTGCGTGGCCTCAAGACGTTCGAAGACCAGGAACGCTGGTACCTGCAGGAATTCCAGGCCAACCAGCGCTCGGGGAAGCCGGGGCAGATGTCCTTCTACAAGGGGCCGGAAACAGCCAGGAGCGCGTGGAAGGACGTGATCATCAAGGCCGCCCAGGACCATTACGACCCGGGCCACTTCACGACGATCATCGGTTACGAATGGACCTCGGTGATCAAGGGCGGAAACATGCACCGCAACGTGCTCTTCCGCGACACGAAGGTCCCCGACCAGCCGCTTTCCGCCATCGACACCGCCGACGAAGTGAAGCTCTGGGAGTGGATGGCGCAGCAGGAAGCAAAGGGCTCGCGGCTGTTTGCGATCCCGCATAACTCCAACGGCAGCAAGGGGTTCATGTTCGAACCCAACGACAACGCCGGCAACCCGCTGACGCGCGAGTACGCCGAACGGCGCGCGAAATGGGAGCCACTGATCGAGATGATGCAGATCAAGGGCAACTCCGAGGTGGTGGCCAAGCTGTGGCCGTCCGACGAGTTCGCCGACTTCGAGAATGCGCAGAGCATGCAGAAGTTCAACGAGCGTACGTTCAAGAAGGAAAACTTCGTCCGCTGGGCAGTGACGAAGGGGCTCGAAAGGCCAGACTCGGCGCCAATCCGTGGAAGCTGGGCTTTGTCGGTGGCACGGACAACCACAACGGCGTGGCGTCGGACGTGGTCGAGGACAACTACATCGGCAGCCATGGCGGTTACGACAAGGAACTGCAGCGACGCCGCGAAGGCGAGATCGGCGGCTGGATCTCCAACCGTGACGCCAATCCCGGCGCGATCACCGGGGTCTGGGCCACCCGCAACACCCGTGCGGCCATCTGGGACGCGATGTACAGCCGCGAGACGTTTGCCACCTCCGGCACGCGCATCAAGCCGCGGTTTTTTGCTGGCACCGGGCTGGACGCCAAGCCGCAGGACGCCGCCGCGCTGGTTCGCCAGGGCTACGAGAAGGGCGTCCCGATGGGCGGCACGTTGAACGCATTGCAGGCCACGCCGACGTTCACCGTGCAGGCAAGCAAGGACCCGGACGGGGCAAACCTCGATCGCATCCAGATCATCAAGGGTTGGGTGGACGCGAAGGGACAGCCACAGGAAAAAATCGTTGATGTGGTCTGGTCGGGAGATCGCAAGCCCGACGCGAAGGGCAAGCTGCCTCCGGTGGGCAACACGGTTGACCTGAAGACTGCCCTGTACACCAACGCCATCGGTGCCGCGGAGTTGATGGGCAGCTGGAAGGATCCCGCCTTCGATCCTGCGCAGTACGCGGTGTACTACGTCCGCGTCCTCGAGATCCCAACCCCACGCTGGACCACCTACGACGCCGTCCGCAACAACCTGCCGCTACTGAAGGACGTCCCGGCGGTGATCCAGGAGCGCGCATGGACCTCGCCCATCTGGTATTCGCCCTCGCCGCAAGCCATCGCCAGGCAATGAACCATCCGGAGCGCCCAGTGAAAAGCCATCTGCCCGTCTGCATTGCCCTTGCCCTGCTGGCCGCAATCCAGGGTTGCAGCAAGCCACCCGCGCCAGCCGATGCGGCGAAGGCCGATGCAGCGCCTGCGACAACCGCCACATCATCAACCGTCACCGACGCGGCCTTTCCCGCCGAGGTCTACTGGGGCGACCAGCACGTGCATACCGGCTGGTCCGCCGACGCCGGCCTGGCAGGCGCAACGCTGGGGCCGGAAGATGCGGTTCGCTTCGCCCGTGGCGAGAAGGTCAGATCGTCGACCGGCCAGGACGCACAGCTGCAGCGGGCATTCGACTGGATCGCGGTCACCGACCACAGCGACGGCATGGGCACGATCAACGAACTGCAGGCCGGCAACCCCGAGTTCCTGAAGGATCCGACCGCCAAGCGCTGGTACGACATGATGGAAAAGGGCGGCGAGGACAGCCTGACGGCCAAGAAGGAAGCCGTCGCCGCGCAGGCCACCAAGTCGCTGCCGAAAGTGTTCATGGACCCGAAGTGGATGGTGTCGGCGTGGCAGAAGAACGTCGACATCATGGAGAAGTACAACGAACCGGGTAAATTCACTGCGTTCATCGCCTACGAGTGGACCTCCAATGGCGAGGACGGGCAGAACCTGCACCGCAACGTGATCTTCCGCGACAACGCCGACAAGACCCGCGCCACGCCTCCGTTGACGACGTTCCAGTCGATGGTGCCTGGCCGCGCCGGCACCGATCCGGAGAGTCTGTGGAAATGGCTTGCGGACTGGGAGGCCAAGACCGGTGGACACGCACTGGCGATCCCGCACAACGCCAACATGTCCAACGGCTGGATGTTCCGTGAAGCCCGCTACGACGGCACGCCACTCACCAGGGAATGGGCCGAATCACGGGCGCGCTGGGAACCGCTGGTGGAGGTCTACCAGTACAAGGGACTGGGTGAGGCCCACCCTGCCCTGTCGCCGACCGACGAGTTCGTGCGCGAAGGTATCTGGGACACCGCCGACCTCAACGGCAATGCCAAGAAACCCGGCGACCTGAAGGCCGAGTACGCGCGCGAAGCACTCAAGACCGGGCTGCGCCTGGAGGGCACATTGGGAACCAATCCGTTCAAGTTCGGCATGGTCTCGGGCACCGACACCCACAACGGTCTTTCCACCGGTGCCGAGGAAGGCAACTACTACGGCAAGTTCGCCGTCAGCGAACCGTCAGCGGGCCGCTGGAACCAGGTCTACAAGAACGAGCAGGCAGGCATCCGCAAGGACTGGACGCTGATGGCCGCCGGCCTCACCGGCGTGTGGGCAACGTCGAACACGCGCCCGGCGTTGTGGGACGCGATGAAGCGCAAGGAGGCCTATGCCTCGACCGGCCCGCGGATCAAGCTGCGCTTCTTCGGCGGGTACGACTTCACCGATGCCGATGCCAGGGGCGACCTCGCCAAGGCCGGCTACAGCCGAGGCGTGCCGATGGGCGGCGACCTGAAGGCCGCAGGCAGCGGCCAGGTGCCGACTTTCCTGTTCGCAGCGCTGAAGGATCCCATCGGCGCCAACCTGGATCGCTTGCAGGTTGTCAAAGGCTGGGTCGACGCAAAGGGCGAGGCTCACGAGAAGGTCTTCGACGTCAGCTGGTCGGACAACCGCAAGCCCGATGCCAGCGGCAAGCTGCCGCCGGTCGGCGACACGGTCGACCTGAAGACCGGCAAGTACACCAACACCATCGGCGCCAGCGAGTTCGTCGGCGTGTTCAAGGACCCGCAATTTGATCCGGCGCAGAAGGCGTTCTACTACGCCCGCGTGATCGAGATCCCGACTCCGCGCTGGACCCTGTTTGATTCGATCCGCTTCAACGTGAAGATGGACAAGGAAGTGCCGATGACGATCCGGGAGCGCGCGGTCAGTTCGCCAATCTGGTACACGCCGGCAACGGCCGCGGTTGCGAGTTCGCAATGATCCGGCGCCTGCTGCGTGAGCCACTGCTGCATTTCCTGGTACTCGGCGCGCTGCTGTTCGCGCTCTACGGCTGGCTCAACCGCGATGCGTTGCGCTCACCCGATGAAGTGGTTGTCGACCGTGGCCAGGTGCAGGCGCTGGTCACGCAGTTCGAGCGGGTCTGGCAGCGGCAGCCGACCTCGGACGAATTACGCGGTCTTGTCGACCACTGGGTGCGTGAGGAGATCATCTTCCGCGAAGGCGTCGCCGCCGGCATGGAACGCGACGACGAAGTGGTGCGCCGCCGCGTGATCCAGAAGATGGCCTTCATGACCGATGGCATGGCCGCCGACGTGCCGAGCGACGCCGACCTGCAGGCGTGGCTGCGCCAGCACGGCGACCGTTATCGACTTCCTCCGCGCTACACCCTGCAACAGGCGTACTTCGACCCGGGCCGCCACGGCAACCGGCTCGATGCCGACATCGAGGCGGCAACGCTAGCGCTCAAGCGCGACCCGAGGGCCAGGGTCGGCGATCCGACCCTCCTGCCGACCACCCTGGATGACGCCTCCAGCGACGACCTGGCGCGCACATTCGGCCAGCGCTTCGCCGCGGAAGTGGCGGACATGCCGGACGGCAACTGGGCCGGGCCGATCGTGTCCGGCTTCGGCCTTCACCTGGTCCGGATCGATTCGCGCACGCCAGGCCGTCTGCCGCAGCTGGCCGAGGTGCGTGCAGCGGTCGAACGCGACCTGCTCAGTGAGCGTTCGCGCGAAGCCGCCGATGAGTTCTACCAGGGGCTGCGCAAGCGCTACACCGTGAAGATGAAGGTCGAACTGGACTCATTCGACGGCGCATCCACCGCGCCGCGCGACAGCAAGACCGACACCACGGCGGACACCCGGTGACGTCGCGACCCGCCAGCGCTGTGTTCCTGCGGCTGTGCATCGCCCTGCTGCTATGTGCGTTGTCCGGGCTGGTGCAGGCCGATGTTTTCCGCCCGGCCTATCTCGAGCTGCGCCAGACCGGCAACGACCGCTACGACGTGCTGTGGAAGGTTCCGGCGCAGGACGAGAATTCGCGCCTGTCGCTGTCGGTGGCGTTCCCGCGGGGCACCCGCGAGGTGGGAACGCGACGCAGTGCGTTCGCCGGCGACGCCATCGTCGAACGCTGGCAGATCCAGCGGCCCGGTGGACTGGTCGGGCAGACGCTGCGCGTGCAGGGTAAGGCGGTCGGCGTCAGTGACGTGATCGCCCGCGTCGAGCGCAGCGACGGCACCAGCCAGGTCGAGCGGCTGTCGCTGGCGAGCCCGGAGTTCACCGTCACCGCGGCGAAAGGGACCGGCGAGATCGCCTGGTCCTATCTGGTCCTCGGCATCGAACACATCCTCGGCGGCGTCGACCACCTGCTGTTCGTGCTGGCACTGTTGCTGATCGTGCGCGGTGGCAAGCGCATCGTCGCCACGGTCACCGCGTTCACCATTGCCCACAGCATCACCCTGGTCGCCGCGACGATGGGCTGGGTCCACGTCCCGGGGCCGCCGGTGGAAGCCATCATCGCCCTGAGCATCGTCTTCGTCGCCGCGGAAGTGGTTCACGGCTTGCGCGGCAAACCGGGCTTGACCGCACGCGCGCCGTGGGTGGTGGCCTTCAGTTTCGGCCTGCTGCACGGCTTCGGCTTCGCCGGTGCCCTGGCCGAAGTGGGCCTCCCGCAGAAGGCGATCCCGGTGGCGCTGCTGATGTTCAACGTCGGCGTCGAGATCGGCCAGCTGCTGTTCGTCGCGGCGGTGCTGCTGCTGATCGCGCTGGCGCGACGGATGTCGATCCGGATGCCGCACTGGGCCGAGTACGCGATGCCCTATGCGATCGGCACGGTGGCGATGTTCTGGGTGATCGAACGGGTCGCGTCGTTCTGGGCGTGACCGCGAAGGCAACGCCCCGGCAAAGCACCGGGGCGTCGCTGCGCGTCACCAGCCCACGCCGATGCCGACACCTGCCGACTGCTCGCTGCCACTGAAGGCCGCGCCCACCGACAGCGAGACGTTGCGCTTGATCAGGCGCTGGTAGCCGACGGCCATCGCCTCCTCGCCTTCCGCATACCCGGCACCGACCGAAACGCGATTCTCGGTCTGGATGTTGGCCGCGCTGCTGGCCATGTGCACCATTGCCGCGGTCATCGCGCCCTGGCGGTTGATGCGCTTGTCGGTGTGGCGGAACTCGTCCTCGACATCACCGCGCAGGTCCTCGATCGCTTCCATCGGGATGGTGACGATCTGGTTGATCTGCTGGTCGGTGTAGGTGTTGGCCTGGTTCAGCGTGACCGCAGCCTGGTTCGACATCTGCTGCACGTTGACCGCATCGGTCGCCGCAGTGCCCTCTGCGACGTTCACCACCTGGCGGGTATTGCCGGTAGAACCGACCGACACCGTATTTGCGCGGTCGGCGACGGAGTTGGCGCCTAGCGCCACGCTGTTGTCGGCACTGGCGACGGCGCCGCCGCCGGCTGCCACCGAGTTGGCACCGCTGGCGGTCGAGGTGGTGCGACCGGTGGCGTTGAAGCGTGGGTCGCCTGCCTGCACCCCGGGGCCGGTGGAAATGCGTCCATCGAGGTTGGCAAGTGCGGCGCCGACATCGTTGAACACATTGCCGCCGATGGCGTAGCTGGGCGCTGTGATGGTGCCCTCCGACGCCACCGAAGCACCACCGCCGAAGATCGAGACGATCCCCTGGCTCATCGTCGACAGCTGGCCGACGTTGACCGCATCGGTGACAGCACTGCCGGCGGCCACGTTGGTCACCTTGCGCCCGGCACCGGCGCTGCCGACCGACACCTCGCCGGACGAGTTCTGCGGCGTTGCAAGTGCAAAGGCGGTATAGCCGGTCTGCGCGCCGACCGTCGTCTGCGATGCCGACCCCAGTGCCACGCTCAATGCGTGATTCGCAGTTGCCCCGGCACCCAGTGCCACGCCCTGCTCTGCGTTGGCCTGTGCCGCGCTGCCCATCGCCACACCCGACGCAAGCAGCACCTGCGCATCGCGACCGATGGCGATCGCCCCCGGCGCGCCGATGTCGACCACCGCACCGTTGCCGATGCCGATGCCGTTGTCGCCGTTGACCACCGTGAGCGGGCCGACCGCGATCGCCTCCGCGCCTATCGCCAGCGAGTCACCGGCGACCGAGTTGGCGTGGAAGTACTTTGCCGGTGAAGCGGCGATCGAACCGATCGCGCCCTGCAACTGGCGGATCGTCACCGCATCCTGCTGCTCCGTGCCGTCGGCGACGTTCGTGATCTGCCGATACGACGTGCCCGAACCCACGGACACCGAACCCAGCAGCGTCGCGTCGGTCGTATCGACCGGAATTCCGCCACTGCCGACGGGAATCGTCCCGGACGTCGGGGCCAGTGCACGATCGGCCACTGAGCCCGAGCCCAGTGCCACCGCGCCCGCGACCGAAGATGCGGCGCCAAAGCCCAACGCGGTGCCCGTGGCCGCACTGACACTGGTGCCTGCACCGATCGCCGTCGCCTGGATGGCCCCCGACGCGATGAAGCTGTTGGCACCGAGCGCCGTGCTGTCGTCGGCCAGGACCCGGGAATTGAAACCGATGGCCGTGTCGTTGGGACCGGCCACCAGGGTCGAGGCGCCGATGGCGACCGTCTGGTCGCCGTTGACCAGACTGGTGCTGCCGTCGCCGATGGTGACGCTCTGGTCGCCCGCCGCCAGCACACGCGGGCCGATGCCAACGGCATTGGCGCCGGCTGTCAGCGCGTCCTGGCCCATCGCGATGGAGCCTTCGGCAGCGGCGTCCGCGCTGCCGCCGACGGCCACGGCGCCGACGGCGGTCGCGGCGGAGAATCCGCCCACCGCAACGACTCCGTCGGCCGTGGCTTGGCTGCTGGTGCCGACTGCAACGGCTCCCGCGGCGCTGGCCTGGGCACTGCTGCCGGCGGCCACCGAATTGGTGCCGCTGGCCACCGCATCGTCGCTGCCGTCGCCCAGGCCATCGGCCTGGAAGTAGCGGATGCCATCGGCCGACAGGGCGACCGCATTGAGCTGCGCCAGGTTGACCGCATCGGTGTCGGACGTGCCGGCCGCGACATTGATGATCTGCCGTTCGCTGCCGGCGGCGCCGATCGACAGCGCATTGCCGCGATCGGCGATCGATCCGGTGCCGAGCGCGATGCTGCCGTCGGTGACGGCCTGCGAGGTGACGCCAATCGCCAGCGAGCCGACGCCGGCGGACAGCGACTGGTCGCCCATCGCGATCGCGAGGTTGCCGCTGGCGGTACTGTCCACGCCGACCGCGACCGAACGGAGGCCGCTGGCTTCGGCCAGCACACCCGCCGCCATCGAGCCCAGGCCGCTGGCGATGGCGTCATCGCCCAGCGCCGAACTGTTGGCCTTGAAGTAGCGATTCGCACCGGCCACCACATCGGTCAGCTGGCTGACGTTGACCGCGTCCGTCGCCGCGGTGCCGACGGCGACGTTGACGATCCTGCGCTCACCGCCGACCGTGCCGACCGAAACGGTATTGGCCTGGTCGGCGATCGAGCCATTGCCCAGCGCGATCGCATTGACGGCGGTGACGCTGCTGCCGAAGCCCAACGCCGTTCCCTGCGCCGCGGTGACATGACTGGTTGCGCCGTATGCCGACGACTGGATCGCGGTCTCTTCGATCAGCGCATTGGCGCCGACGACGGTGCCCTGGTCGGCCTTGGTCCGCGCGTTGTTGCCCACCGCGGTATCGTCAGGCCCGGCCGCGAGACTGCCGCGGCCAATGGCGATGCTGCCCACGCCTGCGGCGAGGCTCGCCTGTCCCAACGCGATCGAACTTTCCGCCTGCGCCCAGGCGTCGGCACCCACTGCCACCGAATTGATTCCGTCCGCCTCGCTGAACTGACCCAACGCGGTCGAGGCGGTGCCAAAAGCGAAGGCCGAGTTTCCCAGCGCCGTGGCGAACGCCGCGGTGGCCTGGGAGAGATTGCCGATGGCCGTGGTGTTGGCCTGGCTTGCGACGGCGCTGGCGCCCGCAGCGATCGACTGCGTGCCGGTGGCCTGCGCATCATCGCTGCCGTCGTTGAGGCCCACGGCCTTGAAGTAGCGCAGACCGCTGGTTGCGGTAGTGAGCTGGCTCACATTCACCGCGTCCGTCAGTGCGGTACCCGCCGCGACATTGATGATCTGGCGTTGGGCCGCACTGGTACCGACCGACACCGCGTTGCCGCGATCGGCCAGCGAGCCGGTGCCGAGTGCGACACCACCAACGCCGCTGACGCTGGTTCCGAAGCCCAGCGCCGTGCCCTGCGCGGCGGCGACATTGCTGGTCGCGCCGAATGCCGACGACTGCAGTGCGCCCACGGCAATCGTGCTGTCAGCGCCGACCGCGGTGCTCTGGTCGGCCAGCACCTGCGCACCGCTGCCGATGGCCGTGTCGTCCGGACCGGCTGCGCGGCTGGCGGCACCCAGTGCGGTGCTGCCCGCCCCGACCGCAGCGCTGCCGCGACCGCCGGAGAAGGCATCGACTGCCGATGCGGCGCTGTCCGCGCCCAGGGCCAGTGCCCCGGTCTGCGACGCGTTGGCGGAACGGCCGAGCGACGTGGCGTTGGATGCCGTCGCCTGGGCGTTGTTGCCCACCGCCAGCGCTTCGCTCGCGGTTGCATCGGCCGACTGGCCGAGCGAGACACTCAGCGAACCGGTCGCGGTCGCGTTCTGTCCGAGCGCGGTGCTGACGTTGCCCTGCGCCAGCGCCGAGGTGCCCAGTGCCACCGAGTTGCTGCCGATCGCTCGCGCGTTCTGCCCGATCGCGCTGGCCTGCGGACCCTGCGCGTTCGATGCCGTACCGAAGGCCACGCTGTTCTGGCCATTGGCGATCGCGTTGGCCCCGACCGCAGTCGCGTCGGAATTGTTGGCCCGGCTGTTGTTGCCGATCGCGATGCCGCGGCTCATCGGCGTCCCGCTGGGGTCGGTTGCGGCCACAACGGCGTTGGTTCCCAGCGCCAGGCCATCGACCGAGTTGACCTGACTGGTGTTGCCGATCGCGATACCGTTGGCGCCCACCGAACTGGACTGGAATCCGATGCCGATGGTGTTGTCGCCACTGGCCACGGACAGTGTTCCCATGGCTGTGCTTCGGATGCCCGTGGCAGCCGCTCCTGCGCCCAATGCCGTGCTGGCAGTGGTGGTGGCCCTTGACTGGTAACCGAAAGCGGCACCGCCGAGGCCCGATGCCTCTGCATCGGTGCCGACCGCCGTGCTGGCATCGATCAGCGCGCGGCTGCTGGAACCCACGGCGACGGAACCGAAGCCGTTGGACTGTGCGGCGCTGCCCACGGCGACACTGCCGGCCCCAGTGGCCTGGGTGACTTCGCCTGCATCGACGACGCCGTTGGCATTGGTGTCGTTCCAGCTGCCGATCGCGATGCCGAGCGTACTGCTGGCATTGCTGCGGTAGCCGATAGCCATCGCGCTCTGCCCGCTGGCGACGGAATTGGGACCTGCGGCGACGGAACGCGAGCCGGTGGCCTGCGCATCGTCGCTGCCGTCGCCCACGCCATCGGCCTGGAAGTAGCGGATGCCGTCGGCGGTCTGGATGACCGCATTGAGCTGGCCGACATTGACCGCGTCGGTCACGGCGGTACCTGCGGCCACATTGATGATCTGCCGCTGCGCCGCGGCCGTGCCCACCGACACCGCGCTGCCACGATCGGCCAGCGAGCCGGCGCCAAGCGCGACGCCCGATGCGCCGGTGACGCTGCTGCCGAAACCCATCGCGGTGCTGTCGGCGACGCCTGCGGCGGCGCGCGTGCCGAGCGCCGTTGCATTGATCGCGGTGGCGCTGGTGAATTCACCGGCGTCGACTACGGCGTTGCCATTGGTGTCGAACCAGCCGCCGACCGCCGTGCTGGCCGTCTGCGTCGCGCGCGAGTTGTTGCCCAATGCAGTCGCACGCAGCCCACTCGCGCCGCTCTGGAAGCCCAGTGCGGTGGCGCCGATCGCCGACGAGTTGGCGGCCTGACCGACCGCCGTGGCATTGACTGCGAGCGCCTGCGCGCTCTGGCCGAGCGCGGCCGAATCCTGGCTGTTGGCGCTGGCACCTTGTCCCAGCGCGGTTGCGCGGACACCGGTGGCCGCAGCGTTCTGGCCTACGGCCGTCGTGCTGGCGACGCTGCCCCTGGCGCCCTGGCCCACCGCGCTCGATTGCGGTCCGCTGGCGACGGTGCTCTCGCCCAGCGCGGTGCCCTGCACCCCCGTGGCCTGGCTGTTCTGGCCCAGTGCGGACGAGTTCTGCGCGGACGCGATGCTCAGCTGTCCGACGGCGGTGGCTTCCAACCCTGCCGCCTGGCTGCCCTGTCCCACGGCGACGGTCGCATTCCCTGTCGAAAGAGCCGCCTGTCCCAGCGCAACCGCATTGAGCGCGGCCCGCGCCTGGTTGCCAAACGCGGAACCCGCACTGTCGCTGACCTGCGCATTGGCGCCGATCGCAGTGGCATTGAGGAAGCTGGCGGTTGTACGTTCGTTATCGGTGACCAGGTTGTCGTTGTTGATGTCGAAGAACCCGCCCAGTGCCGTCGCACCGATGGCGTTGGCGCGTGATTGCGCACCTACCGCGGTCGCGCCCTCGGCATTGGCCTGTACCTGGGTACCGATTGCGGTGGCTTGCAGGCCGTTGGTGGCTGCGCCTGCGCCGAGTGCCATTGCCCCGGCGTTGGTGGCGCTGGCGAGGTTTCCCAGCGCTGTCGCGTTGCCGCCGGTTGCCGTGGCCGTGCTGCCACACACGAACGATCCCGCGCCGGTGACGGTCTGCCCGGCCGGACCGGTGCACTGAGCCTGCGGGAATCCCGCAGTCGATGCGCCGGCCAGGGCAATCGCGGCGACCAGTTGAAGAGTGCGTAGCGGACGCTTGCGCCCACCACCCGATGCCGGATCACCACTACGGCCTTCGTATCCAAACACGCCACGTATCGTGTTCACGACGAACTCCTTCTGAGCAACTGAAGCATCAGGGTCCCGTTCGAGCGCCACCAGCGAGCAGCGACTGCGCGCGAGACGAAATGAATGCACGTCGGCTGTCCGTCCGCCTCCCGATGAAGCACCCGGGCGTGCGTGGCATGGGCTCCGTTCATGCGCACCGCATGAACGCCTTGAGATAGGCACGGCAAGCGCATGCTTCCCGGAGGCTCACGCCTGCAGCGTGGAATTTCTGTGAAATGCGTTCGCGCGCATGTGCATCGATGCACGGGCACGGATCTTGCGCCACGCGCACTCAGTGCATCGCGTGCAGGCAGTTCGCTATGCGCACCCTGCGTGACCCGCGCTGTGGCGGGTCATGGTGCGTGCAATCAGATCGCCGGGGCCAGTTCGCGTCTGGTCGCGAGTCGCGCATAGAGGTCCTCGACCCGGCGCGCCATGCCATCGGAACTCCACGCGACCGCGTCTTCCGGGCCTGCAGCGGCCAACTGCGCCCGCAGCTGCGGCGAATGCAGCAATCGCGCCACATGCTGCGAGAAGTCATCGACGTCCTCCTCCGCGATCAGCGCGCTGCGAGCCTCGCGCAGCACGGTTGCGGTGCCCATGACAGCGGTAGACACGATCGGAACCCCCAGCGCCATCGCCTCGATCAGCACCAGCCCCTGGGTTTCGGTGGGCGACGCGAAGACGAATGCATCGCCGGCGCGATAGGCGTCGAGCAGGGTCGTGCGCCGGTCGAGGTTGCCGAAGAAGCGCACGTGTTCCTGCAAGCCCAGTTCCTGAACGAGCCGACGCAGTCGCGGCTCGTCCGGGCCTTCGCCGGCAATCAGGAACAACAGGCCCGGGAACTCCGCAATCAGGCTGCGCACGACGCGCAGCAGGAAGCCGATGTTCTTCTCCAGCGACAGGCGACTGACCGTCACCAGTGTCGGCCGCTCCGGGTCGATGCCGTGCGCCGCGCGGAAGCGGGCGCCGTCGCCGCCGCTGAACTGGGCCAGGTCGATGCCGGTGGGGATCACCACCGACGGCGTGGTCACGCCGTAGCGATCCAGCACATCGACCATCTGCCTGCTCGGCACGATCAGCTCGTCGACGCCATGGCACAGATATCGTGACGCGCGACGCGCCAGCAGCCGTGTCAGCGCCGACGGCAGCCACGGCAGGTAATGGCCGACGTATTCCTCGAAATAGGTGTGGTAGGTCTCCACCGTCGACCAGCCGCCATGTCGGGCCAGGCGCACGCCGAGCGAATGCGCACGGAACGGCGTGTGGATGTGGATCACGTCCCACTCGCGCTCGCGCAGTGACGCCTCGGCCCTGGCCAGGTCCCTGGGCCTGATGAGGCGGTCCTCGGGGTCGAAGAAGATCACCCGCGACGGCAGGCGAATTACCTCGAAGCCCTCGTTGCCGTCCTCACGCGCCTGCTGGGCGCTGTCGATGCCGTAGTCGGGCGCCACCAGGGTGACCGAGTGGCCCATTCGCGCCAGTCCCTGGGCGAACGTCCGGATCGAGGTCGAGACACCATTGATGCGCGGGAAGTACACGTCGGACAACATCAGGATGTTCATGCCGGTCTCGCCTGGGCCCGTGCCCGCGCCATGACGATTGCACAGGCAGAACGTTACCGTTTTGTCACAAAGTCGAAACTGATTGCGTAGCCCGGGTAAGCGGAGCGCACCCGGGAACCCCTCACCCACCACCCCTCGGCTCACCCCTCCTGGCCATCGCCCCATCGCTGCGGCCCGGCGCCATGCTCGCCCAGCACATCCCCGGGATTGGCCAGTCGGCACCGTTCCAGTGACAGGCAGCCGCAGCCGATGCAGTCGTCGAGCGTGTCGCGCATCTGGATCAGCTGCTGGATCCGCGCATCGAGCTCCTCGCGCCATGCGGCCGACAGCCTGGTCCAGTCGCGCCGGGTCGGCGTGCGCGCTTCCGGCAGGCTCGCCAGCGCGTCGCGAATGCTGGCCAATGGCATGCCCACACGCTGGGCGGCGCGGATGATGGCGATCCGGCGCAGCATGTCGCGCGAGTAGCGGCGCTGGTTGCCGGCGGTGCGCTGGCTGTGGATCAGCCCCTTGGCCTCGTAGAAATGCAGGGCCGAGATGCTGGTGCCGCTGCGTTGCGCGACTTCGCCAACGGTGAGTTCGTCGCGTCCTGACATGGCCCTTGACCTCAACTTAACTTGAGGTTCTATCCTGCTTGCCGTGTTCGATTCCGGTCAAGCCATGGATACCCGCAACGCACGCGACGGCTATGTCGCCCGAACCCTCCCTGCTCCCACGATGCAGGCGATCGTGTTCGATACCTACGGCGCGGCAGACGTCCTGCGCATGGCCGAACTTCCGCTGCCGCAACCGGCGCATGGCGAAGTGCGCGTGCGGGTCCGTGCCGCCGGCGTGCAGCCGGCCGACTGCGCCACCCGCAGCGGCTGGTTCGCCGAGCGCGGCATCGGCCTGGCGACGTTCCCGCGCCAGCTCGGCAACGAGTTCGCCGGTGTCGTCGAGCAGCTCGGTGAGGGTGTCGATGGCCTCATGGCCGGCGACGAAGTGCTCGGCTGGACCTCGGCCAATGCCTATGCAGAGGCCGTGGTGGTGCCGGCCGACCAGCTCGTCGCCAAGCCCATCATGATGTCGTGGGCAGTCGCAGGTGCGCTGTCGGCCTCGGGACAGACCGCGCATACCGCCGTCCAGGCCCTCGATATCGCCCGCGGCGACACCGTGCTGGTCCATGGCGCGGCCGGTGGCGTCGGCACCATCGCCGTGCAGCTGGCACGCCTGCGCGGCGCACGGGTGATCGGCACCGCCAGCCGCGAGAACCACGAATACCTGCGCCAGCTCGGTGCCGAACCGGTGCTGTACGGCCCCGGCCTGGCCGAGCGCGTGCGCACGCTTGCCCCCGACGGCGTGCACGCCGCCCTCGACGCGTCCGGCCGCGGCGCGCTCGATGCCTCGATCGCGCTTGGCATCGAGCCTTCGCGCATCGCCACGCTGGTCGCGTTCGAGGACGTGCAGCGGCTGGGCGTGCGCGGTGTCCGCAGCGAGCGCAACCGGGAACGGTTGCGGCAATTGGTCGAGCTCTACGACGCCGGTGGCCTGCGCGTGCATGTGCGCGACATCTACCCGTTGGCGCATGCCGCGGTGGCGCATCGCGATGTCGAGAACGGGCACGGACGTGGCAAGGTCGTGCTGATGGTCTACAGCACCTTCGGTCATGCCCTGTGAGTGACGCGTCCGGCGGCCTGTCGCCACATCGCCCCGACACGCCCGAGCCGGCACCCTTCGCTTCGCCCGATGCGGCAGGCGCGGGCGGCCTGCTCGACCGCCGCTATCGCAGCGTGACGCTCGGCGCGGTCGCGCTGGTGGCGCTGTATGCGTTCGAGGCACTGGCCGTCGCCACCGCGATGCCAACGGTGGCGCAGGCGCTCGACGGCCTGCCGCTGTACGCGCTCGCGTTCGGCGGTACCCTCGCCGCCTCGGTCGTCGGCGTGGTCGTCGCCGGGAGCTGGGGCGACCGGCGCGGGCCGGCACCGCCGCTGCGCCAGGGCATCGCATGGTTCGCCGTGGGCCTGGTGATCGCCGGCCTGGCCCCATCGATGTGGGTCCTGCTGCTGGGGCGCATCGTGCAGGGGTATGGCGGCGGAATGATGTCGGTGGCGTTGTATGTCGCGGTCGGACGCGTGTACCCGCCGCATCTGCACCCACGCATCTTTGCGTCGTTTGCCGCGGCCTGGGTGTTGCCGGCAGTGATCGGCCCGGCGATCAGCGGCCTGCTGGTCGAGCATCTCGGCTGGCGCTGGGTGTTCCTGTCGGTGCCGCTGATCGCGCTGGGCGCCGCGTGTTGTGTGCTGCCGGCGCTGCGCGGGCTCGATCTGCCCGCCGCCGCCGGCCAAGACGCCGCGGTCGAACAGCCGCACCGCATCGCCTGGGCGGTCGGCGCCGCCGCGAGCGCGCTGCTCCTGCACTACGCCGGCCAACAGCATCACGCCGGCGCCTTGCCGATGCTCGCCCTGGCAGTCGCCGGTGTGGTCGCAAGCGCATGGCAGCTGCTGCCGCGCGGCACGCTGCGCGCCGCGCGCGGCCTGCCGACGGTGATCGCGATGCGCGGTATTGCATCGGCCGCGTTCTTCGGCACCGAAGTGTTCGTGCCCTTGCTGCTGTCGCGCGAACGCGGGCTGTCGCCGACCGCGGCCGGCGCCGTGTTGACCGCAGGCGCGCTCGGCTGGTCGCTGGGTTCGTGGTGGCGCAGCCGGCCGTGGCAACCGTTCACGCCGCCGCAGCTGCTGCGCCTCGGCATGTGCCTGATCCTGGTCGGCGTCAGCGGCGTGGCGATGTCCGTCGCGCCGTCGGTGCCGGTTGCCATCGGCGTCGTCGGCTGGATAGCCGCGGGCTTCGGCATGGGTGCCCTGTTCCCGACCCTGTCGGTGTTGACGCTCGAACTGTCGCCGCCGACCCGGCAGGGCCTCAACGCCTCGGCGCTGCAACTGTGCGACTCGCTTTTGACCGCCACCGTGCTGGCCGTCGGCGGCTCGATCTTCGCCGCGCTGCTGGTGCGCGCACCGTCGCTTGCCTACCTGTCCGGATTCGCGATCTCGGCGCTGCTGGCACTGCTCGGGGCGTTGCTGGCATCACGCATCGGCGTCCGGGGCACGCCGGCGCACTGAACCGGCGTCAGCGCTTCTCGGTAACCGCGCGGCGCAGGTTGCGGCGCGCCTGCGTGTCGTAGCGCCCGTGGAAAAACTCGCTGAGGTAGATGCGTTCGCGCGCCAGCAGCGCCTTCAGGAAACGCCGGCGGTTCAGCTTGAACAGCCATGCCGGGACGTGACCCCGGTACTCGGCGGTGATGCCACGGTCGTAGGCATCGAACACCGCCGGCTCGGCGCCGAGGATGGCCATGTCGCAATCGAGGAAGAGCGCGACTTCGTCGTCGACATCGCCCGGTTGCAGGCTGCCATGGCGGGCGGTTAGTTCGATCAGGTCCATTACCCGCCGCGCGTCGATGCCGGCGGTTGGCCACCAGCGTGCGATGTGGGCTACCGCAAGCTCGGCCGAACGCGTTTCGTTGTCGCGGCGCCCGGCCTCGTAGATCGCATCGTGGTACAGCACCGCCAGCGCGACTTCCGCCGGCTGGCGCCAGCCTGGCCCTGCGGCGACGTCGTGGTAATGCCGCAGCACTTCGAGCACGTGCTGGAAGTTGTGGTACGCGCGCGGCGGCGTTGCGTAGGCTTCTTCGAGCGCGACGCGTTGTTCGTCAGGCAGGTCCAGCGGCAGCGGGACAGTCATCGGCAGGGGTCCGTCTCAATCGCCATGCGGCCATTGTGACTCAGGCGGAGAACAATCCGGCCAGGCGCGCCTGCAGCCGCGGCGAACCCGGCACGCGGATTCCGAACGTGCCTTCCAGGATCTCGCGCAGCTCGTCCAGATCCTGCAACGTGCGGCGCTCGCTCACGCCGCCGAGGCGATGGAAGCTCAGTTCACGGTCACGCAGCGCATGGCGCCCGCCGTCGACCGGGCGCGCCACGCGCAGGCCGGTGACGAAGTGCGAGGTCGGATGGGTCGACAGGTAATAGTTGGAGGCCTCGTAGTCGACCGGGTGCTGGCGCTGCAGGTCGAACCGGTACAGCGTAGCCCAGCGGTCGGGCAGCCTGACCTGCATCCACCAGTCGCCATCGCGCTGCAGGAGGCGGTACGGTTCGTGCGGCGTCGCCTGCTCGTCACCATCGCGCAGGGCCAGGCTCGTGGTGAGCGTGGAGCCACCGAAGCCGACATCGACCAGACGCGTGCCCTGGTCCATCTCGACCCGCAGCAGCATGTGGCTGCGCGCAGTGATGGCGTCGTCGGGCTGCGTCCACAACACCCGCGCCGCCAGGCCGCTCACATCGAACCCGACTGCCCGCAGCGCCTGCGCCAGCAGCAGGTTGTGTTCAAAGCAATAGCCGCCCCGCCCGGCGTCCACCAGCTTGCGCTCGAGGGCATCGGGCGCCAGTTCCACCGGCTCGCCCGCGAATGGATCGAGGTTCTCGAAGGCGATACTGGTGGCGTGCCGGTACGTGAGCGCATCGAGCACGTCGACACTGGGTTGCAGCGGGCCGTCGTAGCCGATGCGGCGCAGGTAGGCGTCAAGGTTCATGCGGCAACTCCAGCGGGGTTGCCGACGATTCTAGGCACGCGGAAGCGACCCGGGCGCGTCGCAGGCGCAACGCACCATCGTGCCAACGGCCACCGCGAGCATGGGCCCGTTACGAGTGCGACTTCACCCATTCGACGTAGCGATCCATCCAGTCCTGCAGGAACTTGCGGCTGCCGGCACCGATCTGGCCGTCGTCGTCGAACAGGCCTTCCTTGGCATGGATGAACACTTCCGGCTGGCCCATGGTCGGCATGTCGAGGTAGGCCAGCGTGTTGCGCAGGTGTTGCTGCGCCAACGCCGAGCCGATCGAACCGATCGACGCGCCGATGACACCGGCCGGCTTGCCGGCGAACGCGCTTTGGCCGTAGGGCCGCGAAGCGTGGTCGATCGCATTCTTGAGCACGCCGGGCACCGAGCGGTTGTACTCCGGTGTCACGAACATCACGCCCTTCGCGCCCGAGATCTCCTGCTTGAGCCGCTTCACCGGCGCTGACTGATGGCTGTCGTCGTCCTGGTTGTAAAGCGGCAGGTCGTCGATGCGGCATTCGTGGAACTCGATGTCCGCAGGCGCCAGTTTGAACAGGCCATGCGCGAGCTGGCGGTTGATCGATTCGCGACGCAGGCTGCCGATCAGCACGGCGATGCGGTAATGACTCATCACGTTCTCCACGGTGTGTTGTCCGCCGCCTACTCTTGGAGCGGCGCTGTGACCAGCCCGTGATGGATCGACGCCGTCGTGATGACGCCCGATCAGGCCTTGCGCAGGAACATGGTCTTCAGCACCAGCCCCTTGATCTTTTCCGAATTGCCTTCGATGTGCTCGGCGTCGTCCTCGACCAGGCGGATGTTCTTGATCACCGTACCCTGCTTGAGCGGGATCGAGGAACCCTTCACCTTCAGGTCCTTAATCACCACCACGGTGTCGCCGTTGGCCAGGGTGTTGCCGTTGCTGTCGCGGACCACGGCACCGGACTCGACGCTGGTGTCACCGGCAGCCCATTCGAAGCCGCAATCGGCGCAGACGAAATTGCCGCCGTCGACGTATGTGTTCTGAAGGGTGCATTGCGGACAGGCGGGCGCGTTGGGCATGGGGGGACATCCGGCGTGGGGTCGCCATTATGGCCCCCTGCCACGTAGCCCGGGTAAGCGCAGCGCACCCGGGGTGTCACGCGCGTCATACCCGGGTGCGCTGCGCTTGCCCGGCCTACGGCTTCACCCCGGCTGCGCGCTCGCGCGCCTCTTCTTCGCGCTGGCGCATTTCCTCGACATCACGTTCGAGGTAGTAATTGAGGAAGGTGCGGATCACCGCGACCGCCGCCAAGCGCCCGATCCCGTCCCAGTCGGGCGTGGTCGACGACTCGAGGATGTCGGCGGCCAGCTGGAACGTCAGCGCGGCGACCAGCCAGCGTGAGTAGTCCATCCACACCCGGCGCCGTTCGTGGTTGTCGCGGATATGGCTGGACAGCAGCCGGAACACCCCCACCACGGCCTGCAACGTGCCCGCGACCACGACTAGAAGCGCGATCATGTCGATGATCACCACGATCGGGTCGGTGATCATCACCAGCCACTCTTTCATGGCGCATTCTCCCGATTCCGGTGCGCTATGGTGCGGGCCTGCCGGCCGCGGCTATTCGCGCACGACGCAGCGAAAACCGAGGTGGCAGGTCGAGGTGTCGATCGGTTGCGCCATCCGCGCCGCCGGCCGATAGCGCCGGCAATAGTTCGGCGCGCACAGGTGCGAGCCACCCTTCATCACCCGCCGCGGGATCTTCACCTGCGGCTGGCGCGGGTCGAAGCTGGCATCGCGATCGCCACCGCGCGGGTTCTCGAGCGTGCAGCAGGCGTGCTGCTGGATTCGGGTGTGTTCCTGGTACCAGTCGGTCGTCCATTCCCAGACATTGCCGGCCATGTCGTGCAGGCCGTAGCCGTTGGCCGGATACGAGCCTACCGGCGCGGTCCACAGGTGCCCGTCCTCCTGCAGGTTCTGCCACGGGAACTCGCCCTGCCAGGTGTTGGCCATGTACTTGCCGTCGGGTGTGAACCCCTCGCCCCAGCTGAACTCGGCACCCTCGAGACCGCCGCGCGCGGCGAACTCCCACTCCGCTTCGGTCGGCAGCGACTTGCCCGCCCATTCGGCGTAGGCCTGCGCATCTTCGAAGGCGACGTGCACGACCGGATGGTCGCCCAAGCCGTCGAGCGACGACTCCGGCCCGCGCGGATGCCGCCAGTCGGCACCGGCAATGTAGGCCCACCAGTTGAAGTGATTGCGCAGGTCCACCGGACTCGACGACGGAACAAACACTACCGACGATGGCGCCAGCAATGCCGGATCGGCGCCGGGATAGTCGGTCGGGTCTGCCGGCCGTTCGGCGAGCGTGACATGGCCGGTTGCCGCGACGAAGCGCGCGAACTGATCGTTGGTGACCGCGGTGCGATCGATACGGAACGCCGGCACCGACACCTTGTGCGCCGGAGCTTCCTCCGGATAGTGATGGTCGGATCCCATCATGAAGGTGCCACCGGGGATGCGCACCATGTCGTCCACAGCCGCGCTGTCCAATGCCATGCCGACCTCGCTGCCCGCGAATGCTGGACCGAGCTTAGCGTAGATGCTCATTGTGCGAACACCCGGTTCCAGTCGTTCTTCATGCTGACCAGTCCGATCCCGTACTCGTCGGCATGATCGAGCCCTTCCTTCAGCGCGCTCAGCTTGAAGTCGCGGTCGTAGGCGAACTCGCGTTCTGCATCGTCATGGTGCAGGTACCAGGCCATGCGCGGCCCATCGCCGGCCAGGGTGTAGCGGATCATCGCGAGGTCTCCATCGGAATTGCCAAACGCGAAGATCGGCCGGCGCCCGAGGTGCAGGGCGATGTTGACCACTTTCTCCTCGCGGTCGTCGAAGCTTCCCAGCTCGGGGAGCTTGCGCAGCACGGGCTGGCCCTCGACGGTTTCCACCTTCATCCTCATGCTCGAGCCGATGACCTGCTCTGGTGGAATCCCATAGAGTTCCTCGGCGATCACGCGTACGAACTCGACACCGCCGCCGGTCACTATGCAGGTCTTGAAGCCGTTCGCGCGCAGATGATCCAGCAACTCGCGTTGCGGTAGGTAGGCCCCCTGCTTGAACAACTGCATCAGTGTCGGATGCCTGGCTTCAGCCAGCCATTCCGAGGCGTTGACTCGGAATTCATCGACGGTCATGCCGGCGTGCGTGGCGAATGCCGGCTCGAAGGCTTCCTTCTTTGGCAGGGCCGCCAACGCGTGCAGGTCGCAATCGAGCATTGCCTTGAAGGCCGGCTTTTCCAGCAGCTTCGGATCCTGTCTGGCCAGCAGCTTCACCTGCGCCAAAGCGAAGAAGATCTGCACCTGCATCGGGAACTCGCACCACAGGGTGCCGTCATTGTCGAACACGGCTATGCGGTCACCGGCGGGGACGAAATCGGGACCGCCTTCGGTGGTAACGCGCGCGACAAAGGACTCGATCGCGGCCTTGCTGGCCCCCTCGTTCCAGGAGGGCAATGGGTCGTTCATGCGTTTACTCTCCGTGTGCCCTCACCCCAACCCCTCTCCCGCGTGCGGGAGAGGGGCTCGTTGCCGCGACTGGCTCAGCTTGCGCCGGCCGGCGCCTCCGCCATCTTCTTCAATGCGTCGTCGATGGTGAAGCTGCCCGGCCGCTGTGCCGGCGGGAAGTCCTTGAAGGTCGCTGCAAACATCGCCGCGGCCGTCTGCGCCGCATAGATGAAGTACATGTTGTTCAGACACCAGTCGTAGTACGTGTTCGACGTAACGTCCGCCCGCTCGTATGGATCCATCCGCAGGTTGAATATCTTCGGTAGTCGCAACTTGGTGAACGGCTCGGCCCATATCTGCAGGGTGCCGCGACAGCGCTGTTCGATGAAAACCAGTTTCCAGTTGTCGTAACGGATGCCGAGGACGTCGCCGTCGTCGCTGAAGTAGAAGAAGAACTTGCGTGGTCCTTCCTTGCTGGCCCCGGTCAGGTACGGCACGAAGCTGAAGCCATCGATGTGGTTCTTGAACTTCTTGCCGTTGACGGTCGTGCCCTTCTTCAGGCGCTCGGCGGCTCCCGTGTCGCCCGCCGCATCCAGGAACGTCGGCAGCCAGTCGTGGTGCTGGACGATCTCGTTGGAGACCGAGCCGGCCTTGATCTGTCCCGGCCAGCGCACCAACATCGGCACGCGGAACGCGCCTTCCCAGTTGGTGTTCTTCTCGCTGCGGAACGGTGTCATGCCCGCATCCGGCCAGCTGTTCATGTGCGGCCCGTTGTCGGAGGAATACATCACGATGGTGTCGTCGGCGATGCCAAGCTCGTCGAGCAGGTCGAGCATCTGGCCGACGTTCCTGTCGTGGTCGATCATCGTGTCGTGGTACGGCGACTGCCAGCGACCGGCCTGGCCGATGCTTTCCTTCTTGGTGTGCGTGAACAGGTGCATGTGGGTGGTGTTGAGCCACACGAAGAACGGCTTGTCGGCCTTGTGCTGGCGCTTGATGAAGTCGGTGGCGGCCTCGACGAACTCGTCGTCGCAGGTTTCCATGCGCTTCTTGGTCAGCGGGCCGGTGTCCTTGATCTTCTGCTTGCCGACCCTGCCCCAGCGCTCCTGCACCGTGGCGTCGTCCTTGTCGGTGGCCCAGCAGTGCAGCACGCCGCGCGGCCCGAACTTCTCGCGGAAGCGCGGGTCCTTCGGGTAGTTGGCCATCTCCGGCTCTTCCTCGGCATTGAGGTGGTAGAGGTTGCCGAAGAACTCGTCGAAGCCGTGCACTGTGGGCAGGAACTTGTTGAGGTCGCCCAGGTGGTTTTTGCCGAACTGGCCGGTGGCGTAGCCGCGGTCCTTGAGCAGGTCGGCCGTGGTGACAGTCTCCGGCTGCAGGCCCTGCGGCGCGGCGGGGATGCCGACCTTCGACAGGCCGGTGCGATACACGCTCTGGCCGGTGATGAACGACGAGCGGCCGGCGGTGCACGACTGCTCGCCATAGGAGTCGGTGAACAACATGCCCTCGTTGGCGATGCGGTCGATGTTTGGCGTCTGGTAACCCATCAGGCCGCGGGTGTAGCAGCTGAGGTTGGCGATACCGATGTCGTCACCCCAGATGACCAGGATGTTGGGTGGCTTCTTGCCTCCTGACGACGCCCTGCCCGTGGGCTTCGCTACTGACTTTGCCGCCGGCTTCGCTGCCGGTTTCGCTGCTGCCTTGCTCGCGGCCTTCTTTGCTGTTGCCATTGCTACGCCTCCAGTAACCGGTGGGGATATCCCGTCACTTGCCTGTAAACGAGTGGCTGGATCTTGGGACCGCTGGGCCTGCAAACGCGCTCAGCCCAGCAATGGGACGTTGAAAGCCATGCTGGCCGCGGCCAGCAGGCCCAGCAGCCACAACAGGGCTGCGGTAATCAGGGTCAGCGACACCGGGTACTTGCTTTCGCCGTGCACCAGCCCCTGCTCCATCATGCGCACGCGCTCGGCGCGAAGCTCGCGCATGTAGTTGATGTGATAGACGATGCCGAGCGTCAGCATCACCATGCCGAGCACGACCAGGGCGATGCCGAAGTTGCGCGGCTCGCGTCCAGCCGAGTCGAGAATCTTCGACTCCTGCATCTTCTGGAACACCTGGAAGATGGTGAAGCCGAAGCTGATCAGCGACAGCGCGGTGCGGATGATCGACATCAGCGTGCGGTCGGCGCTCATCCGCGTGCGCTGGAACGACATTCCGGTGCGGCGCGACGACAGCTCTACCGATTTTGCATCGGCAGTGGTGAAAGGCGGCTGCGGCACTTTCACCGGCAGCGGCAGCTCGGGATTGTGGTCGTCGGGCAGGATCGGCTGCATCTCAGGGCACTCCCGCCTTGCGCTTCAACCACCAGTGGGCGATGCGATCGGCCGGGCCGCGGAACAGGAAGTACGGGACGAAGCCGAGGATCAGCGCGACGTTCAGCGCTTCCAGCACGTGGAAGGTACCGAACACCTTGTACTGGTACACCGTGTCCATCACCAGGCCGAGCACCAGGATCCTCGCAGTCGCCCTGAATCCCTCATGCAGCGACGCCTCGCGCCGGACCGGGTCGTGGACGATGGTCCAGAAATACGGGTGGCGGCCGATCTTCGCGTCCTTGAAACCGTCGCGGAACGCCAGCAGCAGCGCCATGCCGGGCTGCAGGAACAAGCGGAACGTCATCGGCCCCTGCGTGCGCCCGATCATATCGGTATAGAAGCGCACCACGTCGTTCAAGAAACCGTCCATCCCGCTCCTTGTATAGCGACAAGAAGACCGTCCCGCGCGTGCTGCGCGGAACAGGCGAACCGGGACGATCGCCGATGCATCTGGCGCAAGTTGAACGGGGGCACGTCCACGGGGGCAACGCGGTCGATGTTCGTTTCCGCGAAGTGAATGACCCGTGATGGCTGGCAGGCAATCGCGTGACTTGATCCAATCTGGCGATTCAGCGCTGCATGTCCGCAAACGTGGGCCCCGCGAAAGCGTGCGCCGCGGTCGACCGCGGCGCACGCGCGACATTCACAGCTGGCGCATGAACGCCACCAGGTCGTCCTTCTCCTGCTGCTGCAGGCGTGTCTGCAGCACGATGTTGAAGAACTCCACGCTGTCTTCCAGCGTCAGCAGCCTGCCGTCATGCAGGTACGGCGGCGAGTCCTTGATGCCACGCAGCGGAAAGGTCTTGATCGGGCCATCGGCAGTGGCGAAACGGCCGTTGATCATCTGCGGCTTGAAGAACCGCTCCACCTGCAGGTTATGCATCGAGTTGTCGGTGTAGTACGGCGGCATGTGGCAGCCGGAGCACCTGGCCTTGCCGAAGAACAGCGCCTCGCCACGCTTCTCCGGCTCCGTGGCCTTTGCCGGGTCCAATCGCCCGAAGACATCCAGCTTCGGCGCCGGCGGGAAGTCCAGGATGGCCTGGAACTCGCCCATCGCGTGCACCTGGTGGCCACGGTCGAGGATGTTGATGCCTTTCTTGGTGGCAATCACCGGATCGCCATCGAAGTACGCCGCACGCTGCTCGAACTCGGTGAAGTCCTCCACCGTCTTCAGGGCGCGCTGCGAACCGAACAGGCGCTGGACGTTGACACCGCGCAACGGCGGGGTATCGATGCGATGGCGGAACTGCTGCGGCCGGATGTCGCCGACCAGATGCGTGGCCGCGTTGGTGTGGCCGTTGGCGTGGCAGTCGAGGCAGGCGACACCGCGACTGGGCAGTGCCGATCGGCGGTCCTCGGTCTGGTTGAACTGCTGCTGTGGGAACGGCGTCACAAGCAGGCGCAGGCCTTCGAGCTGCTTGGGATTGAGCAGTCCGTTGAACAGCTCGTAGTAGTTGTTGATCGTGACCAGCTGCCCCTTCGACACATCGCCCAGGTCCGGACGTGTCGTCAGGAAGATCGCCGCCGGAAAGTCGGGGAGGAAATGCGCCGGCAGGTCGTAGTCGAGATCGAAGCGGGTGAGGTCGCGCTGTTCGGCCTTCTTGATCGCATCGATGTGGAACTGCGGAAACAACATGCCACCTTCGGGGTGGTTCGGATGCGGCAGCGGCAGAAAGCCGAGCGGGAATGCATCGCCTTCCTTCATCTGCCCGGGGGTCATGGCGCCAAGCTGGTCCCAGCTCTTGCCCGACGGCAGCCGGGCGCGGACGCCTGCCTGCACTGCCTTGCCGCCCGACATCGTCACGCCCTGTGCGGGCTTGTTGGACAGGTCGTAGCGCTGCTCGAGGAGACTGCCCTGACGCTTCATCACGCCCGACTTGTCGCCTTCCATGCGCTTCTTGACGTTGGCGAAGGTGTCGCCTGGCGTCACTGGCGCATAGCTGGTGGCGGGTGGGTCATCCGCCAATGCCATGCATGAAATAGCGAGGACGCTGATGGTGATCAACCACAGCGGCCATAGCCGCCGTATTGCTGGTGATTGCTCTGATGATCGGGCTGGTGCTTGCCTCATGGTCATTCTCCCTTGACTGGTTGATTGACGCTGCTGCCAGGCGCCGCAGACGCGGCGTCCCGGCGCGAGGCTAGACCTCGCTCAACCAGAGGAGAAATCGTTTGATCGGATGAATCCGATAGCCAATCGCTATCTGCGTGCCCGCAGCGTCATGCGCGTGCGGGCACGGGTACACGACGGCCGATCAGCGCGTGCCGATCGGCGCGGCGGTCGACGCGTGAAGGTCAGCGCGCAATCTCGGTCAGCAACACGTGCCAGTGATCGAGATCGCCATCGAGTGCCGTCACCGGCACGCGCTCGTTCAAGCCATGGGCGAAGTCATCGGTCGGCCGCATGTACAGGCCGGACACGCCGTAGGACGGAATGCCCGCGGCACGGAAATGCAGGCTGTCGGTCGCGCCCGGCGACATTTGCGGCACGATCGGCAGGCCCGGCTGGCGGCGATCGACGGCCTTGCGCACCGCCTGCATCACGTCCTCGCGCAGCGGCGATGCCGGGCTTTGCGTCGGGTCACCGATCACCGCCACCTTCGCCACGACTTTCCCGCTCGGGTCGGCCACGACATCCGCGATGGTGCGTCGCACTTCCTCGACCTGCACGCCCGGGAAGATGCGACAGTTGATCGTCGCGGTGGCCCGCTGCGGCAACGCGTTCTCGGCGTGGCCGCCGGAGAGCATGGTCGGCACACAGGTGGTGCCGATCATCCCGACATACTCCGGATCGGCGGAAAGCAACTTCACCGCGTCTGCGTCCTTCGGGTTCTCGGCGAAGCGCAGCATGGCCTGGCCGAGTGCGCCCGCGGTCTGCTTGCCGGTGGCCTTGAAGAACGCGCGCGTGAGTTCATCGGACTGTGCCGGGAACTTGAACGCGGCCAACCGCTGCAACGCCGACCCCAGATCGTAGATGGCGTTGTCGGCATGCGGGCGGCTGCTGTGTCCACCGGGGTTGGTGACTTCGATGGTGACCGTGGCGTAGGTCTTCTCCGCCGCCTGCAGGTTGTAGGCGACGGGCTTGCCGGTCGCGGCCAGCGTGCCGCCACCGGCGTCTCCGTTGAGCAGCAGTTCGGCATCGGGGAACTGCGTGCTCAGCGCGCGCGTGGTCACCATGCCGGTTTCCTCGTCGCCCGACAGCGCCAGGATGATGTCGCGCGACGGCTTGAAGCCCTCGGCCTTCAATCGCAGCAACGTGGCGACGATCACCGAGACATCGAACTTGTTGTCGAGGACACCACGGCCGTAGTAGTAGCCGCCTTCGGTGACCAGCTTGAACGGATCGCGGGTCCAGTCTTCTGGCTTGGCCTCGACCACGTCCATGTGTGCCGACAGGATCACCGGGCGCTTCTGGCCGGTACCGCGATAGCGGGCGACCAGCGCCGCGGTATCGCCATGCATCTGCACCTGCACGTCGTCGGCGGCGAAACCGCCGGCCTTGAGCTGCGCGGCCAGGTATTGCGCATACGCAGGCACCTGCCCCTGCCCCATCACGGTGCGGAAGCCCACGCCCTTGCCGAGGAGTTCGACCGCCTTGTCATGCGTCCTGGCATCGACTGCCGGAGTCGCCGCATCGGCAGACAGGGCGTGGCCGTACAGGCCGGACAGCGCGATCAGGGTGGCTGCAGCGCGAAGCTTCATCAGGCGGTTCCCGGCGGTTGGTTTGGCCGAGTGTAGTCGGGTGCCGACCGCGGCAGCAAAGGCCGTTCGTTACTTGCCTTTGCCTGCCTTGGCGAATCGCTGCGAGACCGCCGGCTTGCGCAGGTCGCGCAGCGCGTCCTTGCCCAGCCAGCGTTCGCAGGCCACGTCCGATCCGGCAAGGCGACTGGCCAGCGCGACCGACCGCGCATGCAGGCCGGCATTGCGGCGACCGATCGAGCGCAGCGCCCAACTTGCGCCCTTGATCACAAAATTGCGCTCGTCGCCGGCAGCGCGTTCGATCAGGTCCAGGCCTTCGAGGTACGTCGTATCGTCGGCCAGCCTGTCGTGCAGGGCGACGCTCGCCATCAGTGCGAACGCGGCGCGCTTGCCGAGTTCGTCGCGCCGGGCCGACCACTGCACGACCTTGCGCCACGCATGCGGCGTGCGGTCGAACAGGACGAAGCTGACGGTATCGACGATCGCCCAGTTGTCGAAGTCCCGGCACCAGCGGTCCATCTGCGCCGCCGTCACGCGGGCGGGGTCGTCGACATAGGCGGCAAGCGTGCGCGCCTCGTAGAGGCCGGTGCTCCACAGTGCCTGCGCCAGTTCGTGATCGTGGCCGATCGTCTTCGCGATGACCTGGATGTCCTTCATGGCCACGCCGATGGCGTGATCGGACGGGATGGCATAGCGCGCCATGCCGTCGAGGGTGGTCCTGCTGGCGCGTCGCTTCAGCGCCTGCATGGCCTGTTCAAGGCGCTGCTCGAGCGACGCCTGCGCAGGCGCGGGCCGGGCCACGGCCGTCTTGTGCGGTCGTGCGCGTGCAGTGGTACGTGCAGAGGTGTCCGCGACCTGTCGCATCCCGCGCTCCCGGTCAGGCCGCCTTGAGCTGGTGCAGCAGGATCGAGTTGCCTTCGCTGTCCAGGCACACCGCCATCCGGCAGACCGGGCTGTGGATCATGTCGCCGCGAAACGTCACGCCGCGGCCCTTGAGGTCAGCGACCAGCTTGTCGAGGTCCTCGACCTCGAACGCGATCGTGCCCCCGGCGGCTTCGCTGGGCTTGTCGGCGATGAAGTTGGTCAGGGCGAAGCAGCCGCCGCCCGGCAGGTCGTATTCGACCCAGTACTTGTCGCCCTGGTTGCCGACAGAACCGGCAGTCAGCCCGAGTGCGGTTTCGTAGAACTCACGTGCACGCGCCACGTCCGTGACGGGGTACATGGTGTAGGCGACCTTCCTGAGCATTGCCGGTTCTCCGCGGTTGGGGGTACGCATGAAAACCCGGTCATACGCCCCGCCCTGCCCCGCGTCAATGACATGAAACGACATGAGCAGTCGCTGTCGATTTCACGGCTGCCCGATCGTCGACACAGGAGACTGGCGCACCGGCCAGTCCGTGTCCCCACCCCCGAAGGAGACGATCATGAGCAAGCGGTTCCAGCGCATCACCCCGTTCCTCTGGTTCGACTCGCAGGCCGAAGAGGCCGCGAAGTACTACACCTCGATCTTTCCCGATTCAGGCATCGACAAGGTGCTGCGCTACGACGAGGCATCGTCGAAGGGGTCCGGCCGCCCGGTGGGCTCGGTGCTGACCGTTGATTTCCGGCTCGACGGCTCGGACATGGTGGCCCTCAACGGCGGACCGCATTTCAAGTTCAACGAGGCCGTTTCGCTGGTCGTCAACTGCAAAACCCAGGACGAGGTCGAACACTACTGGAAGCACCTGACCGAAGGTGGCGATCCTGCCGCGCAGCAATGCGGCTGGCTCAAGGACAAGTACGGCGTGTCCTGGCAGGTCGTGCCGGTGGAGCTGCTGGATCTGCTGGCCGACCCGGACCCCGTCCGGGCCGGCAAGGCCATGAAGTCGATGATGCAGATGAAGAAGCTCGACGTGAACGAGGTGCGCCGGGCCATGGACGCCTAGCGTCCGGCCGCGCGGGCTGCCACGTAGCGCTTGCCGATCCCGGCGACGAACTCGTCGAGATCGGTCGTGCCGGTGTTGCTCAGGATCACCACCGTCAGGTCCTCGTCGAGGAAGCGATACAGCTGGCACTGCGCGCCCATGATCTGGCCGGGCCGCTTGACCACGCGATACGGTTTTCCGTCCACCTTGGTCGTGTACGACCACAGGCCGTAGCCGTAGTCGTCGAGGCCGGGCGTGAACATCTTCGCCAGCGTGGCCGGCTTCAGCAGGCGCCCCGCGAACAGTGCATCGGAGAACTTCAGCAGGTCGTCGGCGGTGGAGTACATCGCACCGGCTGCGTACCAGTTTTCCGGGTACACCGGCAGATCGTTCACCAGCCGGCCCAGGTCGTCACGCACGAAGTAGGTGCTGGCCAGGCCTTTGACGATGTCGTACTGGTACAGCATGCCGCTGTCGGCCATCGCCAGCGGCCGCAGGATGCGCTCGGCGAGAACGTCATCGAAGCGCTTGCCATACAGGCGCTCGACGATCTTGCCGAGGATCACGTAGTCGGCGTTGTTGTAGTCGAACACCTTGCCAGGCTCGTGCACCAGCGGGCCGCTGGCGAAACGCGCGAGCAACTGGTCGGTGCTGTACGGATGCTGGTAAGCCGGGACGCCCTCGGTGATGGCCTGCTCGGCGCTGGTCACCTTGTCCATGTTGTCGATACCGGACGTGTGGTTGAGCAGCTGGTGCACGGTGACACGTTGCGCCGCCGGCCCAGCGTAGTCCGGCAGGTAGCTGGCGATGGTGCGATCCGGGTCCAGCCGCCCCTGCTCGTACAGCTGCATCACCAGCGTGGCGGTGAACAGCTTGGTGATCGATGCAATGCGGTATTTCGTCTGCCGCGAACTGGGCACGGCGAAGGTCATGTCGGCTTCGCCGAAGCTTTGCGCATACACCACCTCGCCACGCTGCTTGACCAGTACGGTGCCATTGAACCGGTGCTTGCCGGCGTAGTCGGCGGTGTAGGCCGCCGGGGTCTGTACTTGGTCAGTCTGCACACGGGCAGCCTGCGCGGGGGCGGTCTGCGCGGAGGCAGACAGCATGAGGACGGACAGCAGCAGCGCTGGCAGCACGCCGGTGGGTTTCATGGGGAACTCCGTGGCAGGCGACGACGCCGCCCATCGCCACAGGGAGACGGCCCTCAGGCGGACGGTTGCACCCGGTGCAGCTTGCCCGGAGCCCGCCCCGCGCCGGACTGTTTGGCCGCTACGCCCGCGCCAGCGCCCGCCGCGCGTACAGCACGCAGACCACGCCGAACACCATGTGCGCGATCACGCTCGCGCTGATCGTGTCGAGGTGCTCGAGCGACGGTGAGCGCCCAACCCGCGACAGCGGCATCACCACGAAATTCATCACCACGTACAGCACCACGCCGTACAGCGGCCCCCACACGAACGGCCTGGCCAGCAGCGCCGGCACGCGTCGCGCGACCAGCGTGTAGATCACCACGAAGCTGGTTGCCATCAGCACGTGCAGGCCCGCTCCGAGCAGGGCCGACTGCAGGCCGCCGTCGTAGCTGGCCTTGCCGAGTACGCCGACTGCGATCGTCTGGAAAACCTTTTGGATCCCGGCTGCATCCCAGGAGAACCAGACCGTGGTCGCGAAGGCGATGTCGCCGGCGGCGACGATCAGTCCACCGATCACTACCTGCAGCCATTCGACGGGGCGTTGCACATGCAAGGACATCGCGGGACTCCGGGGTGCGTGAAGGCTGGAAAGCCGGCCGATCGTAGGCCCAAACGATCTGCCGCTGCACCTGGCGCTGCACCAGTGCCTGCCCCTCCCCTGAGGTTCGGCACCATGACTTATGACATAGACAAAACTGTCTAGACAAAACGTTCTACTTGATCTACGTTCTCTTCAGCCAGTTCCAAGCCCGCCGCCTCCGAGCCAACTCCGCCGATGACACGCAAGCCCGCCAAACCGCCCCGGCCCACCCCCGCCGAACTCGACCTGTTGCGGTCGATCTGGCGCCTGGGCCCGTCGACGGTGAAGGACATCCACCAGGAACGCGTGGCCGAGCGCCCCGAGCTGACCTACGCGACCGTGCTGCGGCTGATGCAGATCATGCATGGCAAGGGCCTGCTGATGCGCGACGAGAGCCAGCGTTCGCACGTCTATGCCGCCGCCCATGCGCGCGATGCGCTGCAGACCAACCTGCTCAAGGACCTCATCCAGAAAGCCTTCGCCGGCTCGGGCAAGGACCTGGTGCTGGCCGCGCTGAGCGATCACGTCACCGACAAGGAGCGCGAAGAGATCAAGCGCTTCCTCAAGGAGAACCCCGATGCCTGATCCGTCCGCTCTCGTCCCGCTGCTCGGCCGGGCGTTGCTGCACTTCGTATGGCAGGGCGCGCTGATCGGCGTCGTCGCGGCGCTGGTCCTGCAGGTGCTGCACGGCGCGCGACCGCAGGTCCGTTACGCGGTTGCATGCGCCGCATTGCTGGCCTGCGTGCTGGTCCCGTCGATCCACCTGGCCATGATGATGGCCGCGGTCGGACCGGGCTCGCTGCTCGCTGTCGATGGCGTTTCGCTGCACGCCGCCGCGGGCACCGTGGCAGCCATGGCCGATGTGTCGGCGTGGTCGACGCGCCTCGATTCCGCGATGCCCTGGATCGTGGTGATCTGGTCGGCCGGTGCCTGCACGCTGTCGCTGCGCATGGCGGTGGGCCTGGTCTGGATCCAGCACCTGCGCACCCTGCCGCAAGGGCCGGAACACGCGGCCTGGCAGGCACGGCTGGATGCGCTTGCCGTGCGCTTCGGCATCCGCGCACACGTGGCATTGCGCCTGGTCGATCGGCTTGATTCACCGGCGTCGGCAGGCTGGCTGCGACCGGTCGTGCTGCTTCCATCGGCGCTGCTGTCGCGCATGCCGGTCGATCTGCTCGAAGCGCTGCTGGCGCACGAGCTGGCCCACATCCGTCGCCACGACTACCTGGTGAACCTGCTGCAGGGCGTGGTCGAGGCGCTGCTGTTCTATCACCCGGTCACGTGGTGGCTGTCGCGCCGCATCCGCATCGAGCGCGAGCACATCGCCGACCAGCTGGCGGCAGGCGTCACCGGCGAACCGCGCCGCCTTGCCCTGGCCCTGTCCGAACTGTCCGACTTCAACCGCGCTGCCCAGACCCGTGCGCACAGCGCACATCCGCACCTTGCCCAAGCCGCCCATGGAGGCCACCTCATGTCCCGAATCGAACAACTCGTCCGTCCCGGCCGTCGCGCCGCCAGCGGTCGCGTCGCCTTCCCACTGATAGGCCTGGCTGCCGCGTGCGTGGCTTTCTACGCCCACGCCCAGATCAACAAGGCCGAGCCGCCGGCCAAGGCCACGGTCGTCCAGCCCGCCGCCGCAGCAAACGCCGCCACACAGAAGGCAACGAAGACATCCACCGGCACTCGGGTCACCGATGCCAACTTCATCAGCCTGAAGTCCGGCGGTAGCCGCGACGCCTATGCGCTGGTCAGCAAGGACCGCGACGGCATCACCATGTCCGGATCAACCGACGATCTTCCGCAGATCGAGGCGGCAAGGCACAGCCTGCAGGGCGACTTCCTCTGGTTCCGCCGCGGTGGCAAGTCGTACGTCATCGTCGATGCAGCCACCGTCGCCAAGGCCCGCGATGCCTGGGCCGACAGCGCCAAGCTGGGCAAGCAGATGGAAGTGCTGGGTGACCAGATGGAAGTGCACGGCGACAAGATGAGCGCCCTCGGCGACCAGATGGAAACGCTGAGCGCCCGCAGCGAACCGAGCCCGGCGATGGAGGCCGCCTCGCGCCGGATGGAAGAGCTTGGCAAGCAGCAGGCCGCGCTCGGCGCCAAACAGGCCCAGCTCGCCGCCGGCATGGCGGGCAGCAGCGCCGAAGAGATGGACAAGCTCTCGAGCAAGATGGACGCCCTATCGCAACAGCAGGATGCATTGGGGCAGTTGATGGATGACCAGTCCGAGCTGCTCGACGCCGAGTCCCGCCGCCTGGATGCGCGGACCGGTCCGATGGACGCCCTCAGCCGCCAGATGGAAGAAGCCGGCAAGCCGATGGAGGCATTGGGCAAGCAGATGGAAGTGCTCGGCGCACAGCACGAGAAGGTCGTGACCAAGGCCGAAGCCGAGACGCGCAAGCTCATCAGCGATGCGATCGACAAGGGCCTGGCCCTGCCTGCGCCGACCTACGCTGCGCAGTAACCGTGCATTGGGGCGGGCAACTGCATGCCCGCCCCTCATGTCGCGAGACATAACGCATTGGCATGAGCGCGGCGGACGCCTACGCCGCGAAAACTGTCCCCTCCAGCCCTCCTGCTGCGTTGTTTAGCTACAGCAGGCCGGGTGCAAGCGAGTCGTCTTGTGCCCGCGCCATCACGCACAAGGGGCCCGGCATTGATCTTCGATTACAGGAAAGCATCGTCGCCCGCCGACGTTGAAGCGGATATCTGCATCATTGGCGCCGGTGCAGCCGGCCTCGCCATTGCCTGGTCTTTCCTGGGCACGCAGGTGACCGTATGTGTGGTCGAAGGCGGCGGTCTTGATGCTGACGAGCGCAACCAGGCGCTGTTCGAAGGTTCCTCGATTGGCGTACCCGAATTCGATCCCGGCGCATCGCGCCTGCGCGCCTTTGGCGGCACCTGCAACCTGTGGGGTCGCGGCTGCATACCGCTAGCCAACCTGGCCGCACGCGACTGGGTGCCGCACAGCGGCTGGCCGATCGTGTTTGCCGACCTGGAGCCGCATTACGTCAAGGCGCGCACGTTCTGCGGCCTGGAGTCGCACGACTTCACCGAGGACAGCTTCCTGACGCCATCGTCGCGGCAGACGCTCGCCTTCGACGCCGACTCGCTGGTGCACAAGACCTTCGCCAGCAGCCCGATGATTTTCGGCGAGGCCTATCGCGCCGAATTCGAGCTCGCCCAGAACATCACCGTCCTGCTGCATGCCAACCTGCTCGAACTGGAGGCGTTGCCGTCGGGATCGGCGGTCCGCCAGGCGCGCATCGGCACGCTCGATGGCCACCGCGGCGTGATCCGCGCGCGCCATTTCGTGCTGGCCTGCGGTGGCATCGAAAATGCGCGCCTGCTGCTGTCATCCAATTCGGTCAGGCCCAATGGCCTGGGCAACGACCACGACCTGGTCGGGCGCTACTTCATGGACCATCCGAGCGGCAAGCTGGGTGCGCTCTACACCTCCGATCCGGAAGCGGTGATCCGTCCCTACGACCGCAATGTGCCCAAGGGCAAGCCGCAGGCGCATCCCGAGATCTGCCTGTCCGACGAAGCCCAGCGCGAACACCGCATCCTCAGTGGCCGGGTCCGCCCGTTCGCGTTCGAGGAACCGGTGCCCGAAGGCCTGCAGGCGCTGCGTGACCTTCGCTCGATCATTCGCGCACGTCGACGCAACGACAACTGGGAAATCAAGGCCCGCGTGTGTGGACGCAAGAATGGCGAACCGGACTACATCGCCAAGTCGCGGCCTTCCGAGGACGACATCGCCTCGTTGACGCTGCGCGCCGGCCTCGGCGCAGCCGACATCGCCAAGGCCTTCGGCCGCAAGCTGACACGCAAGCCGACCGTGAAGACCGAACGCGTCGACCTGGTCGGTTACTTCGAACAGGTTCCCAATCACGACAGCCGGATCACGCTGGGTGAGGAGCGCGACGCGCTCGGCCTGCGCAAGGTCAGCATCGACTGGCGCCTGACCGAACTCGACCGCCACACCTACCGCACCGCGGCCAGGCTCTTTGGCGAAGAGCTGGCGCGGGTGAGCAATGGCGAGTTCCGGCCCGAGCCCTGGCTGGAAGAAGAAAACGGCGTGCCGCAGGTATTCGGCACCTCGCACCACATGGGCACCACGCGCATGGCCGATGCGCCCGAACTGGGCGTCGTCGACCGCCACTGCCAGGTGCACGGCGTCGGCAACCTGCATATCGCCGGCAGCTCCGTCTTCCCGACCGGAAGCTGGGCGTTTCCCACGTTCACCATCATCGCCCTGAGCCTTCGCCTCGCCGAACAGTTGCGCGCCCGCCTGGAGCAGGCCGCGCCCTTTCTAGGTTGAGTCGTCCGACCCGGGTTGTCCGGCATCAGGCGTGGGTGATAGCGTCCCGCCCGGGAGTGGGCGACCACGCGACGAAAGCTTTCGCCGATGCTGACGCTGACACAGGCGCAGGACCCCGCACAGATCGCCACGGCCCGCATGCTGTTCCGCGAGTACGCCGAGGCCATCGGCACGGATCTCGAGTACCAGGGCTTCTCGTCGGAACTGGCGGCGCTGCCTGCACCGTACGCGCCCCCTCGCGGTGCCCTGCTCGTCGCGACGATCGGCGATGACGTGGCCGGCTGCGTGGCGCTGCGGCCGCTGGACGAAACCACCGGCGAGATGAAGCGGCTGTACGTCCGCCCGGCCCACCAGGGCACCGGCCTTGGCAAACGACTGGTCGAAGCGGTGATCGAAGCGGCACGGCAGGCCGGCTATCGTGAACTGCGCCTCGACACGCTGGCGAGCATGGAATCGGCACAGGCGCTGTACCGGCGCCTCGGGTTCGTCGAGATCGCGCCGTACAACACCACCCACATTGCCGGCACGCGGTTCTACTCGCGCAGCCTCTGACGCCGCTTCACCGCTGCGTCGCAAAGTTCACGCCGGCCTACGCGGCGCCCGCGACAATCGCTGCCGTCTCAATTCGCGGAGTCCTGGCAATGAACAACCCCGTTGGCTGGTTCGAAATCTACGTGCAGGACATGCCGCGCGCGCGGGCGTTCTACGAGGCGGTCCTGCAACGCAAGCTGGAGCACCTCGAAAGTCCCGGCATCGAAATGTGGGCATTTCCGATGGAGCCGGACCAGCCCGGTGCGGCCGGCTCGCTGGTGCGGATGGAAGGCTTCCCGTCCGGCGGCAACAGCACGCTGGTCTACTTCATCAGCGAAGACTGCGCGATCGAAGCGGCGCGCGTGGCCGCCGCCGGCGGCAAGATCTTCAAGGAGAAGTTCTCGATCGGCGAGTACGGTTTCATCGTCCTGGCCACCGATACCGAAGGCAACATGTTCGGGCTGCACTCGATGAAGTGACGCGCCGAAGTGATCGCACCGCTTCAGCGCAGCTGGCTGTCCTTGCTGCCACGGCGGTTGTAGCCGCTGTGCCCCGCCTGCTCCTGGTCGTGCGCTTCCTGGCAGGCGATGCACAGGCGCACCCCGGGCACGGCCTTGCGCCGGGCCTCCGGGATTTCCTTCCCGCACTCCTCGCAATGCGTCAGCCCGGGCCCCTGCGGGAGCTGGCTGCGGGCACGCTGGATGGCGTCCTTGATGGTGGCGTCGATCTGGTCCTGAACGGCGCCGTCGCCTGCCCAACCGGTGGCCATGGGATCGTCTCCTGTGGATCGGGGGATGGAGCATAGCGCCGGCGTG
>DATDBK010000059.1:0-3941 GCA_036524935.1 Lysobacter sp. | reverse complement strand
CACCCGCAAGCTGGACGAGGTGCAGTCGCCGTTCCAGAAGATCGAGATCTTCGAGAGCACCGACTGGGGCAACCTGATGCTCATCGACGGCGCGATGATGCTGACGACGAAGGACAACTTCTTCTATCACGAGATGATGTCGCACCCGGCGCTGTTCACCCACGCCGCGCCGAAGAACGTAGTGATCATCGGCGGTGGTGACTGCGGCACGCTGCGCGAGGTGCTCAAGCACCCGGGCGTCGAGAGCGCGGTCCAGTGCGACATCGACGAGCAGGTCACGCGGATGGCCGAGAAGTGGTTCCCGGAACTGTGCGACGCCAACAACGACCCGCGCGCGAAGCTGATGTTCGACGACGGCATCGCCTTCATGAAGAACGCCGCGCCCAACAGCCTCGACCTCGTCATCGTCGATTCGACCGACCCGGTCGGGCCGGCAGAGGGCCTGTTCAACAAGGCGTTCTTCGAGAGCTGCTTCCGCGCCCTCAAGGACGACGGCATCCTCGTGCAGCAGTCCGAATCGCCGCTGATGCTGCTGGAGCTGATCAAGGAAATGCGCGCCGAGATGGGCAAGGCCGGCTTCACGACCTTCCAGACCCTGCCGTTCCCGCAGCCGTGCTACCCGACCGGCTGGTGGAGCTGCACGCTGGCCCGCAAGGGCAAGGGCTTCGAGTTCCGCGAGGCCGATTCGCGCGCCAAGGCGTTCGACACCCGCTATTACACCGCCGACATCCACCAGGGCGCGGCCAAGCTGCCGCCGTTCGTGGCGGCTGCGCTGGGCGAGTAACACACGCCGCGGTAGCCCGGGTAAGCGCAGCGCACCCGGGTCCGAGGCGACTTCCAGAAAACAGAGGGTTCTGCGACGGCGGGGCGCTCCGTCTTTCGGGACGAGGGTTCCCGGGTGCGCTTCGCTTACCCGGGCTACGTTGCTACGCGAGGGTGAGGGGGGCGGTCGCGGGTGCGCTGCGTGTGCCCGGGCTACGGGCGCGCAGCTGCAGGAACGGGCGTTCGACTGCGTAGTGCAGGAGCGCGCCGGCGGCGAGGGTCGCGATCGCATACATCGCGAACGCCACCAGGCCGCGACCGTGGAGCCATTCGTCGAAGTGCACCTCGACCGCGCGGAATACCAGCTTGTGGCTCAGGTACAGGCTGTACGACACCGCCGCGACCCAGGCCGCACCCGGCACGCGCCAGCGTCCGATCCAGCTGCGCGTGCTGGCGGCGGCCACGACCAGGCAGGCGATCGCCGCAGACAGCACCGGCCAGCCGATCGAATTGCCGAGCAGGCCCGAGCGCTGGCGGAACATCCACAGCGCCAGCGCCATCAGCGCCAGCCCGAGCAGTGCGAACGCATTGCCGCGTTCGGCCATCCGTGCCCACAGCGCCGGACGGAACACGGCGATCGTCGCCAGCACGACACCGGCCAACAGGCCGTCCAATCGGTTCCAGGTCGGGTAGTAGATGTCCTCGACGAACCAGTTGCGCGGCGGATCCGCCGCGGTGTCGTGCAGCCAGACGCCTGTGCGGAGCGCGATGCCGCCGAGTACAACCAGAATGCACACCGCAGCGAACTTCGCCACCGACGGCCTGCGCGTCAGCCACCACGCCAATGCGGGGAAGACCAGGTAGAAGTGTTCCTCGACGCACAGCGACCATGCATGCGAGAACGCCGCCTGCGTGTCGTAGTGGACCAGCAGGTTCATGGTGAAGGTGGCGAACTGCCACCACGGCGCCATGCCGTCAGACTCGTGCAGCCCGGGGAAGGCGATGTAGATCGCCAGCACCACGGCGAACGCCGGCAGGATGCGGTAGGCGCGTCGCGAATAGAAACCGGCGAATGACAATCGCTCACCGCGCGCCAGCGGCGCCAGCACCTGGCTGCCGATCAGGAATCCGCTGAGGACGAAGAAGATGTCCACGCCCATCCAGCCATAACGCGACAGCCAGGCGAAATCGGGGCCGAGGCCGCCGACGAGGAAGGAGTGGAACAGCATCACCCAGATGACGGCGATGGCGCGCAGCAGGTCCAGCCCGGGAAGTCGGCTCATTGGTTGCGGGTTGTGTCGTTACGACGCCGGTCCGTGGCGCAACGGGCCCGTGCGCGACAGGCGTGCTGCAGAAAGCGGGTGTCGCAATGCTGAGGCTAGAGTGCGTCGCCGTCCATCTCGCCGGTGCGGATACGGACCGCGCGTTCCAGGTCCCAGACGAAGATCTTGCCGTCGCCGATCTTGCCGGTGCCGGCGGCCTTCATGATCGCCTCGACCACTGCTTCGACCTGGTCGTCGGTGATGGCGACCTCGAGCTTGATCTTGGGCAGGAAGTCGACCACGTATTCAGCGCCGCGGTAGAGCTCGGTATGGCCCTTCTGCCGGCCGAAACCCTTGACCTCGGTAGCGGTGATGCCGGCCACGCCGGCCTCGGCCAGCGCCTCGCGCACGTCATCGAGCTTGAACGGCTTGATCACCGCCATGACCATCTTCATCGGATCTCTCCCGGTCCGGAGCGGACCCCTGCTACGCGGCAGGATAGCGAAGACCGCGCCCGCGCGAGTAGCCATGCGCTACAGTGGCCCGCCCGTTAGGAATTTCCTGACAGCGGTTAGCAGCTGGCGCCTACGGCGCCCTCACGGCCTCCGGCCCAAGCTGCAACGACTGCTGGAGGACACATCGCCCATGATCGACCTCAACAATATCGACGACCTCGCCCGCCGCCTGAGCACCCTGGTCCCGCCGGGCCTGCGCGAAAGCCGCGAGGAACTCCAGCAGAACTTCAAGTCGGTGCTGCAGTCGGGCCTGGCCAAGCTCGACCTGGTCACGCGCGAGGAGTTCGAGGTACAGCGCGCGGTGCTCCTGCGCACCCGCGAGAAGCTCGACGAGCTGCAGCGCACCGTCGCCGAGCTCGAAGCCCAGCTGGGTGGCAGCGCCTCGCCGCGCCACTGACCCGCCTCCCACGCAGCCCCCTTCCCGATGAATCTGGCACTCGTGCACAGCCGTGCACGATCGGGCGTTCGTGCGCCGGCGGTACGGGTTGAGGTCTACCTCGCCGGCGGCCTGCCGTCGATGTCGATCGTCGGCCTGCCCGAAGCCGCGGTGCGCGAGGCCAAGGATCGTGTGCGTGCAGCGATCCAGTGCTCGCAGTTCGAGTTCCCTGCGCGCCGCATCACCGTGAACCTGGCACCGGCTGACCTGCCCAAGGAAGGTGGCCGCTTCGACCTCGCCATCGCCCTGGGCATCCTTGCCGCCAGCGGACAGCTGCCGATCGAGGCACTGAACGACCACGAGTTCGTCGGCGAACTCGGCCTGACCGGCGAACTGCGCGCGGTCGATGGCGTGCTGCCGGCCGCGCTGGCCACCGCACAGGCGGGACGGCGGCTGATCGTGCCCGCGGGCAATGGCGCCGAGGCGGCGCTCGCCAGCCAGGTCGAAGTACGCACCGCACGCACCCTGCTTGAAGTCTGCGCCCAGCTCACCGGCCGCAAGTCGCTGCCGCGGGCCGAAGCGGTGCCGAGCGTGCGCAGCCTGCAGCCGGACCTGGCCGACGTCCGCGGTCAGGCGCATGCGCGCCGCGCGCTGGAGATCGCGGCCGCCGGCGGCCACCACATGCTGCTGATCGGCCCGCCCGGTTGCGGCAAGACCCTGCTTGCCTCGCGCCTGCCCGGGCTGCTGCCGGAAGCGTCGGAGAACGAAGCGCTGGAAGCGGCGGCGATTGCCTCAGTCAGCGGTCGCGGCCTCGACCCGGCGCGCTGGCGCGAGCGCCCGTTCCGCGCGCCGCACCACACGGCCAGCGCCGTCGCCCTGATCGGTTGACAGATCTAAGAGTGAATGCGACCGAACAGCAGTGGGTGCGACTGAGGCCGGGGCTTGCCCCTTGATGAGCTCGCGGTCCACAACCACATTCGCCGATCAAGGCTGGGCGCTCGACCGGTACTACGCGCCGGCAGCTTG
>DATDBK010000058.1:0-38372 GCA_036524935.1 Lysobacter sp. | reverse complement strand
GAGCGCCTGCGTGCCGTTCGCGACGCCGCCCGGCGTGAGCGCGGTGTGAGCAGCGGCGACGACTGATCCGGATATTAATCCGTGCGTTGCCAGTGCGAAACGCCAGAAGAACAGCAGATTCCCGATTCAACACGTTGAGTGGAAACGGGAATCCGGCTTTTGAAAGATGGCTGTAAAGGCAGGCGTTTCAGTTTCGCAATGCTTTGCTGAATATGCGGTCCCCGCTTTGCGAGGACCGCTGATCAATGGTTTGCGCCGTGCCAATGGCGACGAACATCAAGTCCGTCGAGGAAGCCGGTTTCAAATTTGCAACACCTTGGGCCGTTCTGCGGGTGTGCTTGCCCCGATCTCCAGCCCACCCCTTTTTGTTCAGTTGGAATCGCATTGCCGATCAATCACTTGCCGTACCTGAACGAAGCTTGGCACCACCTGTGCGTGTAGTTCCATGCGTCGTTTACCGGTGCCTCCCCCGGGTGCCAATCGACGTACCGTAAAGGAGAACAACAATGCGCATTCGTAGCAGCTTGATGGCAACGGCAGTGCTCCTGGGACTTGGCTTGACCAGCCAGGCCTGGGCACAACAGACGAACGGTGATGGCAATGGCGGCGATGACATCCTCGCCAACATCACTGCCACCGATAACAGCCAGGACAACGACAGCGACAGCAGCACTGCAAACAACGGTGATTCCGGCGCAGCGGCAGGCTCGGCTTCGGCCGCCAGCAGCGGTACCGCAACCAACACGTATACCGATTCGAGCACCTTCTCCAAGACCTCCAGCCACATCGTCGCGCTGACCAAGCTGGAAGGCTCGGTCTATGACACCTATAACCATGACATCGGCAACGCCGCCAAGAACTATGGCAGCGCCAATGGTGGCAAGGGCGGCGCCGGTGGTGATGGCTACGGTGGCAATGGCTACGGTGGCGAAGGCAACGGCGGCAACGGCGGCGACGGCGGCAACGGCGGCGACGGCGGAGACGGCGGAAGTGGCGGCAGCGCCGAGAATGGCAGCGCGATCTCGGGCGACGCCAGCATCGGTGATGCGTCGGCAGGCCGTGGCGGCCGCGGCGGCGACACCTGGGATAACACCAGTGGTCGTGGCGGCGATGCCGACAATGACAGCGGCGACGCTGGCGGTGCCAGCCTGGCAGGTTCCGGCTCCGGTGCCGGCTCCGGCTCGCTTGCCGGTGGTGCTGACGGTGGCAACGGCGGTGGTGGTGGCGGCAACGACGGCGGCGACGGCGGCGGTGCACGCGGCCGCGGCGACGACACTGGCGGCGCAGGCGGTGCTGGCGGTAGCGGCACTGGCGGCGCGGGCGGTGCTGGCGGCGCGCCGAGCTCGACCTCGAGCTCGACCTCGACCTCGACTGCAACCTCCGGCGCAGGCACGGGCACCTCGGGTGCAACGGCCGGTGACGGCGGCGCGAGCGGCACGGTCACTGCTTCTGCCGGTTCCGGCGGCGGCGGCGGCGCAGCCACCAACGGCGATGCTGATGCCAGCGCAAGCAATGGCTCGGCGACTGCCGGTGACGGTGCGGTCGGTGCGGCAGGTGCCGCAGGCGGCGCAGGCGGCGGCGGCGGCGACGGCAACGGCGGCGTCGGCAACGGTGGCGTCGGCAACGGTGCGACCGGCGGTGCCGGCGGTGCCGGTGGCTCAGTCGCCAATGACGCAGGTTCGTTCAACATGTCCAGCAACATGACCAGTGTTGGACAGTCGGCGGCCGGCATCATGACGGTTGCGCAGAACAGCGGTTTCTCCTCGCTGATCCAGCAGGGTGTGACCGTCCAGGCCAATCTGTCCGTAGGCCCATAAGCGCTCCCCTTCGGCGTACCGGAGACTCTTGGTCTCCGGTATGTCGTGTTGTTGCGCGTTCCGGACTTCCTGTCGGCGTCGCAAGCGTCGGCGGGAAGCCTCGGCATCGTGGGAGACCACGTGCGCAGCGGGGATGCATGGCAAAGGAGAATGACCGTGCGATCGACCCGTACCATTGTTTACACATGCAGCCTGATCGGCCTGTCGTCATTGGTCCCGGTGGCTGCGCAGGACATCACCGCCTACAGCGACAGCAGTGATCCGCTGGCGTTCGCACCCGTGGCCGAAACCGTCGAGGCTCCGGTCAGTGATGCGGTGATGGGGCAGTCAATAGAACTGGAAACGCTCGCCGACATGCGCGGCGGCGCCGATATCGTCGAGAACGACGTGCTTCTGGAAGGAAGGGTCGAGGACAACACAGCCAACCGTGTCGTCACCGGCAACAATGCACTGACGGGCGGTTCGTTCGTCAATTCCAACGGCATCAACACGGTCATCCAGAACACCGGTGCGAACGTGCTGATCCAGAACGGAATGATCGTCAACGTGCAGTTCGCGGACCCGACTCCATGAGCGTTCGCAACATCCGGGGCCGTGCACTCCTGGCGGCATCGGCCTGGATACTGTTGGCCGGCCTGGCCCAGGCCGGCAAGGTGGACGTGCGCGTCAACGGCGCCCCCTACCGCATGCACGTGGTCAGCCTGAAAGAGGCGAGGTTCCAGACCACGGTGCCGCAGCAATACGATTTCAGCTGCGGGTCGGCGGCAACGGCGACGTTGCTGACCTATCAGTACGGCATCCCGGTCACCGAGGCCGAGGTGTTCATGCAGATGTACGAGCGCGGCGACCAGGCGAAGATCCGGCAACGGGGATTCTCGCTGCTGGACATGCGCCGTTACCTGCTGTCGCGTGGGTTCGAGGCCGATGGCTTCGAGCAGCCCCTCGACAAGCTGTTCAAGGAAGGGTTGCCGGCGATCGTGCTGCTCAACGATCGCGGCTACAAGCATTTCGTCGTGATCAAGGGGATGCGCAACGGCCGCGTCCTGATGGGCGATCCGGCCCGCGGCACGCGCGCGATGCCACGCTCCCGGTTCGAGGAGTTGTGGGACAACAAGATCCTGTTCGTGATCCACAACCGCCGCGAGACCGCCGGCTTCAATCTCGCCCGCGACTGGCGCACCGCGCCACCGGCGCCGCTGGATGCAGGCATCGCCCGCGACAGCCTTTACAACATCGTCACGCCGCGCAAGCGGCCGGGCGACATCTGAGGGAACGGAGTCATGCGCTCGCCTTCTTCGAGTTTCAGGACCTGCCTGGTTGCAGTCGCTTTTGTCGCGGCAGCTTCCGCGTCGACGGCTGGCGCGGCCGAGCAGGGACCACTGGGTGCGGAATGGGTCGCGATCGACCCGGCATTGCTGGAGGACATGCGTGGCGGTTTCCAGACCGCCAGCGGCGTGTCGTTGTCGTTTGGGATCGAGCGCGCTGTGTTCGTCAACGGCGCGCTGCTGGCGTCGACCCGGGTGAACATCCCCGACATCGCCCGCATGACCCAGGCCGAGGCCCAGGAACTGGCCCGGTTCAACCAGGGCCAGGTCATCCAGGTGGGTGAAGGCAACACCTTCGAGCCGTCGAGCGAGTTCAACGGGCTGCTGATCCAGAACACGCGCAACGACCAGGACATTCGCGCCCTGACCACGGTCAACGTCGGCGTCGACACCCTGAGCGCGTTCCAGGACCTGCACACGCAACAAGCCATCCAGAACGCCTTGGCGGCGGCCACATCGCCATGACACCGGCCGCCTGAGACTTCGGCCCGGACGTCGCGGCCGGACGGCGGCGCCCGGAGCTCGACGCCCTGTTCGTCGCCCCGACTGCGTTCTATCCGAGGATCCCCCACAGGAGGCCGCATGAAAAGGACGCCACCCGCGCGAAAGCGCCTGATGCTCGCCCCCTGCCTGTGGCTGGGCATGGCCGGCATCGCCAGTGCCCAGGACCCGTGGCGGCCGCCGGGCCTGTCCGATGACAACTCCGGCTCGCCAGCTGCCACTCCGGCATTGCCGCCGCCGCCCCCTGCGGCTCGCGCGACCCACAACGCGACGGAAGCGTCTTCGGCCACGGCCTCCCTCGCGGCGGCCGCGGCGGCGGCAGCGACAACTGCCGCGCCACCACCGACTTCAACTCCCCCGGTACGCTCGGCACCCAAGCCTGCTGCCCCAGTCGCCCCAGTCGCCCCAGTTGCCGCTGCTGCACCGGCAGCGCCTGCGGCGCCGGTTCCCCAGGCCACCAAGGCACCCACCGCCCCGGCATCGGCTGCGGCAACGCCCGAAGCCATTGCGGCCGCCGAGGCGCGCCTGGACGCGCTGCAGCGCGAGATCAACCAGCAGACGCAGCGCCTGCATCAGTTGCGCGACTCACTCGCGCAGCAGGAGCAGAACGTCGAGCTGTTACAGAGAGCCATCGACGAGGAGCGCCTGGAAGGCGAACGTGGTGCCGGCGTGACACCGAGCAGGCTGGTGCCGTCGCTGTCGCAGCAAACGCTCATTCCCGTGTCGATTCCGTCGAACGCGACACAGGTCGCGCAGCAGCAACCCCAGCAGCAACAACAGCCAGCGCAGCAGCAGACCGCGCAACAGGCTCCGCAGCAACAGCAGCAGGATCAGCGACAGGATCAGCGACAGAAGCCGGTCGGGCAGGCGCCCGAGCAGGCGTCGCGTCCGCCGGAAGTGGCGCAGATCTTCGACCAGCCCGGCGTGCTGACGCCGGCGGGCCAGTTCGTCCTCGAGCCATCGTTGCAGCACGGTTATTCCGCCAACGATCGCGTCGCACTGGTCGGTTTCACCGTCATTCCGGCGATCCTGATCGGCCTGATTGACGTGCGCCAGGTCAAGACCACCTCGGGCGTGGCGACTGTCACCGGGCGCTACGGTTTCGGCGGGCGGTTCGAACTCGAAGCAAAGATCCCCTACGTCTACATCAATGCCGACACCGTCAGCCGCGAGATCTTCACCGGCACGGCGGTCGACAACGTGTTCAACGCCAGTGGCCGAGGCATGGGCGACATCGAGGCGACTGCCCGTTACCAGCTCAACCGGGGCGGTCCGGACAAGGCGTTCTACATCGGATGGCTGCGCTACAAGAGCCGCACCGGCAAGGACATCTTCGAAGTCGTTACCGATTGCGTGACGCGCTGCGTGTCCAATGCCACCGGCACCGGTCTGCCGTTGGAACTGCCGACCGGCACAGGCTTCCAGGCGGTGCAGCCCGGCGTGACCTGGTTGTATCCGTCCGATCCGGTGGTGTTCTTCGGCAGCATCAGCTACCTGTACAACTTCGAACGCAAAGACGTCTCGCGCACGGTGCTGCTGGGTGGCACCGAGTCGCTGGGTGACGTCAAGGCCGGCGACATCTGGGGCTTCAACCTCGGCATGGGCCTGGCGTTGAACGAGAAGGCCTCGATCAGTCTGGGCTACGACACCAGCCTGGTCGGCAAGACCGAACAGAACGGAAAGGACTCGCCGGGTTCGGTGCGGGTGACTCTGGGCACGATGCTGCTCGGCGGTACCTACCGCTTCAGCGACAAGGTGTCGCTCAACGTCGCGCTCGGCGTCGGCGTGACCCGCGACACCCCGGACGTGACCTTTACCGCTCGCGTTCCGATCTCGTTCTGATCGGCCGCAACGCCGCGCGATTGCAGGCCGCCATGGCCTGCAATCGTCAGCAACGGCGTGGTTTCACGCGCAGTTCACGCGCATGCGGTCTATGTCCCGTTTCACGCAAACACCGCAACCGTTGCGGGCCAGTGCGCGCCGCGCGGCGTCGCCGTAAGTTGGCGAGCAACTGCTTATTTCACACGGGAGAAGACCATGAAACACGTAGCGCTGGGGTTGCTGCTGGCTGGCGTGCTTGCCGCCTGTACGACCACGCCGACAGTGACCACCGATCACGATCCGGCGGTGCAGTTCGGCAGCTTCCACACGTATGCCTGGCTGAAGAAGCCCGATGCCAACTCGCCGCTGATTCAGCAGCGGATCGTGGAGGCAGTCGACGCAAAGCTGCAGGCCCAGGGTTGGCGCCAGGCCGATGAGGCGTCGGCTGACATCGCGCTCGTCGCAAATGTCGCCACCGCGCAGAGGCAGAGCATCGACACGTTCTACAATGGTCCGGCGTGGGGCGGCTGGGGCTGGGGCGGAAGGGGCATGGGCAGCTCCTCGACCACGGTCCGCAACTATGAAGTCGGCACGCTCGTGCTCGACATGTTCGATACCAAGACCAGGCAGGCGGTGTGGCGCGGCACCGCATCGGCCACGGTTCCCAGCTCGGTCGAGAGGGCCAACACGCTGGTACAGGCTGGCGTCGACAAGATGTTCGCCACCTTCCCGCCAGGCAGCGCGCCGGCAAAGTAACCGCGGTACATCCAGGGGCGACAAACGACCGGCGAGGCGACTCGCCGGTCCTGATGTCATTGCTGCGGCGCGACCCCTTGCTTGCCCTCCAGATCATCCGCATCGATCGACGCTCGCAGGATCCTCAGCACTTCGGCGACGCCAGCAGCGCTCTCATGGACGTCGTGGCCCGCGGGCAGTACCAGGGTCGATTCCGCACCGGGGATCACCGCGCTGGACAGTGGCACCACGCCGTCGGTCTGCGGTGAACGCCCGGGCAGGGCGCCCGCGATGGTGTGGTAGCGAATGCCGGCGGCCGGCATCAGCGCCTGTCCGGCGACGCGAACCGGTTGCTGCGTCTGCAGTGTACTGATGCTGTTGAGCCGCGCCTGCTGATAGAACAATCGCAGCTCGGGCTGCACCGCCTCCGGGTTCGCCTCCGAGATCCGCTTGAGCGATTCCAGTTCCGGCGTTCGACGGCCGACCAGCACGCGCGCCAGTCTCCCGAACCATCGCGTCGCGCTGGGGCTGCCGCCGTGCGGCGAGGCAATGAAGATCGCGCGCGAGATGCCGGGGTAGGGCTTGAAGTGGAAGACTTCGTCGACCGACTTGAGGTCGGCCGGATCGGCAGTGAGCGTGGATATCGGCGCCACGAACGCGGCGTTCCACAACACCTCGCCACTGTCGATGCACAACAACCGTGCGACCACGCCGCCCATGCTGTGGCCGACGAGGACCACGCCCGAGCGCGCCTCGTCATCGCCTTCCGGATCGAGGATGCTCCAGGCTTCGTCGAGGTATCGCTGCACGCGCCGGCGCGTCACCAGCAGCGGGGCATTGGTCTGGTAAACGACATGCCAGACCTGGAAGCGCTCGCGCAGCTCAGGTGCGCCCCAGACTGCGTTGGACAGGCGTGCCCAGGTGAGCGGGCTGCTACCCAGCCCATGGATCATCACAAGTGGCTGCTTGCGGGGATCGTAGTCCTCGAGCAGGTAGAGGCCGGCAAGCCGTCCGACTTCATGGCCTCCCAGCAATCCCCAGATCGCAAGGCGGTCGAGTCTCGACGTGCCGGCACCGGATGCGAATCCGGCCGAGGTGTCGTACGCAAGCGCGAGCCGCTGTGTTCCCACCGTCAGCGTATCGAGCGCAACGGCGTCGGCGATGACCAGGCGCGGCGGGGTGCGCTGGCCATCGCCCGCATCCCGTCCAGGCTCGATCCAGGCAGTGGCGTTGCGGAACACGCCTTCCGGCGGAAGCAGTTTGCACAACGGTCGGTCGTCGCAGCGAGCCGACAGTACGGCCAGCGGCACGCCGAAGCCCGGACGTTGCATGCGGCCGCCGTCGCCATACAACGTCATCGGCACGTCCCGGGCGAGTGTCAGTGTCAGAGGCCCCTGGAGATACGGCGACAGCTGCCGGAATTCGATGTCCAGGTCGATCCCGTCGAAATGCCGGGTACCGGGCAGCCAGCCGTCCCTGCGTTGCGCGAGCACCTGATCGAGCAGTGCATCCGTGCACTGGACCGACAGGGTCGCGGCCTCGATTACCGTTTTTCCTGCGCCAAGGGCCGGATACGCAGCGATTGCGCACTGCGCCCAGGCGTTGAGGGCAGGGCGGCCCTCGCCAAGCACGGACGCCCGATGCGACCAGGTATGCGCCACGGCCAGGCTGGCGGCGGCATTCGCGGCGTCCGCGGCGGCATCGGTGCCGGCCACTCCGGCGCAGGAGATGCCCGCACCGCAGTCACGGCTATCGACCAGGGGAGCGCTATCACGTTCGGCGACGCTGCTGCACGCGCAGGGCAGCAGTGCGAGCACGAGCAACCACCGCATATGCCATGTGCTGCCAGCGGTGGCCGGGACCATGTCCGGTTCCAGTAAGGAAGATTCGTGCAGTCATACCGCAACGGCGGTGACAACGCACGCCGGGGTCACCTGCGCATCGCGCAGGCGACCCCGATGGCCCATGCCTGCATCAGTTGCCGATATCGTTGCCTGCGGCGGCGGCGTTGGCGATGATGCCCGACAGCGGCAACAGCTGCGACAGGAAGCGGTTCCAGCGGGTGACGCCGGCCGGACCCACCCAGACCACGTCGCCGGGGCGCAACGCGAACTGGCCGCCCAGTGCGAAGGCGGTGGGTGACTTCGCGTCGAGGTGATAGACCGTGGCCGGCGTCTGCGTCATCTGCTCGATGCCACGGATCACGTAGACCGCTTCGCCCTTCGACGTCACCGGATTGAGGCCGCCGGTGCGACCGAGTGCCTGCGTCAGCGTCAGGTCGGTGGTCTTGAATGTCAGCGCCTGCGGGCGCAGCACCTCACCGACGACATAGACTTCCTTGCGATCATTGAACGGCAGGAACAGCCGGTCGCCTGGCTTCAGAAAGATGTCGGGGGCGACTTTGCCGTCGCGGTTGAGCGCATCCAGGTCAAGTGGATAGTCGCGCCCGTCGCGTGTAAGCACGAATCCGGCGAGGTCGGCCTGTTCGACATTGATGCGGGCCCGACCCACGGCCTGTGACAACGTCAGCGGAACCGTGGTGACTTCCTGCGGCGCGGTGTCTTCGAATGCACCCTGCACGGCAACGCGGCTGCCATAGCCGACCACGTTGATATCCAGCTGCGGGTTTCGCAGGTACTGGGCGAGGCGGCTGCTGAGGGTGCTGCGCAGGTCTTCGATGGTCATGCCGGTGACGTTGATCTTGCCGGCATACGGGTAGAAGAAGGTACCGTCAGGCTGGACCAGGCGGCCATTGGTGACGGCCTGCTGCTGGTTGCCGGCGGGGCTGGTCAGCTCGGGGTGATCCCACACCGTGACCAGGATGGTGTCGCCGGGGTGGATCTTGTAGGACTCGGTGCGATAGCTGAGCAATTCCTGCGGAACCTGCGCGGGTGCCCGCGTCGGCGCCACCGTGTCGGCGGTGATCGCAACCATGCGTACGTCACTGCCTCCCGCTACCTGCGCGTCGCCGGACGATTGTCGGCTCATCTGCTGCCCGGGTACGCAACCGGTCAGCGCGACCATTGCGCTGGCGATGAAGACTGCCAGCACGGCGCGCTTCATGGGATTCCAGGACCCGCTGTCGGCGGACTCGCTCTTCAAGAGCTTGCTTCTCACGATATGGCTGTTCAAAGGACGGGTCCTCGCGTCAGTGGCAAGCATCGGTTGATGCATTCACCCCGCATCCGTGGCGGGGCGTGCCGGTCGACATGCTCGTAACTCACATGTTCGTTGTGCACGGATTGTCATCCGTGGCACAGGACGCAGTCCGTTTGCGTACCGCATCAGAATCGTAATGGGAGGATGGGGCAGGTCGCGTGATTGCAGCGACGCGCGGTGCGGGAACATTCAGTGTGTTCAACCGCAGCGGAACAACGGCGAATCAAAACGTGACGTGCCGCCGGTTCAGTTCTGTATACGAACCATCAACAAACCACCCATTTCCTTGAACGCACGCCCACTGCGCCAAAGCGCACTTCGCGAAGGAAACCAGCGTTGCTTCCAGCTCACGCGCCGGGCCCGCTCGGGTACGGGCACGGCGATGACGTCGATGTCCTCGCCGCGGAACTGTGCGATCGCACGCGGCATGTGCAGCGATGACGTGACCAGCAGGACACCGCGTGCGTTGCGACCGCGGAGGATGGTGGCGGTGAAGCGGGCGTTGTCGCGCGTGTTGTGGCTTCGCTCTTCGAGCAGCAGTGCGGATGCCGGCACGCCAAGGCGGGTAATCGCGGTCGCCATCATCCGTGCTTCGCTACCTTCACTGCCGTCGCCACCGTTCTCGCCACCGCCGGAGAGGATCACGACCGGGGCACGCCCGGCCAGCCACGCCCGGGCGCCAGCGGCGAGACGGCTGTTCTCCAGGTCCTCGGCGCGGACGTCGGGCCGGTCGAGCCATCCATAGCGCATGCCGCCGCCCAGCACGACGATGGCATCGGCGCGCGGAAGCGTCGCTTCGTCGACAGGTGGATAGCGCTGTTCGAGACGGGCCCGAAGCCAGTCCGACGCCATCGGCACCGACCACAGCGCCGACCAGGCGATCGCGGCGACAAAGATCGTGGCGGCACCGGCGCGGCGATGCAGGATCAGCAGCCCGACCGCGATCACGATCAGGCACAGGCTCAGGGCGGGCGGGTAAGTGAGGCCAACAAAGACCTTCTGCAACGATTGCAACATGCGCGGGGGCGGTCCTTCAGATGGCTGCGGTCAGGGCGTTCAAGGGGGCGAGTGGCCAGCTGCGGGCGCGGATCAGATCACGATCTCGTTGTTGACGTAGTAGTAGAACACCGCGCACGACAGGATCAGGCCAAACCTCAGCAGTAGCGGATGGCGCAGGGCGGGCAGGCGGCTGTGGCAGACCACCGCGGCCACGATCAGCGATGCCGACAGCCACGCCGGCAGCAGGTAGCGGTTGGAGAAGAACCCCCAGCCGATCGCGAAGAACGGCAACAGCATCACCAGGTAGATCGATGTGCCGCTCCTGATCTTCTCGCGGAACTCCGGTTTCACCAATGGCGACAGCGCATAGGGAAGCGCGTACCAGAAGATCGAGAACACGGCGAAGTCGATGCGCACGCCGGACTGGTAGCGGCTGTTCTCGGTGTAGGTCATGACCAGTTCGTACAGCGCCGGAACCGCGGCACGGACCATCACCATCGACAGGCCGCTGACGTAGAGGGCGAATGCGGCAATGGCGATGATGCGTTGCGTCCTTGCGCCGAGCAGCAGTACAGGGGCGAAGAGGAGGTACATCACTGACGACATGTGCAGGCTGCTGGCGACCACGCCGAACAGCGCGAACATGCCCCAGCGGCGCTGCTGGAACGACAGGAGTGCGGTGAACACCAGCAAGGCGGCAAGGCCCTGCCGGACCGCGTTGATGGAGGCGTTGACGAACATCGGCGACACGAACAGCAGCATCAGCGACACGCTGAGGAAGGTCAGGTAGCCGCGCTCATCGCCCAGCGCACGGAAGTACTGGCGCGTGGACACCGCCACGGTGCCCAGCATCAGGGCGAACAGCGCGGTCTGGTAGCCGGTGACGCCGAGCCCGAGTTTCCACAGCGCAATGCTCAGGTAGACGAAGCCGGGTTCCAGCCGCGTCTCGATCGACTCGCGGCCCAGGGCCTCGAAGAAGCCCGCGTAAGTCAGGGTGTCGGTGCCGATGTCGGGCGAGCGGGTGCCGACCAGCCAGCACCCGAACACGGCGACCGCGGCCAGCAGCAACACGCTCAGGACGCTGGCACCGACGGTGTCCGCGGCGCGCCGCGGATGCAGCCTCAGGGTGACCAGGTCGTCCACCGTGTTCACGACGTGGCGCCCTCGATGCGCCATCGTCGAACGGCCGCGGTCAGGCGTTGCCGCGACTTTCGCACCAGGCCGAAGGTCCGGGCAAACAGATGTTCAGGCAACGTGACCATGCCTTGCCGCAGCAGTTCGAGTCGGGCCTCGCGGCCTGCACGGTGCATGGCCGCCAGGTCTTCGCTGAGCCCACCGGCCCCGTAGTTGGCCTTGTGCCAGTAGGCGAGCGTCTGGTCGAGCTTGGCGCAGCGGAACCCGGAAAAGCCGATCTGGCCCCAGAGCAGGAAATCCTCGACCCGGCGGAAGTCTTCGTTGAAGCGGAACGGCAGGTCGCGACGGAGCACGACGGAGGCAGTCGGAAACGGATTGCTCAGCAGCAAGCGGCGCCGCGGCACGATCGCGTAATGCGCCGAGCTTGGCGATGGTGGTGCCGGCTTGCGGCGATCGCGGACCTGCATGCGGTGCGCGATCAACGCGATCTCCGGGTCCTCGCGCAGCACCTTCATCTGCAGCGCGAGCTTGGTCGGCGCCCAGGTGTCGTCCGAGTCGAGGAAGGCCAGGTACTCCTGGCGCGCACGATGCCAACCGGCATTGCGCGCGCGCGACGGGCCGCCGTTGTCGGGCAAGGCAACGACCTCGACCCATCCGCGCGGATAACTGGCGGAGATGAAATGCAGCATCTCCAGCGTGCCGTCCTTGCTGAAGTCGTCGACCAGCAGCACCTGGGCCGGCGCGAGCGTCTGCGCCGCCACCGATGCGACCGCCTCGCCTATCGTGTCCCTGCAGCGGTAGCAGGGAATGATCACGCACACCGGGGCGATGGAAGGCGATGCGACTTCACGGTTCATGACACCGTCCCATTGCTTGACCGTTGACTGGTCTGCTGACTCGAATGCGCCCGCTGCAGTCGCCGGTCAGCCGACTGCGATTGGTTCGCCCATGGTGCGCATTGGAATATGTCCTGCGCCTGTTGCGCGTATACGGACGGTGAAACCGCCGGGCCCGCATCGGGATCGTTCAGCATTGCGGTCAGCGCCGCCACCAGGGCGTCGCTCCCGGACTGCGGGTCGTTGATGCGAAGCACGTCAGGCAGACCGATGTCCTGGGCGAAATCGCGGCACTTGGGGTGGTAGTCGATGATCGTGAATGGCACGCCGCACAGGTAGGCAACAATGGCGCCGTGCAGGCGTGCGCTGATGAACGCATCGCAACGGCAGATCTCGCGCACGGTCGCGAGCGGATCCTGCCCCAGGTACGGGCTCAGTCCGGCATTGATGCCGCGATCGCGAAGGGCTGACTGCATCTCCTCGGCCAGCGCCTGGTCGCCGTGCCGCGGATGGCCGTTCAGGCTGAATACCTCGACCTGCAGCGGGCATCGGGCTGCGATCGCCACCAGCGCTTCGATCATCGCCCCCTGCCAGGCGTCCTTTGTCGGTGCCGGGTGATCGGCGCGGGGACTGTACCGGCACGGGGCGATGCCGATGTGCAGCGGACCGGCCCGTTCCATGTGCATTCGCCCTCGTGCAGCCCCGGTGGGCATCAGCAGGGACAGCAGGCCGGCGAGGTCACGCCCGTGGTGGGTGACGCGCTCCAGGCCGAGTCGGCGGGCGAGTTCATACGAGCGGTGGTCACGGACCGACAAATAGGAGAAGTGACGGACGTAATCGGCGACCACGGCTTCTTCCGAGGCATCGGCGAATGGACCGATCGAAACCCCAACGGCGGCCAGTTGCAGACGGCGACGGCGATGCGCCCACAGCATCAGCGGCTTGCGGAAGGACTCGCGCGCGGTAATGACCGAACCACCTCCCATCACCAGCACGTCGTTGCCCTGCACGCCACGGAAGAAGCTGACGAGGCGACTGCACTTTCCCGCGGTGCCCGCGCTGCCGTAGAGGTCCAGCGGCAAGCCTCGCGGCCAGGTGCTGTTGCCATCGAGGTCGGCGAGGGCAGGGCCCACGAGCGTCGGCTCGGCATTCCAGTACAGGCGTGAGGCAGTCGTGCACAGCAGGCCGAACAGATCGTCGCCGAAGTTTCGCATGCCGTAGTAGCCGGTGAAGCCGACTCGAAGCGCCCGCGTCATGGCGTTACCTCCCGTGCCGGTCGCGGCATGCGGCGCACACCCAGGTACATCAGCAGCAACAGCGTCGCTTCTGCCGCCACCGTTGCCCACGCAGCGCCAATGCCGCCGGAACGGGGAATCAGCACGAAGGTCAGGACGACGGCGACGATGGTTGCCGCCAGCATCGCGAACACGCGGTAACGCATATGGCCCTCGGTCAGCAGCGCCGAGCCCACCGAGGTGGAAAGGAAGCGAAGCGGTACGCAGATCGCCAGCACGCCGAGCAGCAACGCAACGTCGGCGAAAGCCGGGCCGAACGCAAACGGGATCAGCCACGGTGACAGCCACCATAGCGCCAGCCCCGTGACGAGGCCGATTGCGAGCATCGCAAGGTTGCCAAGGCGATAGACCCGCCAGAAGCGCGGTTTGTCGTGCACCGCCCAGCGATGCAGGCGGGACAGCAGGAACTTCTGATAAATCGTCGCCGGGAACAGGTACAGCGCCGCCATCACCGCCAGCGCAACGCCGTAGTGGCCTGCTTCGGCATTGCCGCCCAGGTACTTCAAAAGCACGGTGCTGACCTGGAAGAACACCGGATACAGGGCGGCTGCGACGCCATAGGCCCAGGCCTGCGACCACAGTTGCCATGCGCCGGGCGTGTCGGTGATGGCGTCCGTCTGCCTCGGGCCGTGGCCCATCAGCCGCATCTCGCCCCGCATCATCGCGGCCAGCTGCGGCATGGCCATCGCGGCGATCACGAGCGATACGAGGCCGTAGCCGAGGGCGACCTCGCGTGCATCGATCGAAGCGATTCCCACGGCGAGCAACGCCACGGCCAGACGGCCCGAGGGCATCAGCAGCTGCCACCCGGCCAGCGCCCGGTGACGCTCCTCCAGGCGCAGTTTGCTGCCGACCAGGTCGACCGCGAACACGCCGAGGATGACCGGCGTCAGCAGCAACAATGTTGCCTGCGTGTCGGCATCGACCGGCGTGCCCCACCATGCCCAGGCGGCGACGGCGACGATGGCCAGCGCCGTGGTGACCAGCGAGAAGCGCAATGCCGGACGCAGCCAGCGGTCTGCGCCCCAGCCCTCGCTGCCGTAAGCCTTCAGGCGGAACTGCGAGAGGCCGAAGCCGGCAAGCGGCGCGATCATAGTGACCGTGGCCAGCGAAGAGGCGAACAGGCCGTAGTCGGACGGGCCCAGGCGACGGGCAAGCACGACCTGCGCGAGAAACACCATGATCGCCCCGGCCAGCGTTGCCAGCCAGAGCACCGAAATTGCCACGGCGGCAGGGCGCCAGCGTTGCGCGACCATGAATCTCATCCGGCCACTGGTGCGCGTGTCTGCAGGGGCACGGTCAGCAGCTCTTCGTACACATCCAGTGTGCGGCGGATGACGAGGCGTTCGTCGAAATGGTGCAGCGCCCGCTCGCGCGCACTTGTGCCAAGCCTTGCCAGCAGTTCGCGATCGTCGTCGAGCTGGGCGAGCACGTTTGCCAGTGCCGCCGGATCACGCGGGGGCACGCGCAGTCCGTCACTGCCATGGGTCGTTACGACTTCACGGCAGCCGGGCAGGTCGGTGGTGATCAACGCCAGGCCCGCGGCGGCCCCCTCGATCAGGCAACGCGGCACGCCCTCGCGGTAGTAACTGGGCAGGGCCATCACGTCCACCGATGAAAGCAGCGCCGGCATGTCCTCGACATGGCCCAGCCACGTGAGCAGCCCCTGATCGTGCCATGCCTGTGCTTCGTCCTGCGTGATCGAACTGGGGTTTCCCGGATCGGGAGTGCCGGCGAGCAGGAACTCGATGTTGCGACCGCTCTCGCGCAACACGCGCGAAGCCTCGGCGAAATCGCCGACGCCCTTTTCACGCAGGAGACGGGCGGCCAGCAGGACTCGTAACGGACGTTCCCCCGCATCGGCCGGCGACGGGCGGAAGCGCTCCGTGTCGACGCCGGAACTGCGGATCAGGCGGATCTTGTCTGCTGGGACCAGGCGTGCATCGGCCAGTGCCTGCGCATCGTCCGGATTCTGCAGGATCACGCGCGAGTGTCCGTGCCCCAGTGTCGCGCGCATCATCGTGCTGACTACCGGGCGTAGCATTCGCGCCTTGAGGCTGTCGCTGGCGAACACGTAGCCCATGCCGGCAACCGCATTGACCACGGCAGGTATCCGCGCGAGGCGTGCAGCGAGTGCGCCGTACACCGCGCACTTGACCGTAAAGTTGTGCAACAGGTCGGGTTGCTCCGACCGCAGCAGACCGACCAGTTCGCGCAGCGTATGCATCTCGCGGAGCGGGTTCAGGCTCGCCCGGTCCATCGATAGCTGGTGCCATCGGATCCCGTGCCGGTCGAAGCGATCGCCAAACTCGCCTGGCGGCGAGAGCATCACCACGTCGGCGCCGTGGGCCTTGAGTTGCAGGGCGGTCGACAGCCGGAAGTTGTATAGGTACCAGTCGGTATTGGCGAAAAATACGATTCGCATCGGTTAGCGGAGCGCCAGCGTGCATCGCAATACTGCTTGGTTTCGCGATGTGCAGGCACAGAGTTCGATGGAGGGATCTGGATTGTATAGATGCCTGCTTACCGGGCTGTAAACGATCCGATCACTTTCCACATCCGCGCATGAACGGATCGGCTTTCGGGCGCAGTGAAGACGCCATCACGTAGCGAACTGGCAAGCCTAAGTCGTATGGCATGCCCGCAAAACAGGCACGGCCGACAGATGCCGGCCGTGCTGTTGAGACGTTGCAGTCGAGTTACTTGGCGTACTGGTTTGTGGTCACGCGCAGGTCGATGCAGTCGGTCGTGGCCTGGATGTGCGCACCATTGCCGTTGTTGCCGCCGACAAGGCCGGTCATCGATGTCAGCGGATTGGTGGCCGTGCTGACGCCATGCATCCGCGTGTGGTTGTTGCGGAAGGTGTTGCCGCTGACCTGGTACGACTTGGTCGCTGAGCGCAGCATCACGCCCATCAGGTAGTTGTGCTGGAACCGGTTCTGGGCGATGTAGCCGCTGACGGGCGAGATGGTCAGGATGCCGTAACCGCCGTTGTACTCGATGATGCAGGTCTTGATGGTGACGCCGGAGACGCGCTTGTAGACCTGGATGCCGTTGCCCTGGTTCTTGCGGATCAGGCAGTTCTCGATGTGCACCGTGGTGGTGGTACCCAGGTCGTCGACGTCGGGCTCGATGTCGATGCCGCAACCCGGCGCGATGCCGGTGTTGTTGCTGAACTCCGAATCGTAGACCTTGATCTCGCTCGAGCGGCCGATGGAGAGGCCCTGGCGGCGGTTGCCGGTCGAGACGATGTTGGCAATGACGACACCCTGCGACGGCACGGTGGGCTGATTGGTGACCATGGCGCCGCCAATCGAGATGCCATCGCCCCAGCACTTCGACAGGTGAATGTCGCGGATGGTGACGCGCGAGGAGCCGCGCACCATGATCCCGTGACCCCATTCGCCGGTGGTGCCGAGGTGGTTGTCGCGGTCGCCCACGATCTGGCCGCCGGAAATCTCGACGTCGCTGACCTTGTAGACCATGACGACGTAGGCGCGATCCGCGCTGTTGCGCTTGGCGGCAAGGATGGCTCCGTCTGCCAGTTGCAGGTGCATGCGGCTGCGCAGGCGCAGGTTGCGGGTCGGATCGATGACGTAGGTGCCAGCGGGAATCAGCACGGTGCCGCCATCGGAGGGCAGGGCGTCGATCGTCGCCTGGATGGCCGTGGTGTCGTCGTGCACGCCGTCGCCATAGGCACCGCGGTTGCGGACATTGAGGATGGCCGCGCCGCGCGCACGCACGGGCGGGTTGTAGGCGGCAGTACTTGTGCCCGGCGCGGCAAGCGCACGCGAGACTCCGGTGGCGGCGAGTACGCCAGGCACCGCGGCGAAAAGGGAGCGGCGAAGGAAGTCGCGGCGGCCGTTGAGGCCGTGTTCGGTGTTGGCGCGCGGAGCGCGCTTGAGTCGTCTGTCGTTCATGGGGTTCCTGGGCCAGCCCCTGTCCGGCCATTGTTCAGATGAGTGGTCGGGGCGGGGGCCGCCGATTCGTCACGTCACGATCATTTTCGTGACTTGCGCGAATCTAGCGCAGGGATCCTTAACTGAACTTGCGGATTGTCGTATCTGTGCGCACGCGCAAGGAAATGCGCCTTCGTTGTTCATGCAAACGCCCATTCAACTTCATGACTGCGTATTCATTCATGTACCTGTCGCGGCGAATGCGCAGGAATGTTGTGAATAACGCCGTTCAGTTGCGGTATTTGTTGTCGGTTCCGACCTGGATTCCCTGCGCCTGTTCGGCGACCGAGAGATGGCGGTTGCGCGGCAGCGCCTTCTTCGATCTGGCGCTGTACGCGGGCCCGTTCTGCGCGAACTCGTTGTCGTTCACGATGAAGCCGCGCGTGCCCGGGCGCAGGCCGATGCCGCCCAGTCCGTTCTGGCGGATCAGGTTCCCGGTGATCGCGCAGTTGTCGGCCGAGATCGACAGGACACCATGGCCACGGTTGGCCTCGATGGTGCAATCACGGATGGTCACGTCCGACACGCGCTTGAACAACTGGATGCCAGCGCCCTGGTTCCTCGCAATCTCGCAGTTGGCGATCACCACGTCGCTGGCGCCGTCGCCGGCATCGGGTTCGATGTCGATGCCACAGCCGGGCAGCGTGCCGCCGGTGTCGCTGAAGACGGAATCGTGGACCCTGACCTGGCGGGAGCGGCCGATCGTGAGGCCTTGGCGACGGTTTCCAACCGACTGGACGCGCGCGATAACCACGTCCCGGCTCGGCACCACGGTGCCACCGGCTTTGGAACCGCCAATGGAGATGCCGTCGCCCCAGCAGTGCGAGACATGCAGATCGCGCACCGTGACGGCAGAGGCCCCGCGGATCATGATTCCGTGGCCCCATTCGCCGGTGGTGCCCAGGTGGCGGTCGCGCTCACCGATGATGCGTCCACCGGATATTTCGACGTCGCTGACACCCTCGACGGTCAGGACGTACGCGCGCTCGGCCGCATTCGCCTTGGCAATCAGGCGCGCGCCCGGCGCCAGCTCCAGGTGCGTGCGACCGCGCAACTGGACGCTGCGAACCGGATCGATCAGGTAGTCGCCTGCGGGCACGTACACGGTGCCGCCCGCTGATGGAAGCGCATTGACGGCGGACTGGAACGCCGCCGTGTCATCACGGCTGCCGTTGCCGAGCGCGCCCTTTGCGCGGACGTCGATGCGCGTCGCGCCACGACCACGAACGGTGATGTTCGCCGCAAGGCTGGCAAGCGGCGCCAGCAGCAGCGGCAGCACGCAATTGCGCAGCAACTGCCGCCGGCCTCGATCGAAGCTAGTGCTGGGCGGCATCCGCATCCGGACCTGTCCCGGCCTGACGAGGCTCATGCTCGGCCTTCAATGCCGCCTGCCGTCTGGACTCCAGCCACGGCAGGATGATGGCAAGCAGGTAGAACTTGGACGCGTGGTACTTGTTGTCCAGCCGCTTGCGGTTGCGCTCGAGCCACGCGCTGGCGCCGGGGAGCAGGTCGCGCGAGCGGTGGGCGAAGTCGAGGACGTGATCGAAGCGTTCCCGTGCCAGTCCGCGCAGGTCGAAGCGGAAGCTGCCCTTGCTCTGCACGTAGGGCAGATCGCCGAAGCGGGTGGCGATGTGCTGGCGGATCAGCAGTTTGTTCATCTGGGTCTTCGGATCGACCTTCTCGTAGCGGGGAACCTCGCGGTGGATCCACTCGCGCAACGTCAGGTCGCAGAAGGGGTACGCCGCCTGCAGCGAAAGCGCGCTGGCGGTGTACAGGCCCTTGGCGAACGCGCCTGCGGAACCGGCGATCGAAGTCGACATGTCGCGCCACTCGGCAGCGCTGGTCGCCGAACCGATCTCGTCCAGGAACAGCTCCAGCCGCTGCCGCGACTGTCGCGCGATGTCGCGGCCGAACAGCTCGTCCACCTCGTCGTCGCTGAAGCGCGAGCCCGGGAAGACGCGCTCGATCGGGTTCATCTGCAGGGTGCTGAGCAGATAGCACAGGCGGAAACTGCGATCCAGCAGCGGCAGTTCCGCCACCCGCGACGACAGGCTGATGTCGCGCGACAGCCGCGCCAGGAGGTGTTGCCGGCGACTCATGGGCGTGCCGAAATAGCTGTCGGCGCCGAGTCCGTCGATGAGCCCGTCGCCGCCTTTGCCCTTTACCTCCGTTCCCAGGTCGACGCACGACAGAAGTGCGAAGTCGGCCGTCAGCAGCGGCATCCGGTCGACGATCGCAAGGTAGCGGTCGTACGCGCGCCCGGGATCGCACACCAGCGTTTCATGGCGAAGTCCCAGGGTGCGGGCAACCCGCGCCGCCGAGTCGACTTCGTTCTCCTCGCGTCCGCCCAGGTAGGTGATGCAGGTGGTGTCGGGGCGTGCCTCGGCAATGGCGATCGCCAGTGTGGTCGAATCCTTGCCACCGCTCTGCAGCAACCAGGGAGCATGCATGCCTGCGCAGCTGCGCTGGACCGATTCGCACAGCAACCGGTGATAGCCGCCCACCCAGTCCTGGTCCGAGCTTGCCACCTCGGGCACCTCGCCGGCGTTGCGGAACTTGAAGCGGAACTCCGGCGCGGCGTCCATGTCGTCCCGCGGGCAGAATCCAAACGTCACCAGCCGTACGCCCTGCAGGATCGAGAACGGCGGATAGACGAAGGCGTTGCGCAACAGGTCCGCGACCGACACCAGGTCGACGGGAGGCGACGACGCGGGCGAGGCAATGGGCGAGAAGTCCGGAATGCCGTAGTACGGGGACATCGTGATTTGCGTTCCCATCAGGTCACCTCGCCGCCGACGGGTTGCGCAGCGGTTGATAGTCGTAATACGAGTACGTGTACTGGCCGGCGCCGCGTTTCTGCACGGCGTTGAAGATCGCGCCGCGGACATCGACCCCGTTCTGCTCCAGTCGCTGTTTGGCCATGGCGATTTCGCGCTGCTGGTTGAGGCCCCAACGCACGACCATCAGGCAGGTGCCGACGTGGTGGCCGATCACCGCGGCATCGGTCACCGCAAGCACTGGCGGCGTATCGATGATGACCACGTCGTACAGCCTGGCGAACTCTTCGAGCAGCGAACCGAAGCGCGGATGCATGAGCAGCTCGGACGGATTGGGCGGGATCGCACCACGCGAGATGAAGGTCATGTTGTCGGTGCCGGGAACCTTGCGCAGTGCCTGTTCCGGGTCGATCTGCCCTGATATCAGTTCCGAAAGACCGCCTTCAGAGCGCACCCCGACGGCGTGGTGCAGGGTGCCGCGCCGCATGTCGGCGTCGATCAGCAGGACGGTCTGACCGGCCTGGGCGATGGTCACCGCGAGGTTGGCGCAGACGAACGTCTTGCCCACGCCCGGGCTGGGCGCGGCAATCATGAGCATGTTGTTCTTCATCTCCAGGCGGGCGAAGTGCAGGCTCGTGCGCAGCGTGCGCAACGCCTCCATCGCCAGGTCCGTCGGTGAGCGCAGCGCCAGCAGGCGCTGGCCTTCGCGGCGGAAGCGGCGCGGCCGGCTCGCGAGCTGGTGGCCCTTGGCGCTGAAAGGAATCGACGCGTACACCGGCAAGCCCAGCAGTTCGATGTCCACCGGGTCCTCGACACCGCGCCTGAACATCTGCCGCAGCAGCACGAAGGCGATCATGAACATTGCACCCAGCAGCGTGCCGCCGGCGACCACCAGGAGCGGCTTGGGCCACGCCGGGCTGTCCATGTTGACGTCGGCCGGGTCGATCACGCGCGCATTGCCGATCGCACTGGCGCGCGCGATGTTGAGTTGCTGGGCCTGGTCGAGCAGATTGGCATAGGTCTGGTTGGTGACTTCGACATCACGATTGAGCCGGAACAGGCCCTGCTGGGTATCGGGCAACTGGCTCAGGCGCGACATCAGCTTCGCCTTCTCGGCCTGGAACTGGCCGATCTGGCGCTGCAGCGACTCATAGACCGGATGCGCCGTCGTGAAGCGGCTGGCGATATCGGCGCGCTGCACGAGCAGTTGCTGGATGCTGGCATCCAGGGCGATGCTCTGGTCGAGCAGGGCCTTGTTCTGCACGGCGACGTCGAGCGTGCCGGTGCGACTCTGGAAGTTGTTGAGCGCAGCCTGGGCGTCGGCCAGTTCGCGACGCACGTTGGGCAACTGTTCGGTCACGAACTGCAGGCGCTTGGCCGCTTCGGCCGAGTTGCGCGCGACGTTCTGGCCGGCGTAGGCGCGGGTGATCTCCTCCAGTACCTGCTTGGCCCGGACCGGGTCGGAGTTGGAGTACGTCATGGCGATGACGCCGGAGTTCCGGCCCTGCTCGGTGACCGTGATCTTGCTCTTGAGGTCGGCCATGATCGCCATCGGATTGAGGCGCTTGACCTCGAACCGCGTGCCGGGGTTGGCCACCAACGTCTTGACGTCGATGGTCACGCCACCGCCACTGACCGGGCCCCCTCCGGCGCGACCCTGCAGCAGGGACTTGCCGTCAGGATCGAGCAGCGCGTAACGACCGCGCTCGCCGGCGATGAGATGCAGGGGCACGTCGATCATCGTGTCGGGCACGACGAACCGGACCAGATCGAGCTTCTCGCCGCCCCAGCCGTACTGGCTCAGGCCGAACAACGGCGACGCCAGTGCGTCAGGTTGCATCAGTTGCTGCGCACGGGCAGCGAGATTGCCGATGACCGGCACTCGTACCGGCTTGGCGGCGATGTCCAGGTCCAGCCGGGTCATCGCCTCGCCAAGGACGCGCCGTGATGTCAGCAACTGCGACTCGGTCGCCGCCGGGGCATCGATGGACGGCGGCGCCTGCGGTGCATTGCCCGCGTTGAGGCCCGGCACAGTCGGTGGCCGGCTCTCGACCTGAACCACCGCGTTGGCTTCGTACTGCGGCGTGGCCAGCAGCACGTAGATCGCGCTGAGGGCGAAGAACAGCATCGTGCCGAACAGGATCGACCACTTGTGATCGTTGAGGGTGGTCACCAGGGTCGGGATGTCGATGTCGTCTTCCCGGAGGGTGGCGGCAGGCCCCGGATAGGCGGCTTCCGCCCTGGTAATCAAATGGGTAGCCATGTGTCGTCACCGTTGCAGTGGAAGGGGGAGGAGCAGCAGAGCGGAGGCGTCAAAACGTTCATGACACCTCCCAGGCACTGCCAATGCCTGTGTGGTTTGGCGAACCTGCGCCCTGCGACAGGGTTCTTGTGATGGGAGCTGCAGAACGCAGGACCGCCAAGGCATCGGCGATGCGAACGCACGCATCACCTTCATCGAGACCGCCGACCGCGATGGCCGGCGGAGAAAGGGGCTGTTCCCGATTGAGCAGGTGCAGAAGGTTGTGAGAGATCGAGTCCGGATCGGTGCCCAGCAGGTGGATGCGACCGTTGCCAAGGACATCGTGGTAGGCCTGCAGGGCCAGCAGCGGAACCGCCATCGCCATCGCCTCGACGTCGATATCGCGGTGGCTGAAGGCCAGGTGCGCACGCTCGAGCAGATAGACCGTCGCCAGGTAGTCGGGTTGTTCGACCCAGTGCATGTTGGACGGGTTGGGCATCGACTGGATGTCCCTGCAGGCGTTGTCGGCACAGACGATGTCGACGTCCGCGCGTTCCAGCGCGACATCGTGCAGCGCGGCGAAGACGCGACCGTCATGCTCTTCGGCGACGCCGCCGGCCAGCATCAGCACCATCGGGTGGCCGCGACGCAGGAAGCCATAGCGTTGCTGCAGGCGGGAGCGGCAATCGGCATCCCAGCGCAGATGGGCGAGCGCAGCGCGCAGTGTGTCGATGGCGGTGTTGCCTGCGACCAGCACGCGCTCCGCCGGCACACCTTCGGCCACCAGCTGGCGTCCGGTGGTCGTGCTTTGCGCGACATGCAGCGCCGCCAGTCCGCGCGCGATGCGCCGTCCCGGATCTTCATTGGTGGTGGCGCCGGCGCCGTTCAGGCCACCGTCGACGCACACGACGGGCACGTGGCGATAATGGGCGGCGAGGGTCGCGGCCAAGGTTGCCGGTGTGTCGCCGGGCACCAGTACAAGATCGGGCTGGACGTCGCTCATCAGCCGCTGCAGGCTGCTCAATGCATTGGAAGTGGTTTCGGCGGGGTCTTCGCCGAGGGGTACCTCCAGCTCGACATCGGCGACCAGGTCGAAAAGGCTCAACACCTGGGTGGCATGGCGTTCGGGCACGGCGGTCACGCATACGGTCGATTCGAAGCGGTCGTCGCGTGCCAGGTGCTGGGCAATCGGCGCGAGCTGCACTGCGTCGGGAGAATCGGCAAGCACGCAGAGCGTTCTCATCGGCGTGATGGCCGAGGCGTCGTCGTCGGTTTGATCGCTCTCCAGCGCCGTCATGCCGACCGCCATGCGGCGATCGGCATGGGCCAGCCCCGGATCGAACAGGTCGTCCTCGAAACGCGCCAGTTCGGTGATGAAGGTCGGCTCGTGATCGTTGCCGCTGAACGCCATGGCCACACCAACGTCGTTGCCCACCAGCGGCGAAGGCCACACTGCACGGATCCGGGCCAGCAGCGCCGGAGTGCCCCAGACGTGGGCTGCCAGCACCGCGAAGAACATTCCCAGGCTGACTGCTTCGGGCAGCCGGCGCAGGGCATAGCCGACGAAGACCAGAAGGCCGCTGAAGGCGAGCATGACCAGCAGCGTCTGTCGCGGTTTCAGGCCGGCATCGAGCAGCAGGTGATGCAGATGCTGGCGATCGGCACGGAACGGCGAGCGACCCGCGCGCATGCGCCGGTACATCACCGCGGCGGTGTCCATCACCGGCAGGGCCACGCACCACAGCACGTCCACCGGCGCCAGGCGTTCGATGCGTTCGTGGCTCATGTAAATCAGGCTCCATGCCAGCAGGAACCCGATCAGCGTGCTGCCTGCGTCGCCCATGAATATCTTGCGGCCATCGGGCCAGCCCAGGTTGACGAACAGGTACGGGATCAGCGCGAAGAACAGCACCTGCAGCAGGAACACCACACCCGGCATCGACCATGGGCTGTCGTCGAACAGCATGATCGCGCCGATGCTCACCATCGCGACCGTCGCAGCCAGTCCGTCGATGCCGTCGAGCATGTTGAAGGCGTTGATGAGGCCGATCACGGCGATGATGGTGAACGGGATGCCGAGCATGCCCAGGCCGAGCCGGTCCGCACCAAAGAGCTGGCCGAGATCGTGCACGTAATAGCCGGACATGGCGATGACCAGTCCGGTGGCCCCGGCCTCCACCAGCAGGCGTGCACGCACGCTCAGGTCGCTGGCGTCGTCGAGCGCACCGGCCACGACGATCAGCGCCGAGGCGGCCATCAGGCTGGTCACGAAGCCGTCGAAATAGCCCAGGTAGCTCAGGCCGCCCAGCGTGCCGATGAAGAAAGAAAGCCCGCCAATAAGCGGGATATGACCACGATGCTGCTTTCGACCGTTGGGCTTGTCGACGAGCCCCAATCTCCGCGCCCAGGGACGCATGGAGAAGATCGCGAAGAGGGTGACGGCCAATGCGATCGCGCTGGCTGCTACTAACTTTGGATCCTGCATGCACGCGCCTCGGGGATTTGCCTCGGGGTGTTGATTCCGTGTGCAAGCGCACCCACAACAACCACATTGCCTGGCGCTTGGAACTTCGTGCGTGCGGGCGTCAATGCCGTTCGACCGCGCCAGGTACCGGCACGAATCTAGGTGCGCGTTGTTGACGGACAGATGAAAGAAGCCGATTCACGCGGAAAAATACGGCGTCGCGCTATGCGTATGTTCAGTTGGATGAATCGTTCACTTCATATCGACAACGATGAAGGCGATTTCTTCGAGTTCGTCACAGACGAATCATCCATCACGTGATCCGCTGACAGAAATTGCGCACCGAATGCCTGTTTTCAAGCGGTATCACGAATCACAGGCGTGAACGCCACGCGGAGATTGCAGCGTCGATCTGTTCATACACGAGATCGAACTTCGCCTGCGATCGTCCGTACGGGTCGGCGATGTCGCGGCCTCCTGACCAGTGAGTCAGCACCTGCACGCGGCCGCGGAGTGTCGGCGAGAGCGCCAACAGTGCCATCACCTGCCGCTTCTCCATCGCCAGCACGAGGTCGGCGCTGTCCAGCTCCTCGTGACTGACCTGGCGGGCGACATGTTCGCTGGCACTGAAGCCATGCGCGAGCAGCGTCTTCTCGGCAGTGGCATCGACCGGATGTCCTTCCATCGCCGCGAGCCCTGCCGAGTTGATCGACAGCCCGGTCGCATGCCTGCGCAGCATCGCCTCCGCCATCGGGCTGCGACAGATGTTGCCCTTGCAGACGATGAGGATGCGGCGCGACATGGGGGTAGCCTGCAGCGGCAGCGTGATCAGGGCGACGGCACGGTCTGGCGCACGCGCTTGAACCCGTCCCACGGGTCGGCCTTGAGCGAATCGGCGCGGCGCGTGGCCTTGCGCAGGTCGAATGCGCCCGCCTTGCGGACCCGCGACAGCTCTTCCCAGCTCAGTGGCATGCACACCGGTGCCCCTGGCCGCGCGCGCAGCGACCAGCTGGCGACGCTGGTGGCGCCGCGCGTGTTCCGCAACCAGTCGATGAAGATGCGGCCTTCGCGTGCCGCCTTCGAGGCCGTTGCGACATAGCGCTTCGGCGCGTTCGCGACCATGTTGCCGGCGAACGCCTCGCAGAAGGCCTTGGTCTGTGCCCAGTCGGCCTTGGGGCGGACCGGCACGACGACGTGCAGGCCCTTGCCACCGGACAATCGCACCCAGCTGCGCAGGCCCAGTTCGGCCAACCGGTCGCGCACGTCGCGTGCGGCGGCTTTCAGTTGCGCCCAGGTGATGCCCTCGTCGGGGTCCAGGTCGAAGACGAGGCGATCGGGATGCTCGACGTCATCCGTGCGTGCTCCCCACGGATGGAACTCGAGCGTGTTCATCTGGACCAGGTCGAGCAGCCCGTCGACGTCGTCGATGTAGAGGTACTCGCCGCTGCCGGTGCTTTCGCGCAGCGTGATCGAATGGACGCCGGCACCGAGCGAATCGGCATGGTGCTTCTGGAAGAAGCAGCTGGCGTCGGCGCCGTCCGGGCAACGCAGCAACGACAGCGGACGGCCCGCCACCTCCGGCAACAGCCAACGCGCCACTACCGCGTAGTAGGCGGCAACGTCGCCTTTGCTGATGTCAGCGTCCTCGTAGACGACGCGCTCCGGGCTGGTCAGCCTGCGCGGGCTCATGGTGGGCTGCCTTCCTCCTGCGGCATGCATGCGATGGCACGACTGTCCGGTGGAGGGTGTTGGCAATCGGTGAAAGCGCCTCGCGGCGATTCAGCCTGCCACGGGGCCGGAGCGTCATGCTCCGGCCCCGCGATGAGTTGCTTCAGGCAATCCCGGTCCGGGCCTGACGTCGCGACAGTGCCCGCACCCGCAGTACCTGCCACACCGCGGCGACCAGGAACACGACGAACGCCGCGCCGATCGGCTGGCGCAGGCGCGGGTCCTCGATGCCGCTCGCCCACGGGTTGCCCAGCGGGATGCGGATCAATGTCTCGGTGAAGCCGGGAATGAAGTGGAAGAACAGCGCAAGCAGGTACGAGACCACGGCGACGTAACGCCAGAACCCGCCGCCTGCACCGCGGCGTTCGCCGAACCACGCGATCGCCAGTACCGCCAGCGTGAGCAGGCTGAGCACGTGCGGAATGCCAAAGCCGCCATGGCGGAAGATGAACAATCCCGTCACCGCGGTGGCGACGGTGAACCAGAAAAAGATGCGGCCCGGACGCGAGGCCATGTCGAGTTGCCGGTGCCCGATCAGCGCCGCAAATCCGGCGGCGACGGCGATCAGGCCAAGCACGGTATGGAACCAACCTAAGGCAGTGATGTTGAGCATGCCGACTCCGCTGATGAAGTTTGCGATGGGGCGGGGTGCCAGGGACACCCCGTTGCAGCATACCCGCCGGCGAACTCGTGGCGCCGGGCCTCAGGCGGCGCTGTCGACCAGCACCAGTTCGACGTCTTCCAGCGCAGTCACCTGCAGCGTGCGCTCGTCGCGGATGGCGGCGCCATCGCGTGCCTCCAGGCGGACCCCGTTGACCTCGACCGAGCCGAAGGCGGGAACCAGGTAGCCGAAGCGGCCTTCACCCAGTTCGTAGCGGGCGGTCTCGCCGGCGGCGAGGGTCAGGCCGAGCACGCGGGCATTGGCGCGGATCGGCAACGCATCCTCGTCGCCCTCGGCGCCGCTGGCCAGGACCACAAAACGGCCAGCGCGATCGCCCTTGGGGAAGGGCTTGGCGCCCCAGGTCGGCGCACCGCCGCGCTGGTCGGGGATGATCCAGATCTGGAAGATCCGGGTGGTGCCCGGCTCGAGGTTGTACTCGGCATGCTGGATGCCGGTGCCCGCGCTCATCACCTGCACGTCGCCGGCTTCGGTACGGCCACGGTTGCCGAGGTTGTCCTGGTGCGTGATCGCGCCTTCGCGGACGTAGGTGATGATTTCCATGTCCGAATGCGGGTGAGGCGGAAAGCCGGTGTTGGCGGCGATGGTGTCGTCGTTCCACACCCGCAGCGCGCCCCAGCCCATGCGCTGGGTGTCGTGGTAGCTGGCGAAGGAGAAGTGGTGCTTGGCGTCGAGCCAACCGTGGTTGGCTCCACCCAGGCTGTTGAAGGGGCGACGCTCGATCATGGTGCGACTCCGGTTGGGGGCGGCTCCCTTTCGGGAACTGCCGGTTGTTTGGATGACCGACAAGATAAGCGCCGCGGAACAGGATTAGAATGGAACCAATCGAAAAGTATCGTTTCCATAATTGACATGCAGAAGCTGCCAGACCTGGAAGCCTGGGCGATCTTCGCCAAGGTCGCCGAAACCGGATCCTTCGCGCGCACGGCCGCCGACCTGGGGTTGTCGCAGGCGACCGTGTCGAAAGCCATCACCCGGCTCGAGAGGCGCCTGCAGACCGTGTTGTTCCACCGCACCTCGCGGAGGATGTCGCTGACCGAGAGCGGCCGCGGCGCGCTCGAACGCGCCAGCCGCATCCTTGCCGAAGGCGAGGCGGTCGAGGCGGAGATCACCGCACAGGCGTCCAGCCCGCGCGGACTGGTGCGGCTGGCCGTGCCGATGTCGTTCGGGGTTGCCCATCTGTCGCCGGTGCTGCCGGAGTTCATGCGGCGCTTCCCCGACATCGCACTGGAAGTCGACTTCGACGACGGCTTCACCGACCTGGTCGGCGGTGGCTTCGACCTCGCGCTGCGAATATCGGCATTGGCCGATTCCAGCCTGTTGGCGCGCCGGCTCTGCGGCGTGCGGGTGCTGCTGGTGGCAACGCCCGAGTACCTCGATGGGCACGGCCGTCCGCGCCATCCGCGCGACCTGGCCGAGCACAGCGCGCTGTTCTACACGCTGTCGCGTTTCGGAAATGCGTGGCGGTTCCAGCACCGGCGCCATGGTGATTTCTCGATCAGCGTGCAGGCGCCGTTGCGGGTCAACAATGCCGAGGCGATCAATCCGGCGCTGCTGGCGGGGCAGGGGCTGGCGTTGCAGCCGGAGTTCCTGGTCTGGCGCGAGATCAAGGCCGGCAAGCTCGAGGTGGTGATGCCGGAATGGTCACCGCCGCCAATCGCCCTGCACGTGGTGACCCCGCCGGGGCGGGTCCGGCCGGCGCGCGTGCAGGTGCTGATCGACCACCTGGTCCGCAAGTTCGAAAAGGCGCCCTGGGCGGAGCGCACCGACTGACCCGATTGTCGGTTACGTTAGGCCCGCGTGAGCGCAGAAATCCGCAAGTCCGGTATTGCCGGGCTTCGGCGTTGAGGCAGGCAGGAAGCCAAGGAGTGCCACATGCACGTTGCCAAGGGCTGGTGGTGGCTGGGCCGTGCAGGCCTTTGTCTTCCGTATGCCTGGAGCGGGGTGGCGAAGTTGCTCGACTTCCCCGGTGCGGTGGCCGAACAGGCGTACTTCGGCTTGTTGCCGCCGGCGTTGTATGCCGCCTGCGTCATCGTGGTCCAGCTGGGCGCTTGCCTGCTGGTGATGTTCTGCCGCGGCCGCTGGCGTGCCGGTGGCGCGATTGCGCTGGCGTTGTTCACAGTGGTGGCCACGGCCATCGGCCATTCCTACTGGACGATGTCGGGCATGCAGCGCGTGCACACGCTCAACGCCTTCCTGGAGCATGCCGGTCTCGTCGGCGGCTTCATCCTCATCGCGGCCCAGGCCATGCACAAGGGCGGCGTCGGCGGTGACGAGGAAGAAGAGGAAGAAGAGGAAGAAGAAGAGTAGAGCGGGCACGCGCCGGGCGTGCCCGCATGGGTGCCGCTTCAGGACTTGACGAATGCCAGCAGGTCCGCGTTGAGCTGATCTTTGTGCGTGTCGGTGATGCCATGCGGCGCGCCCGGGTACACGATCAGTTTGGCGTCTTTCACCAGCTTGGCCGATGCGCGCGCCGCGGCGTCGATCGGGACGATCTGGTCGTCGTCGCCATGGATGATGATCGTGGGCACGTCGAACTTTTTCAGGTCTTCGGTGAAGTCGGTTTCCGAAAAGGCCTTGATCGAGTCATGGGTGTTCTTGTGGCCACCCATCATTCCCTGCATCCACCAGGCGTTGATCACGCCCTGCGACGGCTTGGCGCCGGGCCGGTTGTAGCCGAAGAAGGGTCCGCTTGGAATGTCGATGAACAACTGCGAGCGGTTGGCGATCAGGCCGGCGCGGATCCCGTCGAAGACGCTGATCGGCAGGCCGCCCGGATTGGCCTCGGTTTTGAGCATCAGCGGTGGCACCGCGGAGATCAGACCCGCCTTCTTCACCCGCTTCGTGCCATGGCGCCCGATGTACCGCGCCACCTCGCCGCCACCGGTCGAGAAGCCGAAGATCGAGATGTCCTTGACGTCGAGATGATCGAGCAATTGCGCCAGGTCATCGGCGTAATGGTCCATGTCGTTGCCGTCCCACGGCTGGCTCGAACGTCCGTGGCCACGGCGGTCATGGGCGATGCAACGGAAACCGCTGTCGGCCAGGTGGTACATCTGCGATTCCCAGCTGTCGGCGTTTAGTGGCCAGCCGTGGCAGAAGACGACGACCGGGCCGATGCCCCAGTCCTTGTAGTAAATCTCGACGTTCTCTTTGGTCGTGAAGATGGCCATGTTCCTGCTCGCTCCAGTGGGGTGGGTCGGGATTTCGCTGCTGTTGCACCTTAGGGCGCGCCACGCGCACGCCCTGTGTAGAAGCCATGGCACGGTCCCTGCTTTTCCAGGGCTGGTATGTCTGCGCGGGCACTCAGTCGCGCGACGAAGTCAGGCGACGGTACTGCGACATATGGCGGATGGCCTGCCGCGGTTGCTCGAGCGCCTCATGCAGCAGGGCGAGGTTGTAGTGGCAGTCGGCCAGGTCCGGATCGCGCTCCAGCGCCGCCTCGTAGGCCTGGATGGCTTCGGGCTTGCGGTCCATGTCGTCGAGCAGCACGCCGAGGTTGTAGAACAGCAGCGGATCGTCGCCGCCGTTGTCGACAGCGTCGCGATAGATCGCCTCGGCCTCCTCGAGGCGGCCGAGTTCGTGCAGAAGCCGGCCCAGGTTGATGCGCGCGTCCTGTCGGGCCGGCTCCGCGGCAATGGCGCGCTGGTAGGCGCGAATCGCCGCATCGGTGCTGGCAGCCTCGGCGGTGCCAACGTCGGTCAGCGCGTCCTGGTCCGGCAAGGGCAGGGCCGATGCTGCCGGCGCAGGTTCGATCACCCGCAGCGAGCCCTGCGCCGGATCGCCTTCGAAGGCGAGCAGGTACTGACCCGATTCGGCGCGCCAGCGACTGCCCGCCTCGCGCACGACCACGTGGTCGGCGATGGCACCGATGCTCAGGCCCGACAGCGGCATCTCCTCGGGCAGGCGGCTGCGCAGTTCCTTGAGGGATCGCAGGATCCGGCGCTGCGGTACGTTGGCCGCGGCCAGTGCCCGCGCGGTGCGCAGCACGATCAGGTCCTGGAACGAGAACAGCCAGGCGTTGCGGGGCCCGCGCGTGGGCGATACGAAGCCCGCCGTGACCAGCGAGCGGATCGCACTCCGGGGCAGGCGAAGCAGCTTTTCGACATCGCGCATGCCGTACTGATGCATGTGCGGTTACTTCGCCCTCTTGGCAGCCTTGCGCTTGACCGGCGCCTCTTCGGCTTCTGCGGCCTGCTTGGGTGGCTTGCGTGCCCGCGTCGCGGCCGGTGCCGCAGCCTTGCCCTTGGCCGGTGCCGCGCCCTTCTTCTCGAGGCTCGCACGCAGTGCTTCCATCAGGTCGATGATCTGCGCGCCACCGCCGGGTTCCTCGGCCACGGTGATCTGCTCGCCCTCGACCTTGCGCTGGATCGCGGCCTCGACGCGCTCGCTGACCTCATCCTTGTAGGCGCCCGGATCGAAGCGGCTGGAGGCCTGCTGGTCGATCAGTTGCTGCGCCAGCTTGAGTTCGGGCTCACGGACCTCGGTCTTGGGGATGTCGAGGTCGCCGATCGAGCGGACCTCGTTGGCATACAGCAGTTGCTGCATCACCAGGCCATCGTCGACCGGGCGGATCATCACGATGTGCTGCTTGCCATGCGAGGCCCAGGTGCCGACGGCGCAGCGCTTGGATTCGCGCAGGGCCTTGGCGAACAGGGCATAGGGCTTGGCGCCGCCCTTGTCAGGGGCCAGGTAGTACGCCTTGTCGAAGTACACCGGGTCGATCGAGGAAATCGGCACGAACTCGGTGATGTCGGCGCTGTGGGTGCCGGCCTCCTCGAGTGCCTTCAGTTCCTCTGGCGTGAACATGACGTACTGGTCCTTGGCGAACTCGTAGCCCTTCACGATGTCGTTACGCGCCACCGGGATTTCTTCCCGCGCGCAGACGTACTGCTGTTTCAGGCGCGAGCCGCAGCCCTTGTGCAGCAGGTTGAACGAAATCGACCGGCTGGTCTCGGTGGCCGAGTACAACTTGACCGGGATCGACACCAGACCGAATGAAACGGTCAACGACGCAATCGAACGTGCAGCCATGACGGCCTCCGGGGGGCTTAGGCGGGGCCGCCCGCCAGGGCGCTCGCCAGATCCTGCTTGCGTTCCAGGGCGTCGCTCCAGCGATCACCCGTGCGGGACAAACGCTTTACCACATCCGGGATCCTGAAGTCGAGCGGGTGCGCGTTGGCCAGTTCGTCCCAGGTCAGGGGCATCGACACCGGTGCGCCGGGCTCGCCGCGCGGCGAGTAGGCGACGTTCAAGGTCTTGCCGCGAACGTTCATGTTGTGGTCCATGAAGATCTTGCCGGTGCGCCTGGGCACGCTCCACTCCATGGTGATGTCCCCTGGGTGCTGGCGCATCAGGTGGCGGCTGACCAGTTCGGAAACGTGCCGGGTGGCGTCGAAATCGAGCGCGCGCCGGATCGGCACGAACACATGCAGGCCGGTCTTGCCCGACGTCTTCACGATTGGCTGCAGCGACATGCCCAGCAGCAGCTCACGCAGCCAGAACGCGACCTGCTTTCCTTTCTCGAAGGCGACGGTGTTCAGCTCCGGCTCGGCGCCCTTGGCCTCCTTGCCGGAGTAGATATAGGGGTCGATGTCGAACACGACGTAATCGGGGTAGTTGAGGACCGACGACTCCAGCGACTCGAGCGAGCTGTCGTAGTCGGTCGACGACGAGACTGCATCCGATCCGGGCCGCGCGCGCGAATGCCAGACGTGGAACTCCAGCGTGCCCGACTGCGCCAGCCACAGCAGCGTCGGCAGGTTGTTGCACAGCAGGTACTCGTGGTTCTCGTCCTTGTGCGCGGAGTAGACGTTGACCGACTCGACGAATTCCGGCCGCTCCTGCGTCCAGTGCTTCTGGAAAAAACGCTGGCCGCCGATGCCGTCGGGCATGCGGATCATCGTCAGCGGCCGGTCGGCCAGGTGCGGCAGCATCAATGGCGCGACGTGGGTGAGGTAGCGCAACAGGTCGCGCTTGGTCTGTGCCGGTTGCTGCAAGGCCTCGACAGCAGGCCAGTAGACGCGGTCGAGATGGGTCAGGCGGATCTGCCGGTCGCCGATGGCGAGGTCGAACGTGTTCTTGGGGTTGTCGAGTGCGGCCAGGATGTCGTCGGCCTCACTGGCCGGTGCGCGGGCACCTGCGCGCGGCCTGGCGGTCTTCGACGCCGGGTGCTTCGGCATGGATTGCGGCTCGACCCTCCTGATCGTGCGCGGATCGATGTCCTCACGCAGGCGAACGAAGGTCGGTGCGCGCAGGGAACCGTCCTCGGTCCACTGCTGGTAATTGACCTCGGCCACGAGTTCCGGCTTCACCCAGGTGACGGGGCCGTTCACCGCCGGAGTTTCCGCAAAGGGGCAGCTGTCGACCTGCAAAGGTTCGAGGCGATCGAGCACCTGCGCCAGGGTGCGGTCATCGAACCCGGACCCAACGTGCGAGGCCGACCGCAGCTTGCCCTTGTCCCAGTAGCCGATCAGCAGTGAGCCGAGCTTCCCGCGCGCGCCCTTGCCACGGGTGTATCCGCCAATCACGAACTCGGCGCTGTGGGTCGGTTTGACCTTGAGCCATGCCGGCGAGCGGCGGCCGGCCTCGTACCTGCCGTCCTTGTGCTTGCCAACCACCCCTTCGAAGCCGCTCGCCAGCGCCGCCGCCTGCAGCGCGATGCCATCGTCGCTCGCATGCACCAGGTGGACCAGCGGTGACGGCAACAGGCATTGCGCGAGATAGCGCCGGCGGTCGCGCCAGGGCACGGCGCGCAGGTCAATGCCTTCGAAATACAGCAGGTCGAACGCGTAGAAGAGGGTGGGGCTGGCGCGATCGGCAGCCGCGATCTCGCGCTCGCCCTTGAGCTGGAAGCGGTTTTGCAGCGCGTTGAAAGACGGTTTTCCGGCTGCGTCGAAGGCGACCAGTTCGCCGTCGAGGATCATCCCGTGATGTGCCTGTTCGCGCAGTTCCGCCGCCAGGCGCGGAAAGGTGGCTGCCATCTCGAGTCCGCGTCGCGAACGGATGCGCACACCGTTGCCATCGACGAAGGCGAGGGCGCGATAACCGTCCAGCTTGGGCTCCCACATCCAGTCGGGATGCTGCAATGCGGCCTCGCCGACATCGGCCAGCATGGGCTGCAGCTTCGCCGGCATGGCAGCCAGTTCGCCCGTTGGGGCGAGGCGCGTGGCCGGGATGCGGTGCACCGGGGCGATCTTCAGGTCCTCGACGGCGAAGCCGGACAGCACCGATCTGCGTTGCGTGGTGACATCGGCGGTGGTGACGAAGCGGTCCTTGTGCTTGATCAGCAACCAGGTCTTCTGGTCCTTTGTCCGCACCAGTGCGAACGAACCCTTCAACTTCTCGCCGCGCAGCTGGATGCTGAGCTTGCCGGCGTCGATGCCTTCGCGCACGCGGCGCTCGGCTTCGGCGCGATCATGGAACGAGGTGCCACCTTCGTCGGGGCTGTACACGCCACAGTCCCAGACGATGACTTCGCCCGAGCCGTACTGGCCGGGCGGGATCACGCCCTCGAACGAAGCGTAGTCGTACGGGTGGTCCTCGACATGGACCGCCAGGCGCTTCTCGGACGGGTCCAGTGAAGGCCCCTTCGGCACCGCCCAGGATTTGAGAACGCCGTCGCACTCGAGCCGGAAGTCGTAATGGAGTGCGCGCGCCTTGTGCTGCTGGACGACGAACAGCAGCGGTCCGCTGCCGCCTTCGACGGCCACCGGAGGCGGTTCCGGGGTGGCTTCGAAGCGGCGCTTGGCGGAATATTCGCTGAGCTTTGCCATGTCGGGTCACCGGAGGGTTCGGACCATGACTGCACGACTGCTGGTGGGTGCGAGCGGCTATTCCTACAAGGAATGGAAGGGCAGCTTCTATCCCGCGGCCATCAAGCCGGACGCCATGCTCGCCTGGTACGCGCAGCACCTGCCCACGGTCGAGATCAACAATACCTTTTACCGGATGCCCGGGGTGTCGATGCTGGAGCATTGGGCGCAGGCGACGCCGGAGCACTTCCGTTTCGCGATCAAGGCCTCGCGCCACATCACCCACGAGGCGCGGCTGAAGGTCGACGAGTCCAGCCATCCGCTGGCTTACCTGTACGACCATCTGCAGGCGCTGGGCGACAAACGGGGGCCGGTGCTGTTCCAGCTGCCTCCGTTCCTGAAAAAGGACCTGCCGCGCCTGGTCGCCTTCCTGGGCCTGCTGCCGGAGGATCACCGCGCGGTATTCGAGTTCCGCAACGACAGCTGGTTCGACGACGACGTCTACGACGCATTGCGTGGGGCCGGCGCGGCGCTGTGCCTGTCGGAGCGCGAGGACGCGGCGCCACCGCCGTTGCTGGAAACCTCGTCCTGGGGATACGTGCGATTGCGGCTTGAGCATTACTCCGCCCAGGACCTCGCCGGGTGGGTCGAACGTTTCAACTCCACTGCCTGGGAAGAGGTCCATGTCTATTTCATGCACGAGCCGACCGCGCCCGAGTACGCTCGCACGCTGATCGGGCTTGGATCGCCCCCGGAGGGAGTGCAGTGATGAGCAGCGAGTCGCCCGCGGCCGACGTTCGGATCGAGGTTGCATCGGACGAGCATGTGTCCGGCCTGTTGCTGGCGCCGGACGACGCGATCGCCTGCTACGTTCTGGCACATGGTGCCGGTGCGGGCATGGCGCATCCGTTCATGGCTGCGGTTGCGCAGGGGCTGGCCGTGCGCAAGGTGGCTACCTTGCGCTATCAGTTCCCTTACATGGAGCGCGGGTCGCGCCGGCCCGACGCGCCGAAGCTCGCACAGGCCACGGTGCGGGCGGCCGTGGTCGAGGCCGGCCGGAGGCTGGCCGGCATGCCGCTGATCGCCGGCGGCAAGTCGTTCGGTGGACGCATGACCTCGCAGGCCCAGGCAGCCTCGCCGTTGCCGCACGTGCGCGGCCTGGCGTTCATCGGCTTTCCGCTGCATCCCGCCGGGAAGCCCTCGGACGAACGCGCGGCGCACCTGGCACAGGTCTCGCTGCCGATGCTGTTCCTGCAGGGGACCCGCGACGAACTTGCCGACCTGGGGCTGCTGCAGCCGATGGTCGCGACGCTGCAGGCACCGGCCACGCTGCACCTGTTCGCCGATGCCGATCACTCCTTCCACGTGCCTGCGCGTAGCGGCCGCAAGGACGCGCAGGTGCTGGACGAATTGCTCGACGTACTGGCGCAGTGGATCGGCAAGACGGTGGCCGGCTGACCTGGGGTCGCCGGACACAACGCGCCAAGGCCGGCAAAGGCGGGAAATCCGCGTTCGCGTCAAATGCAACGGTACCGGGAGCAGCACCCGGTTCATCAACCGTGAATGCAACGTCACCACGGATCAGCTACGGTGCGCGACGATCTACACGACATCGGGGGGTGTCAGGTGACTACGGCAGGCAAGAAAGGCGGGCCAGCGACGGCCAGGAAGAAGAAGGTCGCGAGCCCGGCGCCAAAGGCCGAAGCGCCCGCGCAGGACCAGAGCCGGGGAGAGTCCCGGGAACCACTGGAGTTGCTGATCGAGCGCATGAACGCGGTGCTCGAAGGCGACTTTTCGGTGCGGCTGCCCTTGCACTGGGACGGTCCCGAGGGTCGCCTGGCGCACATCCTCAACGAGATCATCAGCCACAACCGCCGCCTCGCCGGTGAGCTGGCGCGGGTGGGCGAGGCCGTCGGACGCGAGGGCCAGACCCGGCTGCGCATCGCCTCGGCTGCCCGCCAGGGCGAATGGGCGGGCATGGAGTTCTCGGTCAACCACCTGATCGACGACCTGGTCAGGCCGGTCGAGACGATGACCGAAGCGATGGCCGGCGTGGCCAAGGGCGACCTGACCCGGACCGTTCCGCTGGAAGCCGACGGCCGCCCGCTGAAGGGCGAGTTCCTGCGCTCGGCGAACATCGTCAATCGCATGATCGAGCAGATGGGCGAATTCAGCTCCGAGGTCACGCGCGTGGCGCTCGAGGTCGGTACCGCAGGGCGACTGGGCGGCCAGGCCAAGGTCAAGGGTGTCTCCGGCGTCTGGAAGGACCTGACCGACTCGGTCAACCAGATGGCCAGCAACCTGACCGCGCAGGTCCGCAACATCGCCGACGTGACCATCGCCGTGGCCAACGGCGATCTGTCGCGCAAGATCACCGTGGACGTGCGCGGCGAGATCCTGCAGTTGAAGGAAGCCATCAACACGATGGTGGACCAGTTGCGATCGTTCGCCTCGGAAGTGACGCGCGTGGCGCGCGAAGTAGGCACCGAAGGCAAGCTCGGCGGCCAGGCGGCCGTGCCCGGCGTGGCCGGCACGTGGAAAGACCTCACCGACAACGTGAACTCCATGGCCGCGAACCTCACCGGCCAGGTGCGCAACATCGCCGAAGTGACCATCGCGGTGGCGAGCGGCGACCTGTCGCGCAAGATCACGGTGGACGTGCGCGGAGAAATCCTGCAGCTCAAGGAAACCATCAACACCATGGTGGACCAGCTGCGCTCCTTCGCGTCCGAAGTGACGCGCGTGGCGCGCGAAGTAGGCACCGAAGGCAAGCTGGGCGGCCAGGCCATCGTGCCGGGCGTCGCGGGCACCTGGAAAGATCTCACCGAGAACGTGAACTCCATGGCCGCCAACCTCACCGGCCAGGTGCGCAACATCGCAGAAGTCACCACTGCGGTGGCCAGCGGCAATCTCTCCAAGAAGATCACCGTCGATGTCAAAGGTGAAATCCTCGAACTGAAGAACACCATCAACACGATGGTGGACCAGTTGAATTCCTTCGCTTCCGAAGTGACGCGCGTGGCGCGCGAAGTGGGAACCGAGGGCAAGCTCGGTGGACAGGCGAAAGTCGAAGGCGTCGGTGGCACCTGGAAGGATCTCACCGACAACGTGAACCTGATGGCCGCGAACCTGACCGGCCAGGTGCGC
>DATDBK010000057.1:0-12694 GCA_036524935.1 Lysobacter sp. | reverse complement strand
GCGGCGAGATCATCGGCTGCTTCGGGCTGACCGAACCGCACGGCGGTTCCGATCCGGCCAACATGAAGACGACCGCGAAGAAGGACGGTGGCGACTGGATCATCAACGGCGCCAAGATGTGGATCACGAACGGCAGCGTCGCCGACATCGCGATCGTCTGGGCGCAGACCGACGAGGGCATCCAGGGTTTCGTCGTCGAGACGGGCATGCCCGGTTTCGCGGCGCAGGAAATCAAGCACAAGATGAGCCTGCGCGCATCGGTGACCAGCTCGCTGTTCTTCGACAACGTGCGCGTGCCCGACGCCAACCGCCTGCCGAACGTGAAGGGCCTCAAGGGTCCGCTCGGTTGCCTCACGCAGGCCCGTTACGGCATCACCTGGGGTCCGATCGGCGCGGCCATCGCCTGCCTCGACGAAGTGCTGAACTACACCAAGGAACGCATCCTGTTCGATCGCCCGGTGGCGGCAACGCAGAGCGCGCAGATCAAGATGGCCGAGATGGCGCGTCGCATCACCCTGGCGCAATTGCTGGTGGTGCAGCTCGGTCGCCTCAAGGACGCCGGTGCCATGCAGCCGGCACAGGTGTCGCTGGCGAAGTGGAACAACTGCCGCATGGCCATCGACATCGCGCGCGAGTGCCGCGATCTGCTCGGCGGCGCCGGCATCACCACCGAGCACGCGGCAATCCGCCATGCGCTCAACCTGGAGTCGGTGATCACCTATGAGGGCACCGAAACCGTGCACCAGCTGGTGATCGGACGCGAACTGACGGGCATCAGCGCGTTCTGATCCCCTATGCTCGTCATTCCCGCGAAGGCGGGAACCCAGCGCCTTCGATTGGCAGCGCGAAGCCACTGGGTCCCCGCCTTCGCGGGGATGACGGCTCAGATGCTGTCGGAGAGGTCCACGTGTCTGTCTTCGACATCCAGCTCGAAACCCCGCGCCTGCTGCTGCGCCCACCACAGGCAGGCGACTTCGAGGCGTGGGCGGCCTTCCGCGCCGACGAGGAGGCGACACGTCACATCGGTGGCATCGAAGCACGGCCCATGGCATGGCGCAGCTTCGCCGCGATGATCGGCGTGTGGCACCTCAAGGGCTTTGCCATGTTCTCGGTGATCGAGAAGGCCAGCGGCGAGTGGGTGGGGCGCGTCGGGCCGTGGCAGCCGGAAGGCTGGCCCGGCACCGAGGTCGGCTGGAGCATCGTCCGCAGGCACTGGGGCAAGGGCTTCGCCCCCGAGGCCGCTGTCGCCTCGATGGACTGGGCCTTCGATCACCTTGGCTGGACCGAGGTGATCCATACCATCGATCCGCAGAACGCCAATTCCAGGGCCGTTGCTGCCAAGCTCGGTTCGCGCTACCTGCGCATGGGCCGCCTGCCGGTCCCATACGATGCCAACGAGATCGAAATCTGGGGACAGTCGCGCGAGCAGTGGCTCGCCCGACGCACACGCGAGGAGCGCGCATGATCACCGTCTATGGCTATCCGTGTTCCGGCAATTGCCACAAGCTCAAGTTGCTGCTGACCCAGCTGGGCCGCGAGTTCAAGTGGGTCGATATCGACAGCACCTGCGGCGAGACGCGCACGCCGGAATACCTGGGCAAGAACCCCAACGGCAAGGTGCCGATGATCGAGCTCGAGGATGGCCGCATCCTCACCGAGTCCAACGCGATCCTGTGCTGGCTGGCCGAAGGCACGCCGTTCTGGGCGGGCGACGCGTGGCAGCGTGCGCAAGTGCTGAGCTGGATGTTCTTCGAGCAGTACAGCCATGAGCCGTACATCGCCGTCGCCCGTTTCATCCGTGGCTGGACGACGCTGGACTCGCCGCGTCGCGCCGCGCTGGAGCAATTGCGCGAGCGCGGTCACCAGGCGCTGGCGGTGATGGAGCAGCACCTTGCCGCCGGCCACGAGTGGTTCAGCGGTGAGGCCTACGGCATCGCCGACATCGCCCTGTTCGCCTATACCGTTGTCGCCGATGAAGGCGGCTTCGACGTTTCGCGTTATCCGCAGATCCGCGAATGGCTGGCCCGCGTGATGAAGACACCGGGCTTTGTCGCCATGCCGGCGCCGCCGGTCGAGGTCGCCTCGCGCTTGGCGCTGCCGGACTGACCGCCACACCAAGTTTCCTGCAAAGACATGCCTGGTCCCGCGCATAGCGCAGGACGACATCCGAGAATCCGAAAAAATGTCCGTACTGCCCAATCCGATCCCCGCACGCATGAAAGGCCTGAACCGGGCCGAGATCTGCGACGTCAACTTCAGCGAGTTCGTCAAGGCCTGGAATGGCCGCGCCGAAGCCCGTCCGGCCGCGGGTGAGGCAATCCTCGACGGCAGCGCGCTCGATGCGCGCGGATTCCGCGAACTGTTCGAGTCGCAACTGGTAAGCCGTCACCTCGACCTGATGGCGCGCGTGCTGCGCGTGCAGAACAAGGTCTTCTACACGATCGGTTCCAGCGGCCACGAAGGCAACGCGATGGTCGCGCGCCTGACGCGCCATACCGATCCGGCGTTCCTGCATTACCGCTCCGGCGGCTTCATGGCCGAGCGCTTCCGCAAGCTGCCCGGGATGGACCCGGTGATGGATTCGGCGCTGTCGTTCGCCGCCAGCAAGGACGACCCCGCCAGCGGTGGCCGCCACAAGGTCTGGGGCAGCAAGCCGTTGTGGGTACTGCCGCAGACCTCGACCATCGCCTCGCACCTGCCCAAGGCTCTGGGCACGGCAGTGGCCATTGAAGCAGGCAAGCGCCTGGGCCATGCGCTGCCGATTCCGGACGACAGCATCACGATCTGCTCCTTCGGCGACGCGTCGGCCAACCATGCCACCGCGCAGACCGCGTTCAATGCAGCCGCCTGGACCGCCTACCAGAAGCTGCCGGCGCCGGTGCTGTTCGTCTGCGAGGACAACGGCATCGGCATTTCTGTGAAGACCCCGGGTGGCTGGATCGGCAACCGCTTCCGCAACATGGACGGGCTGGACTACTTCACCGCCGACGGCCTCGACCTGGCTGCCGGTTATGGCGACGTGCAGCGCGCCGTCGAGCATTGCCGCACTACGCGCCGTCCGACCTTCCTGCACCTGAAGACCACCCGCATCATGGGTCACGCCGGCACCGACTTCGAGATCGAATGGCGTTCGATCGAGGAGCTGTGCGCGGTCGAGGCCACCGACCCGTTGCTGCGCTCTGCCGCGATCGCGCTGGAGTCGGGCCTGATGTCGAAGGACGAAGTGCTGGATCTGTACGAGCAGACCAGGAAGAAGTGCTTCGCGGCCGCCGATGAGGCCGACCGCCGGCCCAAGCTCGACAACCTGGCCGACGTAATCGCGCCGCTGGCCCCGTACACGCCGGCCAAGGTCGCCGCCGAAGCCAAACGCGCTGATTACGGTCCGCGCCGCCTGGAAGTGTTCGGCAGCGAGGCCAAGCTGCCGGAGAACCAGCCGCCGCGTCACCTGGCGATCCAGATCAACAATGCCCTGCACGACATGTTCGCCAAGTACCCCGACACGCTGTTGTTCGGCGAGGACGTGGCGCAGAAGGGCGGCGTGTACACGGTCACCAAGGGCCTGCAGAAGGCCTTCAAGGGCGCGCGCGTGTTCAATACGCTGCTCGACGAGACCATGATCCTGGGCCTGGCGCAGGGCTTCGCCAACATGGGCATGCTGCCGATCCCCGAGATCCAGTACCTGGCCTACTTCCACAACGCCTGCGACCAGATCCGCGGCGAAGCCTGCAGCCTGCAGTTCTTCAGCAACGGCCAGTACCGCAACCCGATGGTGATGCGCATCGCCTCGCTGGGTTACCCGCGCGGTTTCGGCGGCCACTTCCACAACGACAACTCGATCACCGCCCTGCGTGACATCCCGGGCCTGGTGGTCGGCTGCCCGTCGCGTGGCGACGACGCGGCAACGATGCTGCGCACGCTGACTGCGCTGGCAAAGGTCGATGGACGCGTGAGCGTGTTCCTCGAGCCGATCGCCCTGTACATGACCAAGGACCTGTACGAAGCCGGCGACGGCGCCTGGCTGACGACCTATCCCGGGCCGGACGAGGCGATGACGCTCGGCGAGGGGCGCATCTACGGCGAAGGCAACGACGAGCTGGTGATCTTCACCTACGGCAATGGCGTGCCGATGAGCCTGCGCGCGGCGCGGACCATCGAAGGCAAGCATGGCTGGAAAGTGCGGGTGGTCGACCTGCGCTGGCTGGTGCCACTCAACGAGGCCTTCATCCGCGAGCAGGCGCGCAGCGCCAGGCGCCTGCTGATCGTCGACGAAGGCCGCCACAGTGCCGGCGTGGGCGAGGGCGTGCTGACCGCGATCGCCGAAGGTGGCTATGGCGCACGACCGTTCCAGCGCGTGGTCGGCGTCGACACCTACACACCGCTCGCCGGTGCCGCGTTCCTGGTGATTCCGGGTGAGGACGACATCGTCGCGGCCGCGGACCGGCTGGTCTGAATGTGCGGCCTCGCCGGACTGCTGAGTGCGACTCCCGACGCCACTGACGAGCGGCTGACGACGCTCGCCGGCGCGATGGGCGATGCGCTGGTCCATCGCGGGCCCGACGACCGTGGAGTCTGGACCGAGGCGGAGTCGGGCATCGCGCTCGCGCACCGCCGCCTGAGCATCCTCGACCTGTCGCCGCTGGGTCACCAGCCGATGGCGTCGAGCGACCACCGGTTTGTCATCGCCTACAACGGCGAGGTATACAACTTCGCAGAACTGCGCGAGGTGCTGGTCGCGCGCGGCCATGCCTTCCGTGGCCATTCCGACACGGAAGTGCTGCTGGCAGCGGTGGTGGAGTGGGGCGTCGAGGACGCGATCGCGCGCTGCAACGGCATGTTCGCGATCGCGTTGTGGGACCGCCAGGAGCGCTGCCTGTGGCTGGCTCGCGACCGTGTTGGCAAGAAACCGCTGTACTACGGCTGGGCCGGCCGGACCTTCGTGTTCGGCTCCGAACTCAAGGCGCTGTGGCGCCATCCGGACTTCGACAATGGCGTCAGCCGCGACGCGCTGGCGCTGCTGCTGAGGCTGGACTACATCCCGGCACCGCACGCGATCCACGAAGACACGTTCAAGCTGATGCCCGGCTCGTTGCTGCGCATCGACGCGGCGGCGGTCGCGGCCGGTGCCGGCGCGCACGATCCCGTGCGTGAACAGCGTCGCTACTGGGACCCGCGAGAGCGGATGGAAGCGGCGCTGCGGAAACCGTTCAGCGGCGACGAGCGTGAAGCTGAGAACCAGCTCGACGGGCTGCTGCGTGAGGCCGTCGGTCTGCGCATGGTCGCGGACGTGCCGGTGGGCGTGTTCCTGTCCGGCGGCACCGACTCCTCGATCGTCACCGCACTGATGCAGGCGCAGAGCCGGCATCCGGTGCGCAGTTTCACCATCGGCTTCGAGCGTTCGCACCACGACGAGGCGCACCTGGCACGCGAAGTTGCCGATCACCTGCATACCGCGCACACCGAGCTGTACGTCAGCGGCAGCGATGCGCTGGCGGTGGTGCCGATGCTGCCGGCGATGTTCGACGAGCCATTCGCCGACGCCTCTCAGGTGCCGACCGCACTGGTGGCGCGGCTCGCGCGCAGTGCGGTCACCGTGGCCCTGTCGGGCGACGGTGGTGATGAACTGTTCTTCGGCTACAAGCGCTACGAACGCGCGCTGCGCAACTGGCGCTGGCAGCGCCGTGTGCCGTCGCCGCTTCGAAAGGCAATGGCGAAGCGTTCGAGTGGCCACGGCGAGGCCTCGCGCACGGGCGGATTTGCCGCGCTCGCGGCCGAGATGGGCGCCGCCGGTATCGGGGATGTCTACCGCCAGCGCATCGCGCGCTGGCGCGATCCCGCCTGCGCCATCCCCGGCGCGAAGTTGCCGGCGACGCTGTACGACCAGCCCGATCCGCTGCACGGCGCCGGCACGGCGGCCGACGCGATGATGCTGGCCGATTTCAGCGTCTACCTGCCCGAAGACCTGCTGTGCAAGGTCGACCGGACCAGCATGGCGGTCAGCCTGGAAGCGCGGGCACCGCTGCTCGACTGGAACGTGGCGGAGTTCGCGTGGTCGTTGCCGCTGGCATTCAAGCGCCACGCCAAGGGCAACAAGTACCTGCTCAAGCAGGTGCTGCGGCGTTACCTGCCCGACGAGATGGTCGACCGCGGCAAGCGCGGCTTTGGCGCACCGGTCAGCGACTGGCTGCGCGGTGACCTGCGCGAATGGGCGTCGTCACTGCTGGACGAACAGCGTCTGCGCGAAGAAGGCTATTTCGATGCCGCCGCCGTGCACGGCCTGTGGCAGAAGTTCCTCGATGGTGAGCGCAAGTGGCACACGCACCTGTGGAACGTGCTGATGTTCCAGGCGTGGCACGAGCATTGGCGCGAGCAGCGGCGCAAATAGCACGTAGCCCGGGTAAGCGAAGCGCACCCGGGGTGCCGGCTCGTCTACCCGGGTGCGGCCTGCGGCCTTACCCGGGCTACCGATATTCGCCGGGATGACGGTGTCGCTAGCGGCCCAGCCCGCCACGCAGCGGCAATTCGCGCAATGCGACATCGCCCGCGGACATTTCCTGCGGCTCACGTTCCAGCGGCAACACCGCCAGCGCTACGTGACGGCGATCGGCGTCGATGTCGGCGCTGGCCACCAGCTTGCCCAGCGCCGTCGCCCCGGCCATGACATCGGTTCCGGCGGGCAGCTCCGAGTCGCCTTCCAGCAATGCCAGTCCACGTTTGGCCTGGCCGAGGAAATGCGTGCGCGCGACGATCTCCTGGCCCGGGTAGCACCCCTTCTTCACGCTGAAGGCCTGCAGGCGCTCCAGCGAGAGCTGTTGCGGTGTCCAGTGGCCGGCCTGGGAAGCGGGCAGGCGGGGCAGGCCATGGGCAAGATCGAACGCCTGCCAGCGCGCCACGGATCCGGCATCGTCCGCCGCGGCGCTGCTGGCGGTGATGCGCAGGGTGCGCGGTCCGGCCTCGCCGCCCAGGTCGAGCTCGACAGCGTCGACTCCACCGTCACCGCCCAAGGCGGAGCCTTGTGCCATCGACGGTGCCGCGAAGGAGCCGCTGACGTGCAGATCCGGACGAACCTCGATCGAGAGCTTGCTGCGGAACACGAAACGCTGCAGCGCGGTGGCCATTTCGACCGGATCCGCATCGGGAAGCAGCAGCCAGAGCTCCTCATCGGACTGTTTCAGCAAAGCGAACAGCGCCAGGACACGCCCTTTTGGCGTCAGCCAGCCATTCCACTGCCAGCGACGCGACTCCAGCAGGCCGACGTCGTTCATGAACTGCGCCTGCGCGAACGCGACCGCATCACGCCCGCGCAGCGCGATCAGACGGTGGTCGGGCAGGGCGAAGGCGCGGGCGTCTGCGGCCGGCAGGTTGTCATGCATGGGGGGCGGGAATTAACATTCAGCACCGTGATGATAGGCCAAACCCCACCCGTTGAAGCGCCCGAGGCAGATTCGACTCCGCAGCCCGCGCCATTGACGGACCCAAACAAGCCAAAGGAGCACGGCGGGCGCGAAGGCCCCGAACCGACCCGCTACGGCGACTGGGAAAAGAACGGCCGCTGCATTGATTTCTGACGCGTCACCACGCTTCCCCGCCACGCGGCAACTGCCGCCCAGCTCAGAGAACGCCATAGCCCATGGCTAACGATCCACGCGTCCGCGAACGCCCCCTGTCACCGCACATGCAGGTTTATAGCTGGCAGGTGCAGATGGTGACTTCGATCCTGCACCGTGGCACAGGCATCGTCCTGACCCTGGGCAGCCTGCTGGTTGTCTGGGCTCTGGTGGCGCTGGCCGCCGGTCCGGAGTCCTGGAGCCAGTTCACCGCCTGTGCGAGGTCGCCTCTGGGCTTCCTGGTCCTGTTCGGCTGGAGCTGGTCGCTGGCCTACCACCTGATCAACGGCATCCGCCACCTGGTGCAGGACGCCGGTTACGGCTACCGCATCGAATCGTTCGTGCGCAGCAGCTGGATCTCGGTGTTCGGCAGCCTCGTGCTGACCGTGATCATCTGGGTCCTGGCGATGATGGCCCAACGGGGTGGCGCATGAGCATCAACAACAACCGCCTGCGCAACCCGCTGAAGACCGCGCGCGGCCTGGGCTCGGCGAAGGACGGTACCCATCATTTCGTGGTCCAGCGCGTCACCGCGGTCGCGCTGATCTTCCTGACGATCTACGTGATCGGCCTGATCCTCTCGCTGATCGGCGGCGATTACGCCAGTGTCCGCGCCACCGTTGGCCATCCGTGCAACGCAGTGCTGCTGTCGGCGTTCCTGATCGCGTCGTTCTGGCACGCCAAGCTCGGCATGCAGGTGATCATCGAGGACTACGTCCACACCCCGTGGCTGGCCGTGACATCGCAGCTCACGGTCGTTTTCGTTTGCGTTCTCGCGGCATTGGCCAGCGTGCTCGCCGTCATCCGCATCGCGCTGGGAGCCTGATTCATGGCCGCCGCTTACAAGATTCATGAGCACACTTTCGACATGGTCGTGGTCGGCGCCGGTGGCGCCGGACTGCGCGCCACCTTCGGCCTGGCCCAGAAGGGCCTGAAGACCGCCTGCATCACCAAGGTGTTCCCGACCCGTTCGCACACCGTGGCCGCGCAGGGCGGCGTCGCCGCGGCGCTGGCCAACATGGGCGAGGACGACTGGCGATACCACTTCTTCGATACCGTGAAGGGCTCGGACTGGCTGGGCGACCAGGACGCGATCGAGTACATGTGCAAGGAAGCCATCCCGGCCATCATCGAGCTGGAGCACTACGGCGTTCCGTTCTCGCGCACCGACGACGGCAAGATCTACCAGCGCCCGTTCGGTGGCATGACCACCCGTTACGGCGAAGGCCCGCCGGCACAGCGCACCTGCGCCGCCGCCGACCGCACCGGCCACGCGATCCTGCATACGCTGTACCAGCAGTCGCTGGCGCACGACGCGCAGTTCTTCATCGAGTACTTCGCGCTCGACCTGATCATGGACGCCGACGGCGCCTGCCGCGGCGTGCTTGCGCTGGACATGGCCGAAGGCACGCTGCACCTGTTCAAGGCGCAGGGCACGGTGCTGGCCACCGGTGGCTACGGCCGCGCCTACTTCTCGGCGACGTCGGCCCACACCTGCACCGGCGACGGGGGCGGCATGGCGCTGCGCGCCGGCCTGTCGCTGCAGGACATGGAGTTCGTGCAGTTCCACCCGACCGGCATCTACGGCGCCGGCTGCCTGATCACCGAAGGTGTCCGTGGCGAAGGCGGCATCCTGCGCAACAGCAACGGCGAGCGCTTCATGGAGCGTTATGCCCCGAGCGTGAAGGACCTGGCGCCGCGCGACATGGTCAGCCGCGCGATGACCATGGAAATCCGCGAAGGCCGCGGCGTCGGCGAGTTCAAGGATCACATCCTGCTCGACCTGACCCACCTCGGTCCGGAAGTGATCCACGAGAAGCTGCCGGGCATCGCCGAGTCGGCGCGCATCTTCGCCAACGTCGACGTCGAGAAGCAGCCGATCCCGGTGATCCCGACCGTCCACTACAACATGGGCGGCATCCCGACCAACTACCACGGCGAAGTCGTGCAGCTGCGCAACGGCAACCCCGATGAAGTGGTTCCGGGCCTGTACGCGATCGGCGAAGCGGCCTGCGTGTCGGTCCATGGCGCCAACCGCCTCGGCTCCAACTCGCTGCTCGACCTGGTCGTGTTCGGTCGCGCCGTCGCCAACCGCGCTGCCGAAACCATCAAGGTCGACGGCAAGCAGGCCCGCCTCGCCGGCGATGCCTGCGACCCGGCCCTGGCGCGCCTGGACAAGCTGCGCAACGCCAATGGCGGCACGCCGACGGCGGTCATCCGCGACAAGATGCAGCGCACGATGCAGGCGGACGCCGCGGTGTTCCGCACCGGCGAGACGCTGTCGGATGGCGTGCGCAAGATGCGCGAGATCCATGCCTCGTTCGGCGACGTCAAGGTTGCCGACCGTTCGCTGATCTGGAACTCGGACCTGATCGAGACCTACGAGCTGTCGAACCTGCTCGACCAGGCCCTGGTGACGATTGTCTCCGCCGAGAACCGCACCGAATCGCGTGGCGCGCATGCCCGCGAGGACTTCCCGGATCGCGATGACGCCCACTGGCAGAAGCACACCCTGTGCTCGGTCAGCGAGAACGGCGACACCGCAATCGACTATCGCCCGGTGCACATGTACACGTTGAGCGACGACGTGGCCGTGGTTCCGCCGAAGAAGCGCGTCTACTGATCCGGAGCGAGCAACGTGGCTGAATTCTCACTACCCAAGAACTCGCAGATCCAGAAGGGCCGCCACTGGCCGACCGCCGGCGCCAAGCAGCCGCGCACCTTCAAGGTCTACCGCTGGAACCCCGACGACGGCATGAACCCGCGCGTGGACACCTACGAGGTGGACATGGCGACGTGCGGCCCGATGGTTCTGGACGCGCTGATCAAGATCAAGAACGAGATCGACCCGACCCTGACCTTCCGTCGTTCCTGCCGCGAGGGCATCTGCGGTTCGTGCGCGATGAACATCGACGGCACCAACACGCTGGCGTGCACCAAGGCGATCGACGATTGCGGCAAGGCCGAAGTCCCGATCTATCCGCTGCCGCACATGCCGGTGGTGAAGGACCTGGTCCCGGACCTGACCCACTTCTACGCGCAGTACGCGTCGATCAAGCCGTGGCTGCGCACGCAGAGCCCGGCACCGTCCGACCGCGAGCGGCTGCAGTCGCCGCAGGACCGCAAGAAGCTGGATGGCCTGTACGAATGCATCCTCTGCGCGTGTTGCTCGACCAGCTGCCCGAGCTACTGGTGGAACGGTGACCGCTACCTCGGTCCGGCGGTCCTGTTGCAGGCCTACCGCTGGATCGTCGACTCGCGTGACGAGGACACCGGTGCGCGCCTGGACGATCTCGAGGATCCGTTCAAGCTGTATCGCTGCCACACCATCATGAACTGCGCGCGTACGTGCCCGAAGGGGCTCAACCCGGCGCAGGCGATCGGCGAGATCAAGAAGCTGATGCTGGCCCGTCGCGTCTGACGACAGAGACGTCGTAGCCCGGGTAAGCGAAGCGCACCCGGGATCGCGCGTGTCGGCCCCGGGTGCGCTTCGCTTACCCGGGTTACGTTCGGGTTGGAGGCGGGGCAAGGCATGGAAGGCATCAACGAAGCCGACGAACGCGAGTTGCGCCGCCTGCGCTGGCGCTGTCGGCGTGGCATGCGCGAACTGGATCAACTGTTCGAACGCTACCTCGATCGCGCCTGGCGACAGGCCGCCGAGGATGAGCGCGTCGTTTTCCTACGCCTGCTGGAAACCGAGGACGATAAGCTCTGGCACTGGTTCATGGGCCATGACGCGCCGACCGATGCCGACCTCGCAGCGCTCGTCACGCGCATCCGCTCGCTGCCGCCTTGAGTGGCGGCCGTCGCGGCTGCTGGCCGCGGCCCTCGTGGTGCTCGGAGTCCTTGCTGGCCTGTCCCTGATCGCCTGCGAACTTGCCCTGGTGGTGTCCGTGCCGCTGGCGCTGCTCGCAGCCGGGGAGGGTGTCCGGCTCGCCCGGCGGGAGCTCGCCCGCCCGGCGCGTGTGCTGGAGATGGGCGGCGACGGCATGGCCATGCTTGACGGTCAGGCCATCACGGAGCTTCGTGTCGAATGGCGTGGTCCCATGGCTTTCCTGCGATTCCGTGATGCCGATGGCCGACCAGGGCGCCTGGCCTGGTGGCCCGACACGCTCCCGGCCACGAGGCGCCGTGAACTCAGGCTGGCCGTTCCGGTCAAAGCCGCTGCGCAGAATGCGTCTTCGATGGCACCATAGCCCGCTATGTTCAAACCCATACCTGTGGCCATCGGCCTGCGCTACCTCCGGGCCAAGCGCCGTAACGGCTTCATCTCCTTCATCTCGCTGGCTTCCATTGCCGGCATTGCCCTGGGCGTGACGGCGCTGATCACCACCCTGGCGGTGATGAGCGGCTTCCAGCGAGAGATCCGCGACCGCATGCTGCAGATGGCGGCGCACGCCACCGTCAGCGCCTACGGCGAACCCCTGACCGAGTGGCAGCAGGCCGTCGACAAGGCCGTGGCCGATGCCCGCGTCGCCGGTGCCGCTCCCTACATCGAGAAGGAAGCGCTGCTCTCGGGTGCGCGCAACCAGCCGGCAATGGTCCGCGGCGTCCTGCCCGAGGAAGAGGGCAAGGTCTCGGTGCTCGCCGACAGGATGGTCCAGGGCAAGCTCGACTCTCTCCAGCGTGGCACCTTCAACATCGTCCTGGGCAAGGAGCTGGCGCTGTGGCTGGGCGTCGGCATCGGCGACAGCGTGGTGATGACCACCAGTGATTTCCGCAGCACGCCGCTCGGCGCGGTGCCACAGCTCAAGCGGTTCACCGTCAGCGGCATCTTCGAGGCCGGCTACAACGAGTACGACAAGGGTCTGGCGGTCACCAACATGCACGACATGCAGCGCGTGCTGCGCATGGGCGACGGCGTCACCGGCGTGCGCCTGCGCCTGCATGACATGGACAAGGCCTGGGACGTGGCGCGCGACCTCGCGGTCAACCTGGGCGGGCCGTACCGGGTCAGCGACTGGACCAGCGAGAACGCCAACATGTTCCGGGCGCTGAAGATGGAGAAGACCATCATGGCGATCCTGCTGTCGCTGATCATCGCGATGGGCGCCTTCAACCTGGTCAGCTCGCAGGTGATGCTGGTGACC
>DATDBK010000056.1:0-7180 GCA_036524935.1 Lysobacter sp. | reverse complement strand
CGTCGGCTGCGCCTGGAACGACAGGGCTTCGCGCGGCAGGAACAGTTCCTTGGCCTCGGTGCCCGGCACCGAGAACAGCTTGCCCAGGTCGAGCGCCGACTGGCCGTAGCTCAGGCTGTGCACCGGATTGAGCATGGCCTCACCCCAGAACACGGTGTGGCGACCGAGCTTGACGTTGACCGGCATCGAGCCGACATCGAACTTGCCGAACACGAAGGCGTCGAGGATTTCGCCCGACGGGCCGTGGAAGAAGCGATCGGTTTCGTCGCTCAGGCCAATGGCCGCGCGGCCATCGCGCAGGTGATTGGACGAGCCGACATGCGTGTTGTCCAGGTTCTCGTAGGCCAGGTCGTACCAGCCGGCGGCGCTGACGCGGAAGCCGACGCGGTCCTGGTAGATGAAGTCGAACTCGCTCAACAGGTCGAGGCGCTCGGACACCATGCCGGTGTCGAAATTGCGGTCGCCGTCGTCGTAGTTCGGGCTGTTGAGGATCGCCGCGTCCTGGCTCTCGACACGATTGGCGAGGTTGACGCGGATCGTGTTGTCCCAGCGCAGGACGACGTCCGGATTTCCGGTGTTGATCTCGACCGCCCCGGCACTGCCGGTGGCCGCCAGTGCCGCCGTGATCATGGCGCTGAGCAGGCGCCTTGACGCCTTCGGTACTGCCTTGTTTGCGTTCAATGACTTCACTTCACCCCGCCCCCGTGGTTGTGTTCGGAATCCTCCGGGCCGACCGTTCTTTCGCGGCGGCAACCGAATGGAGCGTCCGACTATAGGGAGCAGGGTGGGTGCAGTTTTTTACAAACGGCGTCAGCGACTTGTCATTTCATGACAATGCTTCGGGAGCGTTTTCATGAACAGCGGTGCCCCCGCAGTCATGCTGGAAGGCGCCTGTGGTCAGCCGTCGGCAGTTGATCGATTGGCGATTGATTGGCGAGCCGATCAGCGTTCCGCGAACAACGCGTTGATCGCCCCGTAGCCCATCGCGTCGGCCGATGCCGTGCCGCGACCGCTGCGCAGGAACTCCATCGCCCCGGTGCGGGTGTGTGCGAAAGCCTCCTCCGACAGGTTGGAGCCGGCGCTCAGACGGCGCACGCCAAGCGATTCCAGCGTGGCCGTGTCGGGCAGGGTCGGACGCAGCATCACATTCAGCGGCAGTCCGGTGCCGGCGGCGACGGCACGGATCTCGTCCGCATCGGTCAGTCCCGGCACGAACAGGCCATCGGCACCCGCTTCGCGATACATCGCTGCCCGGGCGAGAGTGGGTTCGACCCGCTGGCCCGCCGGCGCGAGGCCGCGCAGGTACACGTCCGTGCGCGCATTGATGAATACGTCCAGGCCGCGTTGTGCGCACTCGCGTTTGATCTGCCCGATCTTGCTGCAGAGAAGCTCAGGCTCGCCGCCGCCGTCCTCGAGGTTGATGCCGACGACGCCGATGCCGGCAAGCCGCACGACATTGCCGGCGACCGCCGCCGGATCGTCCGAGTAACCGCCTTCGACGTCGATGCTGAGCGGAACCGAAATCACGCGGGCGATCGCCGCGGCGGTTGCGACCAGCAGATCGATTGGCAACTGGTCGCCGTCGGCATAGCCATTCGCCCAGGCAACGCCGGCGCTGGTGGTGGCAATTGCCTTGGCGCCAAGACTCTCGATCAGGCGCGCGGTGCCGGCGTCCCAGGCATTGGGCAGCAATAGAAGACCACTGGAATGGAGTTGCCGGAACTGCGGTGCGTGTTGGGCGTTGCTCGACATGGCGTCCTCGGGGGCGGTTGCGTTGATTTGGCGAAGCGTGGCACGAACGAAGGTCGCTTACTGGCTGCTTCCGGACGTCTTCGCAGCGGCGGGCGTCGCAGCGTCCCAGCCGCGCAGTGCCTTCTCGACCGCATCGACGCCTCGCACGGCCGCGGTCGCATCGACCTGGTCGATGGTGTCGCTGTCGCTGTGGATCACTTTCATGACCTTGGCGGGCGTAGTGAGTTTCTTGCCTGCATAGGCTTCAAGCACCAGCTTGATTTCATCGGCGCCGACGAGCGAGTACGAAACCGCCGGCCAGCCGGCACGGATGAAGGGCAGGTGGTCGGTCGGCGGGTACTGTTCGCCCGGCGAGAAACCGATCCCCACTTCCTGGGTTGCGGTGCGGCTGCTGTCGACCAGCGTCGCCTGGCCCTGCGCCGGCGCCATCATCCACAACGTATCGCCCCAGCCGAACACGTCGAAGTTCACGTAGAGCGCCGGCTTGGTCTTGCCATCGGTCACGTAGGCCTTGGAGCCGAGCAGTCCGGCTTCCTCCAGGTCCCAGAACGCGATCGCGACGCGATGGTTCTGCAGTGGCTGAGCGCGCAGGCGCTGCGCGAGTGCAAGGACGGTCGCGCTGCCGGAAGCGTTGTCGGTTGCGCCCTTGCCGTGCTCGACGCGATCGGAATGGGCCCCGATCAACAACAGCGGCGCATCCTGCGGTCCGCCGATGTCGGCGATCAGGTTCTCGCCCTGTCGCTTGCCGTCCGTGAACGCAACCTTGCGCGGCGGAATACCTAGCGCAGTCATGCGTTGCGCGATCGCCGCACGACGCTGCGCGTTCTCGCCTGCATCGGAAATCGCGCGGACGTCATCGAGCCATTGCGTCGCCTGCGAGCCTGCGGCGGGCGAGGTGGCGGAAGGAGCGGCGGTGGGACGCGTCGCCTCCGTCGTCGGAGCGCATGCGGTAACCAGGAGGACGGCAAGAGCGGGGGCGATGTGACGCATCGGATTGGATCCTTGTCGGGAAAGTCCGCAGTGTGCCCAAGGATGCGCCCAACGCAATGGGTCATAGGGCCTGCCGGGTTGCACGGGTGGTATGCGGCGCGTAGCCTCGGACCCGGCGAGAAACTGCCCGGGGAAAAGGATGAGCATCCGAGTTTTTATCGTGGACGACCATGCGCTGGTCAGGACGGGCATGCGCATGATCCTGTCGGCTGAGACCGACATGGAAGTGGTCGGGGACGCGGAGAGCGGCGAAGTGGCATTGCCGATGATCCGCAAGCTGCAACCCGACGTGGTGTTGTGCGACCTGCACCTGCCAGGCCTGAGTGGCCTGGAGGTCACCGAACGCGTGGTTCGTGGCGATCACGGCACGCGCGTGATCATCGTGTCCGTGCTCGAAGACGGCCCCATGCCCAAGCGCCTACTCGAGGCCGGGGCGTCGGGTTACGTCGGCAAGGGTGGCGATGCGACCGAGCTGCTGCGGGCCGTGCGCGACGTGTTCCGTGGCAAGCGCTACCTGGCGACGAGCATTGCGCAGAACCTGGCACTGTCCGGGATTGCCGGCGATTCGTCACCGTTCGACGAACTGTCCCCGCGCGAATTGGAAGTGGCATTGCTGCTGGTGCAGGGGTTGCGCCAGGACGACATCGCCAAGCGCCTGAGCCTCAGCGCCAAGACCATCAACACGCACAAGGCGCGGTTGTTCGAGAAGCTCGACATCCGCGACAGCATCGCACTGGCGCGCATGGCCAGCCGCTATGGCCTGGTGGATCCGGTCAACGCGCTCTAGCGTTTCGGCCGCTGTCCGGACCCTGAAAACACAACTGGCCGCCAATGGCGGCCAGTTGTGCTGGTGCGGATAGCGTTACAAGCCGTGGTCAGGCATGGCCTTCTTCGTGCCTGGGCTGGGCGTCGCGCTTGTCGATTTCGTGCCCGGCGACTTCGTGCTCCGCCTCGACGGCAGCTTGCTCGACGGGAGCTTGCTCGACAGCAACCTGCTCGACAGGAGCCTGCTCGACAGCAACCTGCTCGACAGCAACCTGCTCGACAGCTTCAGCGCCGGCCACGGCGGCATCAGCCGCTGCTGCCTGCGGCTCGACCTCGACCGGGGCGATGCCTTCCTGCGGCAGGGCATCGAACAGGCCTGCGGTGCGCGGAACATCCGCGACCGGCGCGGTCGGTGCGACCGGACGCGAGTCGGTGATCTGCACTTCGTCGATGCGAGCCGACGTCGACTGCGGCTCCTGCGCGTCGTCCTGCGCGGACGGCGCTTCCGGCTGCGACTGGGCGACTGGCGTCTCGACCACGGCCGGCGGCTCGACGGCGACCGGTTCCGGCACCGTTTCGGCAACCTCGACCGGCGGCTCGACGACCGCAACCGCGACGTCGACGACCGCGGCCGGGGCAACCGGCGCGACGGTTTCGTCTTCCTGCTTCGGCGCAGCGGTTTCGACCGCCACGACCGGTGCCGCAGGCTCCACGGCCGGGGCAGGGGTGGCGACCGGTTCGGCCTTCACTGCCTCGACAACAACCGGTACGACCGCGGCGACCGCAGCCACGGCAACCGCCGCCGGAGCGGTCGACCGCGGGGCCGAAGGCTTCGCCGAATCGGCCTCGTCATCGAAGTCGAACTCGGGCTGCGAGCGATTCGCGGCGACGGCAGGCGCCGGCGTGTGTTCGCCGCCGATGTCGTCTTCGTCATCGAGCAGATGGTCATCCTGCAGGCCGCCTTCGTCACCGCCAGCAGCGCCTTCACCGGCTCCGCCACGACGACGACGACGACCGCCACGACGACCGCGGCGGCGACGGCCGCTGCCTTCGCCGGTGGCTTCGCCTGCGTTGGCTGCGTTCTCTGCCGGGTTGTCCTGGGATGCGACGGCTTCAGGCGTGGCGCCTTCGCTGCCTTCACCCACCGCGACAGCGGCAATGGCGGCCGGTGCGGCGATGATCAGAGCATCCGTGACCGCTGCTGCTTCCGGCTTGGCGACTGCCGGCCTGGGCTCGCGCGGCGGACACGGTGCGCCTTCGCCGGTTGCAGCCAGTGCCTGTGCCTGCTGGCGCTCTTCGGCCTGCGGCTTTGGCTGCCTGGGCTGCTGCTGTTGCCTGGGCTGCTGCTGCTGTTGCTGTTGCGCCTGCTTGAGCTGCTTGGGCTGGTTGCCCTGGGCCTGCTGCTTGTCGCGGCGCGGTTCGTCACGACGTGCCTCATCACGACGCGGCTGCTCGTCACGACGCGCCTCGTCACGACGCGGCTGCTCGTCACGGCGGCCGTCGCGGCCACCCTGCTTGCCGCCGCGACCGTCGCGGCGCTGGGCATTGCGGTCGTTGCGCTCGCTGCGGCCACGGCCGTCCTGCGGACGTGCCGACGGGGCCGGCTGTGCCGCCGCCGGCTCGCTGCCGCGGAAGAAGCGCAGGATGCGCTCGACCACGCCAATGGAGTGCGTCGGCGTCGCAACAACCGGTGCCGCGGCCGGTGCCTGGACGACCTGCTCCTCACGCGGCTCGCGCAGCGGGGCAGGCTGGGCCGGCTTGACGTTGGTCACCGCCGGGGTCGGCGGGATGTTGAGGTGGGCCTTGGTCAGCGCGTGCGTGGGCAGCTTGCGCGGCGTGCCACGGTGGTAGCTCGGCTTGCTCGATTCCTCGCCCAGCTCGTTCTCGCGGATGCGCGTGACTTCGTAGTGCGGGGTGTGCAGTTGCTCGTCGGCGACGATCAGGATCGGCGCGTCGTGGCGCTTCTCGATCTCGCTCAGGGCGCGGCGCTTCTCGTTGAGCAGGTAGTTGGCGATCTCGGTCGGAGCCTGCACCAGCACCTGGCCGGTGTTCTCCTTCATCGCATGCTCCTCCGCCAGGCGCAGGATCGACAGCGACAGCGACTCGACGCTGCGCATGCGGCCGTGGCCTTCGCAACGCGGGCAGACGATCTGGCTGGACTCGCCGAGCGACGGACGCAGGCGCTGGCGGCTCAGCTCGAGCAGGCCGAAGCGCGAGATGCGGCCGATCTGGACGCGCGCACGGTCCTGCTTGAGGGCGTGGGCGAGGCGGTTCTCGACGTCGCGCTGGTGCTTGTTCGACGACATGTCGATGAAGTCGATCACCACCAGGCCGCCGAGGTCGCGCAGGCGCATCTGGCGGGCAACTTCCTCAGCTGCCTCCAGGTTGGTGTTGAACGCGGTTTCCTCGATGTCGCCGCCCTTGGTGGCACGGGCCGAGTTGACGTCGACCGCGGTCAGTGCCTCGGTCTGGTCGATGACCAGCGCGCCGCCCGACGGCAGGCGCACTTCGCGCTCGTACGCGTTCTCGATCTGCGATTCGATCTGGAAGCGGTTGAACAACGGAGTGTCGTCGGTGTAGTGCTTGAGCTTGCGCAGGTTGTGCGGCATCACCTGCTCGACGAAGTCGCGCGCCTCGGAATACATCTCCGGGGTGTCGACCAGGATCTCGCCGATGTCCGGGCGCATGTAGTCGCGCAGGGCGCGGATGATGAGGCGCGATTCCTGGTACAGCAGGAACGGTGCCGGCTTGGTCAGCGCCGACTCGGCGATGGCCTTCCAGACCTGCAACAAGTAGTCGAGGTCCCACTGCAGCTCTTCGGCATCGCGGCCGACGCCGGCGGTGCGGATGATGACGCCCATGTCGTCGGGGATGTCGAGGCTGTCCATGGCCTGCTTGAGCGCGGCCCGGTCGTCACCCTCGATCCGGCGCGAAACGCCGCCGGCGGTGGGCGAGTTCGGCATCAGCACCATGTAGCGGCCGGCCAGCGAGATGAACGTGGTCAGGGCAGCGCCCTTGTTGCCACGCTCTTCCTTGTCGACCTGGACTACGACTTCCTGGCCTTCGCGCAACAGTTCGCGCAGGCCGGCCTTGTTGTGGTCGACGCCAGCCTGGAAGTAATCGCGGGAAATCTCCTTCAACGGCAGGAAGCCGTGACGCTCGCCGCCGTATTCAACGAAGGCTGCTTCGAGGGAGGGCTCGAGCCGGGTGATGCGGCCCTTGTAGATGTTGGACTTCTTCTGTTCTTTCGCCGGTTGTTCGATGTCGATGTCGTATAGCGTCTGGCCATCGACGGTGGCGACGCGCAGTTCTTCTGCCTGCGTCGCGTTGATCAGCATTCGCTTCATTGTTGCGTTCCTCGCGCGCTCCTGCGCGTGGTCGGCGCAGAACGCATGCGCGTCCTGCGGCCGCGGAACGCCGTGGGCGTTTCGCCTCTGGATACCGCAAGCCAGCCACTGCCAGGGACAAGCCCGGGCGCGGCGGCTTCAAGTTTTCCAGCGCTACGACACCACGGCACGCCGCGGGAGCGCTTGTTTCTTTTTCCTGGTACTTAGGGCCGGCGGCGCGAACGCCGCACGGGACGTGTTCATCACAGGTGGTTTGACCCACCGGGCGGGAACCGGTTCCGCCGGACCATCGCTGCTAACATGGCTACCCCGGGGGCAGTGGTTAG
>DATDBK010000055.1:0-28735 GCA_036524935.1 Lysobacter sp. | reverse complement strand
TTAACGAAGTTCTCACACCTTCGCCCGACCCTGGCCCGATACTCGCTTGCCCGGCGTATTGCCGCATTGTGTCACGACGTCCCCGATGTTCGCCCAGACCTTCCGTTTCGACTCCGCCCAGTTCCAGCGCGTGCGCTCCGCCTTCGAGCCGCGCAAGCCGCGCCATCGCCTGCTCCGCTTCGCGGTCGGGGTCGTTGGCCTCGGCCTGCTGGCGGTGCTGGTGATGTTCAGCGTGGTCCTGGGCGCGGCAATGATCGCCGCCGGCATCGTCTACAAGCTGTGGAAGGGTCGCGGCAAGGCCGCTGCCCGCGACGCCCGCATCGTCGAGGCCGAGTACCGCGTCGTCGACCGCGGTGTGCTCGAGGCGCAGGTGCTGGAGGCCAACCGCCCCCGCTCGCAGCGCAACGCGCTGTGACGGCATGAGCGACGTGATCGCGGCGCTGCCGCAACCCCGCGTTCCGGTGCATGGCGCTGCCGGCCAGTTCTTCCCGGTCCACCGCATCTACTGCGTCGGCCGCAACTTCGCCGACCACGCCCGCGAGATGGGCGCCGCCGTGCCTGCGTCGGCCGCCGATCGCGGCAATCCGGTGTTCTTCCTCAAGCCAGCCGACGCCATCGCGCTCGACGCCGACGTGCCCTACCCGCCCGGCACCAGCGACCTGCACCATGAAGTCGAACTGGTCGTCGCGATCGGTCGCGACGCACCGGCCGGCGTGCTCGATCCGGCCGATGCCGCCGCCCTCGTCTACGGCTATGCCGTCGGCCTCGACCTGACCCGGCGCGACCTGCAGGGTGCGGCCAAGGCCAAGGGCCTGCCGTGGGATACCGGCAAGGCCTTCGACCACGCTGCGCCGATCAGTGCGATCGTGCCGGTTGCGCAGGTCGGCGACCTCGGTTCGCGCAAGCTGACCCTGCAGATCAATGGCGAGACCCGCCAGGCCGGCTCGCTCGCCGACCTGATCTGGACCGTGCCGGAAATCCTGCACGAGCTGTCCAGGCTGTACGCGCTGCGCGCGGGCGACCTGGTGTTCATGGGCACGCCCGCCGGCGTCGGTCCGCTGCAACCGGGCGACAAGTTCCATGCGGTGCTGGAAGGCGTGATCGAACACTCCGGACGCATCACCGCCGCACGGTCTGCCGACACCGCGCCGGTATAGTCGGTCGCTGCGGCATCGGCCAGCAAACCCTCGGGCAACCACGGAGACAGTGCAGCCATGGGCATGATCAGCGAGTTCAAGGAATTCATTTCGCGCGGCAATGTCGTCGACCTCGCGGTCGGTGTCGTGATCGGCGCGGCATTCGGCAAGATCGTCACCTCGCTGGTCGATGGCATCGTCATGCCGACGATCGGCGCCTTCACCAAGGGCGCGAGCGTCACCGACTGGAAGTACGTGCTCAAGCCGGCGCAGCTGGATTCGGCCGGCAAGGAAGTCGCCGCCGAGCTGGCGATCCGGTACGGCATGTTCATCCAGACCATCATCGATTTCCTGCTGATCGCGCTGGTGATCTTCCTGGTGCTCAAGGCCTACAACCGGCTGCGTGCGCCGGCTGCGACCCCGGCCGTGCCGGAAGACGTACTGCTGCTGCGTGAGATCCGGGATTCGCTGAAGAAGTAGCGAATCCCTTCTCCCGCGAGGGGGAGAAGGTGCCCGAAGGGCGGATGAGGGCTGCGGTTGCTTCTGCCCTCACCCCAACCCCTCGCCCGCGAGCAGGAGAGGGGCGTTCTGGTTCCGCCAAACCGCGCACACCTGCGCGTGACCATAGGCACCCCACCGCGAACCGGCGAATTGCTACGCTCGTGGTTTCGACTTCGGGGAGTCCTTGCTGATGCGTGCAACGTTGTCCGTGGCCATCGCCACGCTGCTTTCGGCCGCCGTGCTTTCGACCAGCGGCAATGCCGCCGCCGCGCAGCCGGCCACGCGCATCCCCGACAAGGCCATCGCCACCGCGGCGCAGCTGCGCGAGACCGCGCTCGCCAGCGACCTGGGTTACCGCATCACCGAATCGCTGACCACCGAAGTCGGCCCGCGCCTGGCCGGCAGCGAGGCCGATGCCCGCGCCGTCGCCTGGGCCGTGGCCAAGTTCAAGGAACTGGGCTTCGACAAGGTCTGGACCGAGCCGGTCACGTTTCCGAAGTGGGAGCGCCGCAGCGAGAGCGCGAAGGTGCTCGGCGCCAACACCCAGCCGCTGCACCTGACCGCACTGGGTGGCAGCCCGGCCGGCACGGTCGAGGGCGAGGTCGTGCGCTTCGCCGACCTTGCCGCGCTGGAAGCGGCCGAGCCCGGCTCGCTCGCCGGCAAGATCGCCTTCATCGACTACAAGATGGAACGCGCCCGCGATGGTGCCGGCTACGGGCCGGGTTCGCGCGTGCGCAGCAAGGGCCCGTCGGCGGCGATCCGCGCCGGTGCGGCCGCGTACCTGATGCGTTCGGCGGGTACCGATTCGCACCGCAATCCGCATACCGGCATCACCCGCTTCGATGACGGCCTCACGCCGATTCCGTCGGCCGCGCTCGCGGTGCCGGATGCCGACCAGCTGGCACGCCTGCTGGCACGTGGCCCGGTCAAGGTGCGCGTCGCGCTCGATTGCGGCTGGGACGGCGAGTACACGTCGCAGAACGTGATCGGCGAGATCCGCGGCAGCAGCAAGCCGAAGGAAGTGGTGGTGATCGGCGGCCATCTCGACTCATGGGACCTGGGCACCGGTGCGATCGACGACGGCGCCGGCGTCGGCCTGACCATGGCCGCCGGCAAGCTCATCGGCAACCTCAAGCAGCGTCCGGCGCGCACTATCCGCGTGGTCGCATTCTCCAACGAGGAGCAGGGCCTGCACGGCGGCAAGGCGTATGCGAACGCGCATGTCGGCGATCTCGCGCTCCATCAGATCGGCGCCGAGAGCGACTTCGGCGCCGGCCGCATCTACGCCTACTCGAGCTCGGCACCGGACTACGCCAAACAGGCCGACGAGCAGATCGCGCAGGCACTGGCACCGCTCGGCATCGCCCACGTGCCTGGCGAGGGCGGCCCTGGCCCGGACATCAGTCCGTTCGCCGAGAAGGGCCTGGCCTGGGGGCGCCTGGCGCAGGACGGCAGCGACTACTTCGACTACCACCACACGCCCGACGACACCTTCGACAAGATCGACCCGAAGGCGCTCGCGCAGAACGTCGCCGCGTATGCGGTGTTCGCTTACCTGGCGGCGTCGGCGGAAGGCAGCTTCGGCAGCTCGCCGAAGGCCGAAGCCAGCAAGTAACGGCAGCCGCAACCCACGTAGCCCGGGTAACCCCGGGCTCGATCCGGGGGCACCCGGGATCCACGCCTGAAATGCTCAGAACGCCAGCACGAAGTCGGTCGTGAACACCCAGCCGTTGCCGCCGACCAGGTACGGAACGGCGGCGTAACCCACCGCCGAGCGATCCATGTACAGCGCCTGGGTGTTGAGCCTGAATTCCTTGCGCTTGAACGGATACCAGTTCACGCCGACTGCGGCATCCCACGGATTACCGTACTCGCCGTTGATCTTCGAGCCCGACAGGTAGGCCTGCAGCGTGTCGGGCTTGAGCATCGCCGAGGCCTGCAACTGGAAGCCGTGGTCGTACAGTTCGTCCACCGGCACGGTTCCGACCGTGCGGAAGTCGTCCACCCAGCGCCAGTAGTACTCGCCTTCGAGCGACAGGCCGCGGAACTTCACGCCGGCATTGACCGCCGCCATTTCATAGGTCGCCTTGCGCACCGAGCCACCGGTGTTGAACGGGTCGAGCGAGAACAGCAGCGTGCCATCCGACAGGCGGATCTGCGAGTTCTCGAAACTGTCCGTGGCTGGCTGGCCCTGTGCATCCTCGCGGCTGAGGGTGAAGTTCGCGCCGAACATCGTCGCCGCATCCTCGTGCCACTCGAAGTCGCCGAAACCTTCGCCCGGGCCAAACTCGCCGGTGGTCGGCATCCACCAGAGCGCGCCCGAGAACGTATTGAACTGATTGTCCAGCTGTGCCGCATCGACACCGAGCTGGCTGAGGTTGTTGCCGACCATCACCCGGTACTTCAGGTCGTCGGTGATGTTGCCCCACGCCCACAATCCGCTGGTGTAGGAGCCGCGGAAGTACTCGTCGGCCATGGTCCGGTTGTCGACCCTGAGCCAGTTCGGGAACGTCCAGTTGGTCGAACGCGTGCTCGGCAGCGAACCGATGCCGGCGGCGAGGTTGAAGCTGTCGTCGAACAGGTAGCTCAGGTAACCGCCAAGCACGACCTGGGCGCCCAGCCCCTGGCTGGTATTGCTGGTCCATGCGTAGAACAGGTAACGCAACTTCGGATCGAACAGCCAGCCCTTGAAGTTCAGCGTCACCTTCTGCAGTTGCATGTCGTTGCGCAGGTCGAGCGGACGCGTCCGGCCGAATGCGTCGGTGAAGCTGTCGTCGAGCCCACCCTGGTTGAGGTAGCGCGCGTACGAGAACGCGCTCCAGTTGAGCTCCCCCATGTCGGTGCGCGCCAGCACCAGGCCCTTGCCGCCTTCGTAGGCACCCCACTGCTCGGGTTGCTGCGCGGGCTGGCCGAACGCCGATTGCGCTGGCGCGGCAGCCGTCGTGGTCGCCACCGTGGCTGCTGGCGTCTGCGCGGGTGCGGCTGGAACCGGCTGCGTCGCCGCAGGCGCCGGCGCGACGACCGCCGTCGGCGCCCGTTCGGCCTCCAGCTGCTGGATACGGGCGTCACGCTCGCGCAGGGCCTGCTCGAGTTGCGTCTGCCGTTGCTCGAGCGCGCGCAGGCGCTCTTCCACCGATGCGTTCTGCGCATGCGCCAGGAATGGTGCGAGCGCCAGCGCGAGAACGGTCAGGCGGAGACCTGCGGGCCTGGTGCCGGCAGGATCAGAAAATGTCGAATGCATAGTTCAGGATGATCCGGAAGTCGAAGAAGTCGTCGCCGTTGTTGTCGTTCTCGTCCTGGTCGATGTAGGCGCCGCGCACGCGCACCCACAACCCGTCGAGGGCACTGGCCTTGCCGAAGCGGTAGTCGACCGTCAGGTCGTACTCGGTCTCGTCAGGTGACGCGTTCGGACCGGAGTCGGGCGTGTTGCCGGTGGAGATGTTGGTGAAGGCACTGAGCCCTTCGACACCCACGCCCTTGAAGTCGTAGGAGGCGCCGACCATGTACGCCTCTTCGCCGGCACGGTCGAAGTTCTCGACGATGATCGACAGGTAGTTCGGCGGCCCGCCGAACGGACTCTGCAGTCCGCGATCGCTGCCGGCCTGGCTCGCGGCCAGGCGGAAGCTCGCGTTCGGGTAGAAGAGCTCGCCCTTGACCGACACCAGGTGCGTCGCGAAATCGCCGATCAGTTCGTCGCCCTCGCTGCGCTGGTCGGTGTACTGCGCATAGCCCCGGATCGACACGTCGTCGCTGAGGTCGAACGACTTCTCGGCCTTGACGAAGAACGTGTTCATCACGTCGAACGAGGTCTGGTTGGTGAAGCCGACCAGGCTGCCGTCCAGGAAGGTGTACTGCGCACCCACCATGCCCAGTCCCTCGTCACTGCCCGCGGCACCGGCGGCCGCCGACATCGGGATGAACTCGTCGTCGTTCTTGCGCTTGATCTTGTCGACGTAGCCGGCGATGTAGGCCAGGCCGGTCTTGGCCTGACGACCGACCGCGATCGCTTCGAAGGTGTTCGGCGCCATGCGGATGTCGTGGCGCGCGAGCCACGGCAGGTCGAACGACTGACGACCGATGCGCAGGCCGTTGCCGTCGCCGAACCGCGCGGTCAGGTAAGCCTCGCCGAGCACGGTGAACGGCTCCGGTCCCGGCTTGAACAGCTGCGTTCCGTCCTTGTCCTGCGGCCCGTACAGTTCCTGTGATGTGTAGACGGTTGCGGCGACCTGGAAGATGTCGGCGGCCCAGCCCGACTTGAACTCGATCGAGCCGCCCAGTGCCCAGCCGACGTTGTCCTGGTTCTGGTCGCGATCGCGGTTGAGATAATAGGTACGCGGCTTGACCACCAGCGAACTGCCCTTCCAGAAACCCCCTGGCTCGGCGGTTTTCACCTGCAGGCCGTCGACCTGGTCCTGCTGGTTGGGCTCCTGGTCGCGCGGTTCCTCCAGTGCTGCCAGTTCCGATTGCCGCTCCTCGGCCTCCACCTGCGTGGCAAGGGGCACCTGCTGCGCGTGCACAGGCAAGGCGACGACGGCGGCGAGCACCGCCATTGCCGGCCACGCCGACCGCAATCTGCCATCAGTATCGATCGACGAACTCATCTCAACTCCCCTGGCCGCCGTCACTTACAGATTTCCGGTGCCTTGTAGTCGAGGTTCAGCAGGCGGAAGTAGTTCTCGCCCAGCGCGATATTGCGAAACGCTTCGTCGTTGAGGACACGGTTGACGCGACTGGTGACCTCCAGCTCCTTGGCGTACTGCTCGTCGGGCTTGTTGCCCGCGGCGACGAAGTCGGAACCCGGCAGGATGCGGTCGGGATAGGCGTTGAAGAACGCCACGAAGTCGGCGCCGTACTCGTGGTACGCGTTGTAGAGCACGTCCCAGGAGATATCCAGGTACAGGTTCGGGCTGGAATCCAGCGCCTTCTTCATGATCGCGATGTGCTTCCTGGGGTCCATCTTGCTGAGCTCTTTCGATAACCCCATGTGCGCCCAGACGATCTTGTTGTCCGGGTACTTCTTCAGGACGTGCTGCATCAGCGGGACGAACTGGGTCGGATTGGCGTCATTGCCAAGATCGGAATGGATCGTGATCGGGATTCCGCGCTCGCGCAGGACCTTCATGAAGGGTGCCCAGGCGTCGATGCTCTTGATCGTCCCCGGCTCATGCATGTTCTTCAGCAGCGCCTGCTTTTCCAGGTTGACCTCGCCGGCCCACTTGAACATGCCCGGGAATTCCTTGTCGTAGAGCTCGATCGTCTTGACCGCGCTCTCGGGATGGGCGAGGTCGAAGAACGACATCGACAGCACGATGTTGAGGTTGTCGTGCGGATAGACCTTCGATTCCTGGCCATTGACGAAGTCGTTCTTGATGCTCGGCAGCGCGGTGGTGCCTGGGCAATCGAGGTAGTAGGTGCACGCCGACTTCATGTCCAGCGACTGGCCGATGCCGAAATAGTTGACGAAGCGGACGCCGTTCTTGTCGAAGATCCCGAACAGTCGCGTCGGCTCCATTGCCTGGCCACCGAACGGTCGCGGGTGGAAATGGGCATCGACCACCGCGGTATACGGTTCGGTCTTGCGGTCGTAGCAGGCCTGGTCCGTGTTCGACTTGGCGAACGACGCCAGGCTGCGCCGCGAGGCGGGCATCGCCGGCGTCGTCGCCGCGGTGGCGCCGGCACCCGCGGCATTCTCCGGCGCAGCTCCCGCCGGACCGGTGGTGGAGGCGCACCCGCCGAGGGCGATGAGGGCGATCGTGCCGACCGCGAGCGTGGCTGCGTTGCTGACCATTCCAAACTCCTTTTGGTGTTCCGCGAGTCACGGAACCGAGCGATGAGAAAATTTCGTTCCCGTTCGAATCCGGCGGTCGGGTCCGCTGTCTTGCGCCGAACCGGAACAGTGCCGTTCATTGCGCAAGCCGCGATTTCAAGCCGGTTTTCCCCGCGGGAACGTCTGCATTTGCGCTGCTGGCGCTGGACACTTCCGATCCAGCGCGAGCCACAGATTGCGCACGCGACGTGAAGGCTGCGTATAGCTGAAGTCAACGGTGTTCATCCGCTTATCGGCTGAATGGCCACTCGGGAATTTCCACCCTGCGCCGCACTCGCATTGGCCACGCCACGCTAATGACGTCGCCACACTGCACGGCGCAGACTCCGCGGGTCTGTCCGACGGCGCGGATGCAACTTTTCCGGCGCGACCGTGGGCAGGATCGCAGCGACAGGAGGGTCTCGATGACAACGGCCCACGCCACACGCGAGCACCTGCCGCGCGGCAGGCCACGGACTTCCCGCACCGACACGGTTTCGCGCGTACAGGAGCTCATCGAGCAGCAGCATTGGCCTTTGCGCCTGGTCGACCTGTGCCGGGCAGCCGGGGTCAGCGAGCGGACGCTGCGGACCATCATCAGGGAACAGTTCGACCTGGGTCCCAGCCGCTACCTGCGACTGCGCAGACTGCAGATGCTGCATGGCGCGCTTTCCCGCGCCGACCCGGGCGGAAGCACGGTTGCCTCGGTCGCGGCCAGGTTCGGCTACTCGCACGGCGGGCGCATGGCTTCGGAGTACCAAGCACTGTTTGGCGAGTATCCAAGCCAGACGCTGGGCCGCGCGTTCACCGAAGCCGACGCGCAGGGCGAAGACTCCGCCGCGGCATCCACCGGGGAAACTGCCTCCGGGATGGGCCCGCGCGTGTAAGACTCTGCGGCACGACGTCCCTGCGACGTCTTGTCCGCGGGCACGACCCGCGTTGGAACAGGACCCTGACCGTGCGCGACCTGTACCCGGAGATCGAGCCCTACCGCAGCTTCCGTCTTGCCGTGGATACGCTCCACGAACTCCACGTCGAGGAGTGCGGCAATCCTGATGGCATCCCGGTCGTGTTCCTGCACGGCGGACCTGGCGCGGGTGTGTCGCCCTACCACCGTCGTTTCTTCGATCCGGCGAAGTACCGCGTCGTGCTGTTCGACCAGCGCGGCGCCGGGCGGTCGACGCCGCATGCGGAACTGCACGACAACACCACCTGGCACCTGGTGGCCGACATCGAGGCGATCCGCCAGCACCTCGGCATCGAACGCTGGGCGGTGTTCGGCGGCTCCTGGGGATCGACGCTGGCGCTGGCGTACGCGCAGTCGCATCCCGATCGCGTCACCCACCTGGTGCTGCGCGGTATTTTCCTCGGGCGCGCGTACGAACTGCGCTGGTTCAACGAGATCGACTGTGGCGCGTCGCAGATCTTCCCGGAGCGCTGGGCGCACTACCTCGCGCACATCCCCGAGGGCGAACGCGGCGACATGATCGAAGCCTACTGGCGTCGGCTCGACAGCGATGACGAAGCCACCCGCCTGGCCGCCGCGCATGCATGGGGCCATTGGGAGGGCGGCAGCACGACGCTGGTGCACGACCCGGTCGAACCCGGCAACTTCGCCGACCCGGGGGTTGCCCTGGCGGTGGCGCGCGCCGAGGCGCACTACTTCCGCCACGGCATGTTCCTCGAACACGACCAGCTGCTGCGCGACGTCGATCGCATCCGCCACATACCCGCCACCATCGTGCACGGTCGCTACGACATCATCTGCCCGGTGCGCGCCGCCTGCGACCTTGGTGCGGCGTGGCCGCAGGCGACGTTGCGAATCGTACTTGCCGGCCACAGTGCGGCCGATCCCGCGATTGTCGACGCGCTGGTCGAAGCCACCGATGCGATGGCCTCGACCTCGCCGATGCAGGGCTCACCGTTTCAGGGCTCACCGTGTCAGGGCACGCCGATGCAGGGCGCGCCGGTCACTGCACGGTGATGATCACCTTGCCGCGGGCGCGACCGGTCTCGAGATAGCGGATGGCCTCGGGCAGTTCTGCCAGTGGGTAGCGGCGATCGATGACCGGGGTGACCTTTCCGGCGGCCATCAGTCCGGCCAGCACGGTCAGGTCTTTCTGGTTGAGCTCCGCCAGAACCATGCCCATCTTCTGAGGCACGAACCACGAGGTCACCGCTGCGCCCACAGGCTTGATCATGGGGCCGATCCAGCGACCGTTGTCGGGCCCGCCGCCGCCGATCAGCACGTAGTGACCTTCGGGTTTCAGGACGCGACGGTTCTCGGCCAGCGAGCGATTGCCGACATTGTCGAGGATCACGTCGTACTGCTGCCCGCCTTGCGTGTAGTCGGTGGTCTTGTAGTCGATCACCTGGTCGGCGCCGAGCGAGCGCACCAGCTCGATGTTGCGCGTGCTGCTGACGCCGGTGACCTTCGCACCCATCGACTTGGCAATCTGCACGGCGAACGTGCCGACACCACCGGACGCGCCATTGATCAACACCGTCTGCCCGGCCTGCAGCTTGCCGCCATCGCGAAGCCCCTGCAGGGCGGTGATCGCGGCGATCGGAACACCGGCTGCCTGTTCGAAGCTGAGGTTGGCCGGCTTGGCGACGATCGCGCGGTCCTGCTTGACCGTGATGAATTCGGCGAAGGCCCCGGTGCGTCCACCGAATACTTCGTCGCCGGGCTTGAAGCGGGTGACGCCCTTGCCGACCGCTTCGACGGTGCCGGCGAAGTCGACACCCAGCCTCGTCACCTCGGGGCGCCGCAGGCCGGTGCCCATGCGCATGAGGTATGGCGTGCCGCGCATGTAATGCCAGTCCAGCGGATTCGCCGCAGCGGCGAGGACGCGCACCAGCACTTCGTCGTCGGCAGGCACCGGCTTTTCGATATCGCCGTAACGCAGCGTTTCAGCCGTGCCGTAGTCGCAATAGGTCACGGCCTTCATCGGATGCGCGGGCTTCGCGGTCGGGTTGCTGCATTCGTTGTCCGATCGCCACCAGGCGACCGCGAATGCAAGCACCGCGAGCACCACGACGACCGCGCCGAAACCTGCCACGCGCTTGAGCTTCATGTTGTCCCCTCCGCATCGGGTGCCGCCGTGGGCCGGCGCACTCCTGCGCCAACGGACGATTGCACTGAAAAAGTTAATTCGGCGTGACCAGCCGTGGTGGCCGGTGGCCTCGGCTATCCTGCGGCAACTTCTCGAGCGACTCGCCGGACCCATGCCCGCCAAGCCAGCCCATCATCCCCTTCGCCAGCACGCATTGACCCTGCTGTTGGTCCTTGTGTCGTTCGTCGCCGCTGCCGGTGAAGGCAGCACGGCGACCTACTACCCTCCGCGTGGCGACTGGGAACGGATGTCACCGGCCCAGGCCGGGTTCGATCCGCAACGCCTGCAGCAGGCCATCGCGTTCGCCCAGGCGCACGAGGCACCGGAGCCGCGCGACCAGGCGCAAGCGCTGGCGCAGAGCTTCGGCAGCAAGGAGCCGGAGTTCGGCGGCCAGATCGGACCGACCGCGGAGCGTGCCGGCATCAACGGCCTGATCGTGCACCGCGGCCGCGTCATCGCCGAGTTCGGCGACACCCGCAGCATCGACATGAGCCACAGCGTCACCAAGACCTTCCTCAGCACGGTCGTTGGCCTGGCCTGGCAGGACGGGTTGATCGCCAGCACCGACGATCGGGTTGCCGTCTACATGCCGCGCGACGTCGACCTGTTTGCGTCGGAGCACAACGCCCCGATCACCTGGGAGCACCTGCTGCGCCAGACCAGCGACTGGGAAGGCACGCTCTGGGGCAAGCCCGACTGGGCCGATCGCCCGTCCGGCCCGCCGGCGCAATGGCCGCAGCGCGCACGCCACGTGCCCGGCAGCCACTACATGTACAACGACGTGCGGGTGAACGTGCTGGCGCTGGCGGCATTGCAAGTGTGGCGCCGGCCATTGCCGCAGGTGTTGCGCGAGCGCGTGATGGATCCGATCGGTGCCAGCAGCCGCTGGCGCTGGCACGGCTACCGCAATTCCTGGATCGAACTGGACGGCACGCACATGCAGTCGGTGTCGGGCGGCGGCCACTGGGGCGGCGGCATGTTCATCGACAGCTGGGACCTGGCCCGCTTCGGCTATCTGTTCCTGCGTGACGGTCGCTGGCAAGACCGTCAGCTGGTGTCGCCCGAGTGGATCACCAAGGCCCGCACGCCCGGTGCGGACAAGGACGACTACGGCTACAGCAACTGGTTCCTCAACACCGGCCGCAAGGCACTGCCGTCGGCGCCGGCCAGCAGCGTCACCTTTCGTGGCAATGGCCAGAACATCATCTACATCGACCGCGACAACGACCTGCTGATCGTGGTGCGATGGATCGATCGCGGCGATGCGCTCGACCAGTTCATCGGCAAGGTGCTTGCGGCACGGCAGACCGCACCGCAGGCACGTTGACGCAGCTGCTTACGGCGAACCGCCGGCCTGGGCCGGCGCGCCCTCGCCGATCGCCAGCGGCCGCACGTACTGGAGCAGGCTGACGACGGTCTTGCCCGGCTCCTCCCACGGCATCATGTGGGCCGAGTGCTCGAACCACACGCCCTGCTTGTACGGCGCCCTGACCTTCCGCAGCCAGGCTTCGGTTGGCTCCGACGGCGTGGTGTAGTCGTGGCGCCCCATGAACATGACCACCGGGATCGGAAATTCACGCACGCCCTTGAAGTCGACCTCGAGGAACTCGGGCAGCAGCCGGCCGAGGCTGAAGACGCTGCCGAGGTTGATCGCGCAGCGGTCCAGGTCGTTGTAGGCGGGCGACAGGCGCGGGCCGCGGTAGTAGTAGGTGGAGTCCTCGCGGAACGCGGTCAGGCCGCCGTAGAACTGCGGCCACTTGCGCGCCAGGATGATCCGCTCGCGGGTGATCGGCGTGTTGCCGGGATACGGTGCGATCGAGGCCAGCTCCCTGATCGCCTCTTTGTTCCTGTGCGCCTTTGCCTGCTCGACGCCGTAGTCGTAGCTGATGCGCTCGTTGTCGCGCGTGTTGATGACCTGGCCGATGCCTACGTAAGCATAGAAAAGGTCCGGGCGTTTGAGCGCTGCGCCCATGCCGACGATGGTGCCCCAGCTGTGGCCGACCAGGATCAGCTTGTCCTTGTGGTAACGCTTGCGAAGGTACTCGGCGACCTCGATGGCGTCGTCGACATAGCGCGGGATGTGGATCGTGTCGCCGATGGACTCGGGCGGCGTGGTTTCGTTGTAGGTCTTGCCGGCGCCACGCTGGTCCCAGTTGACGACCGTGAAGTACTCCTCCATCGGTCGCTGGAACTGCCACGTCGTCGGCGTGATCGGCGAGGCCGGGCCGCCGTGGACGAACAGGATCATCGGGTTGTCGCGGTCCTGGCCGCGCACGTCGAGCCACTGCTCGATGCCACCGATGCGGGTCTTGTAGGACTCCTGCACGCCATTCGGGGCGACGATCTTCTGCATGTCGGCGATGATCTCGCGCGACTCCTGGTACGACGAACGGTCCGGGCATTCCTGCGCGTGGGCGGACAGGCACGCGGCCAGCAGGGCCGCCATCGCAAACGATCGCTTGATCATGAACTCTCCTTGGGAAGGCCGGCGGGACGCCGCCGGCCTTGAGCCAATGGATACGTTCAGCGCCGCGCCGGTTGCATTTTCCCCGCAACGACGCCGCGTGTCAGCGGCGCGCGCGCCAGCTCGCCAGCAGCACCGCCGCGGCGGAAGCGACGTTGAGACTCTCGACCGCGCCCGTGCCCGGGATCGACAGGCGCAGGTCGCAGGCTGCTGCCAGTTCGCGGTCCATGCCCTCGCCTTCGGCGCCGAGCACATAGACGACACGCTGCGGCAGCGGCGCGGAGAACAGGTCGCTGCCACCGTGCACCACGGTCGCGGCCAGGGTGAAGCCGACGCTGCGCAACTGCGCGATGGCATTGTCGGTGCGGCCCAGGCGCACCATCGGCACGACTTCCGCGCCGCCCTCGGCCACGCGCGCCGACGCGCCGGACATCGCCAGCGCCGAATGCTTGGGCAACAGGATCGCGCTGACGCCGAAATGCGCGGCCGAGCGCAGGATCGCGCCGAAATTGTGCGGGTTGCCGACACCGTCGAGCCAGATCGCGCACTGCGGGCCCGCCGGCAGGTCGCGCAGCCAGTTCGACATGACGAGCGGTTCGTCGCGTAGCACGTCGGCGACGATGCCTTCGTGGTGAGTGCTGGCCGCGAGCTTGTGCAGGTCTTCCTCATCGACCACGCGGTAGCCGACCTTGTTGGCGACGCACCACTTCAGGATCGGCTGCACCGCCGGGATGCGGGCTTCGGCGAGGTACAGCTTGCGGATCGCCTGCGGGCGGCGCGCGAACACAGCGCGCACGGCATTGAGGCCGTACAGGCGCAGCTCGGCGCTGCGGCGCTCGCGTGCCGACGGGCCCAGCTCGTGGTCGGCATCGTGCACGGGCTCGGCAGATTGCGGCGCATACGGCGCGCGCGGAGCACGCGGGGGCCGGTCGGATGTCCCTTCGCTGCGATCCCGGGAAGGGCGCGCCCAGGGTTGTCCGGTCGGGGGCTGGCGGGGACCGCGGGGCGGCTTGCCGGGGGGATCATGTCGCATCGGTCGTATTCCTCTTCACCTTGGCGGGCGCACCTTCGCAAAGACGCGCAGGTCGTGCACCTCGCCGAACTTGACCACGGCGCAACGTTGTGCGCCCTCTTCTTCGAATCCGTTCTTCTGCAGTACGCGTGCCGACGCGGGGTTGCTGTCGAGCACGGTGGCCTGCAGGCGGTACAGCGCCAGCGTTTCCATCAACCAGGGCGTGTAGAGCGCCACTGCCTTCGTCATGAGGCCGTGCCCCCATTGGGAATGGCCAAGCCAATAGCCCATTTCCGCCGAGTGCCGCCGATCGCCCTGGCCGGGGCGCGCACCGATTCCACCGCAGGCCCTGCCGTCGACTTCAATGGCAAATATCGGATCGGTCAGGTCGACGACGTCGCCGGCCAGGAAACGCTCGCCATCAAGGCGCGTGTATGGATGCGGGAAACGGTCGCTGAGACCGCGCACCACGCGCAGGTCGTCGGCATGTTCCAGCAGGTCCTCCAGGTCGTCAGCGCGCCACGGCCGCAGGACGAAGCCGTTGCCGTCCAGGCGCACGTCCTGGATGTCGTGCTGGCGGAGGAGCTGGGGCATGGACGCAAGGGTACCGGGTGCCGGGGTCGTTGCGGATGAAATAACAAGAGCAAATGGATCCCGGCGTTCGCCGGGATGACGGTGACAGGAGGACAGGGTGCGGGCCTGGATCCCGGCGTTCGCCGGGATGACGGTAGTGAAGTCCGCCGCGACGACGCGACTCAGGCGTGCCCGCCCACCGACGGCGTCTCCGCCTCCAGCTTCTCCAGCTCCTGCGCCACCGCCTCCGGCGACTTCGTGTACTTCGCCAGCAGCACATAGAACGCTGGCACCACGAACAGGGACAGCAGCGTCGAGAACGACACGCCGAAGATCACCACGATGCCAATGGTGGCCCGGCTGGCCGAACCCGGTCCACCCGCGACCACCAGCGGCACCGCACCGACCACCGTTGCAATCGACGTCATCAGGATCGGACGCAGCCGCACCGCGGACGCTTCGACGATCGCCTGGTGGATGCTGCGGCCCTCGTCGCGCAGCTGGTTGGCGAATTCGACGATCAGGATGCCGTTCTTTGCCGCCAGGCCGACCAGCATGACGATGCCGATCTGACTGAACAGGTTGAGCGTACCCCCAGTCAGCGCCAGGCCGATCAGCGCGCCGAGCACGCCCAGCGGCACCGTCAGCATGATCACGAACGGATGGATGAAGCTCTCGAACTGCGCCGCCAGCACCAGGTACACGATCAGCAATGCGAGGGTGAATGTCAGCAGCACCGCACCACCAGCCTTCAGGTACTCGCGCGACTCGCCCTTCCAGTCGATCTGGGCGTGGTCGGGCAATTCTTCCTGCACGGTCTTCTCAAGCCATGCCATCGCTTCGCCCATGCGATAGCCCGGCGTCAGGCCGGCACTGATCGTGATCGCGCGCAGGCGGTTGAAGCGGTTGAGGCTGCCCGGCTCGGCCAGCTCGCGCAGGGTCACCAGGTTCGACAGCGGAATCAGCGCACCGTCGCGCGCGCGCACCTGGATCGCCTCCAGGTCGGCCGGCGACGCGCGCAGCTCGCGGTCGGACTGGACGATGACGTCGTACTCCTCGCCGTTCTGCACGAACGTGGTGACGCGGCGGCTGCCCATCATCGTCTCCAGGGCGTGGCCGATGTCGGTCACCGGCACGCCGAGGTCGGCCGCACGCTGGCGGTCGATCTCCACGCGCATCTGCGGGCGCGTTTCCTTGTAGTCCGAGTCGGCCGAGAAGAAGCCCGGGTTCTGCTCCATCTTCGCCAGCAGCTTGTCGCGCCATTGCGCCAGCTCGGCATACTCAGGGCCGCCGAGCACGATGTTGATCGGCTGGCCGCGGCCGCGCACCAGGCCGCCGCTGACCTGCGGCATCGCGCGCACGCCCGGCAGGCTGCCGAGTTCGCCCTGCAGCTGCTTGGCGACGTCGGCGGTGCTGATGTCGCGCTCCTTCCAGTCCTTCAGGAACACCGCGATGCGGCCGGTGTGCATTTCTTCGCTGGCGCCGAAGCCGCCGGGCACGCGCGGGTTGTAGCGCTGGATCACGCCGTCCTTGCCGGTGTGCGCGGCCACGATCTTCTCGACCTGCTGCACCTGGCCGACGGTGTAGTCGAAGCCGGCGCCTTCAGGTCCCTGGATCGTGATCTGGAACGAGCCGCGGTCTTCCGGCGGCGCCAGTTCCGACGGCACCACTTTGAACAGCACCAGGCTGAGCACGATCGCCGCCACCATGATCCCGCCGAACACCCAGGGGTGGTCGACGCTGCGGTCGAGGAAGCGGCGGTAACGCTTGCCGATACCGTCCAGGCGCGCATTGACCCAACGATTGACGGGGTTGGATTTCTCTTCGCTGTGCGGTCGCACCAGCTTCGACGACATCATCGGCGTCAGCGTCAGCGCGACGAATGCCGACAGCGCGACCGCACCCGCCAGTGCCACCGACAACTCGCGGAACAGGCGGCCGGTGTTGCCTTCCATGAAGCCGACCGGCAGGAACACCGCCACCAGCACGGCGGTGGTCGCGATCACCGCGAAGGCGACCTGCTTGGTGCCACGCTTGGCTGCGACCAGGCGCGGCTCGCCCAGGTCGATGCGGCGCTGGATGTTCTCCAGCACGACGATCGCGTCGTCGACCACCAGGCCGATGCACAGCACCAGGGCAAGCAGTGTCAGCAGGTTGATCGAGAAGCCGAACAGGTACAGCGGAATGAATGCGGCGATCAGGCACACCGGCACGGTGACCGCCGGAATCAGGGCCGCGCGGAAGCTGCCCAGGAACAGCCAGATCACCAGCAGCACCAGCACAATCGCCTCGGCCAGCGTGTGGTAGACGCGCTCGACCGCAGACTCGATGAACACCGTGGTGTCGAAGGCGACGAAGATGCTGGTGCCCTGGGGCAGTGTCTTCTGCACCTGCTCGGCTTCGGCGCGGACGGCGCGGGCAACATCGAGGCTGTTGGCGGTGGACGTCTTGACGATGCCCAGGCCGATGTTCGGCTCGCCGTTGCTGCGGTAGTAGGCGCGGCGCTCGGCCGAGGCCAGCTCGATCTTCGCCACGTCGCCCAGGCGCACGACATAACCGTCCTTGCCCTTGGCCAGCGGAATCTGGGCGAAGTCCTCGGGCTTCTGGTAACTGCGGGCCACGCGCAGGGTGAAGTCGCGGGCGTTGGATTCGATGCGGCCCGCCGGCAGCTCGACGTTCTCTGCCTCGAGCGCGGTCTCGACATCGTTGACGGTGATGCCGCGCGCGGCGAGCGCGTCGCGGTCGATCCAGACCCGCATCGCATAGCGTTGCTGGCCACCGATGCGCACCTGGGCGACGCCGTCGACCGACGACAACCGGTCGACCACGTAGCGCTCGGCGTAGTCGGACAGCTGCAGGGTGTCCATCTGCCTGGAGCTCATGTTCAGCCAGAGGATCGGGTCGGCGTCGGCCTCGACCTTCTCGATCTGCGGCGGGTCGGCTTCTTCCGGCAGGCGGTTGGTGATGCGGCTGACCGCATCGCGGACGTCGTTGGCGGCCGCTTCGATCTCGCGCGACAGCGTGAACTCGATGCTGATCGAAGCGCGGCCATTGACGCTGCGTGACTCGATGGTCTCGATGCCCTCGATGCCGGCCAGCGCATCCTCGAGGATCTGGGTGATGCGGGTTTCGACCACGGCCGCCGAGGCGCCGGGATAGTTCACGTCGACCGACACGATCGGCGGATCGATCGCGGGCAGTTCGCGCAGGGTCAGGCGCGAGAAGGCCATCACGCCGAGCACGATGAGCAGCAGGCTCATCACCGTGGCGAACACGGGGCGGCGGATCGACAGATCGGACAGGTTCATGGCTCAGCCCCGGTTGGCCGGCGCGGCGGTGTCGGCTTTCTTGTCGGCCTCGAGATCGGTGATGCGACTGCCGACGCGCAGCTTGCCGGTGCCGTCGACGACGATACGGTCGCCGACCTTCAGCCCCTGCGCGATCTCGGCCTTGCCGTCGCGGCGGCTGCCGACCTTGATGTCGGCACGCTCGACCGACGAGTCCGGCTTGACCCGGTAGACGAAGCTGTCGGTGCCTACCTGGACGATCGAGATCTCCGGCACCAGCAAGGCCTGCCGTTCCGGTCGCACCAGCGTCACCTGCAGCAGCATGCCCGGGCGCAGTTCACGACCGTCGTTGGCGAAGTCGGCGCGGACGGTGACGGCGCGGGTGGCTTCGTCGACGCGCGCATCGATGGTGCTGACGACGCCTTCGAAACGGCGCCCCGGGTAAGCGGTGCTGGTGCCGCTGACCTGCTGGCCGACGGCGAGGCTGGCGAGCAGCGCTTCCTGCACGGGAAAGTCGACGTAGACGCGGGCGGTATCGTCGAGCGTGGCAATCGGCGTGCCGGGAGTGACCAGCGCACCTGGACTGACCTGGCGGATGCCGAGCACGCCGCTGAACGGCGCGCGGATCACGCGGTCGCCGATGTCGGCCCGCATCTGCGCGACGCGTGCCCGGGCGACGTCGCGCGCGGCGCGCTGCGTGTCGAGCGTCGAGCGTGCGATCAGTTGCTGCGTGGCCAGTTCAGTCTGGCGCTGGAAGAGCTGCTCGGATTCATTGGCAGCCGCTTCGGCCTGGGCCAGGGCAGCCTGTTGCTGGCGCCCGGTCAGGGTGACCAGCGGCGCGCCGGCGACCACGATGTCGCCGCTGTTGAAGTGCACCTGGTCGACGGTCTCGCTGACCTTGGCCGAGACCGTGATCGACTCGCGCGCCTTGACGTTGCCCAGCGCGAGCACCGTGTCGCTCCACGGCTGCATGCTCACCTGCTGGGTGGTGACCGGGATTGGCCGATCGCCGCCGCCGTCGCGCTGCTTGGCGTCATTGCTGCCACAGGCGGCGAGCGCGAAGGCGAAAACCAGCAGGAAGCTGGCCTTGAATCCCGGGGTAAGTCGCATGCGGCTCTCTAAACAGGGGGCAGCGGCGTGCCCAAACCAGTGGATTCTAGCGGTCCTGTGATAACGCCCGCGTGGGCCATTGGTTGACAACACACTCTGCACAGCCGACCGCAGCCAACGTAGCCGCCCGTCGGCGCTGGACCTGGGGTTGCCCCGGCCGCAGGCTTGGCCGGTACAGCCTCCTGACGGCGTCACGACTGTGGCAATCTGCGGCGGCGATCACCCTATCGGCGCCCCGCGGCGCCCCGGCCCTCCATCCGCGATGGCCCGCACGACTTCCCCCCTCTGCCAGGAGTCGAAAAATGATCCACGACAGCATCCTCGACACGATCGGCCGCACCCCGGTCGTCCGCTTGCACCGTCTCGCTCCCGGGCACGTCACGCTTTACGCCAAGGTAGAGGCGTTCAATCCGGGCGGCTCGGTCAAGGACCGGCTGGCCCTGGCGATCATCCTCGACGCAGAAGCACGCGGCCAGCTCAAGCCAGGCGACACGGTGGTGGAGGCGACGTCGGGCAACACCGGCGTGGCGCTGGCCATGGTCTGCGCCGCACGCGGCTACAAGTTCGTCGCGACCATGTCCGAAACGTTCTCGATGGAACGCCGCAAGCTGATGCGCGCGTTCGGCGCCAAGGTCATCCTGACCCCGGCGGCGGAACGCGGCAGCGGCATGGTCCGCCGCGCCGAGGAACTTGCAAAGCAGCACGGCTGGTTCCTCGCCCGCCAGTTCCAGAATCCGGCCAACCCGGCCTATCACCGGCAGACCACCGCGGCCGAGATCCTGCGCGATTTCGCCGGGCGCAGGCTCGACCATTTCGTCACCGGCTGGGGCACCGGCGGCACCCTCACCGGTGTCGGCGAGGTGCTCAAGGTGGCGCGTCCGGAAGTGCGCGTGACCGCCTGCGAGCCGGCCGGCGCGGCGCTGCTGTCGGGCAAGGAATGGCAGCCGCACAAGATCCAGGGCTGGACGCCGGACTTCGTTCCGGAAGTGCTCAACCGCGACGTCGCCGACGCCATCCTGGCGGTCGACGACGTGGTGGCGCGCGATACCGCCCGCCGCTTGGCGGCCGAGGAAGGCATCTTCGTCGGCATCTCCGCCGGCGCCACCGCGGCGGCGGCGCTTGAAGTCGCGCGCAATGCCGAGGAAGGCTCGGTGATCCTGGCGATGCTGCCCGACACCGGCGAGCGCTACCTGAGCACGTTCCTCTTCGAGGGCGTGAACGAGGGCTCGGACGACGAGTGGCTGGCGGCTTTGTAGCCCCGTAGCCCGGGTAAGGCCGTAGGCCGCACCCGGGGTCCCGCGTGCCATCGCGTCCGCCACCCCGGGTGCGCTGCGCTTACCCGGGCTACATGAGTTGCAGACATGTCAATGCATGTTTTCGAAGGCGACATCACCCTCCTGGCGGCAGACGCAATCGTCAATGCCGCCAACGAGCCGCTGCTCGGCGGCGGCGGCGTCGACGGCGCGATCCACCGGGCCGCCGGCCCTGGCCTGCTCGCGGAATGCCGTGCGATGCCGGAAATCCGCCGCGGTGTGCGCTGCCCCACCGGAGAGGCGCGCATCACCGGCGGGCATCGCCTGCTGGCGCGTCATGTGATCCACACCGTTGGACCGGTCTGGCATGGCGGCGATGCCGGCGAGCCGGCACTGCTCGCGGCTTGCTACCGCAACAGCCTTCAGCTCGCGCTGGAGCACGGGGTCGAGTCGATCGTCTTCCCTGCGATCAGCTGCGGCGTGTATGGCTATCCGCCCGAGCGTGCGGTGCCACTGGCGGTGGCGACGGTGGACGAGTGGCGGGCCGCCCACAGGCAGCCGATCGCGGTGACGTTTGCCTGCTTCGGCAACGAGATGGCGCAGCGTTATCGAGCGGTGCTGGATTCGATCTAGCGTGTCGATCCCCGGGTGCGCTGCGCTTACCCGGGCTACGCCCGTCTCGTCGTGTAGCCCGGGTAAGCGCAGCGCCCCGGACCCGCAACCTCTTACGTAGCCCGGGTAAGCGCAGCGCACCCGGGAGTTGCAACCTCTTGCGTAGCCCGGGTAAGCGCAGCGCACCCGGGGCCCGCTCACCCCTGCGGCACGCCCGCCATGTCCGGCAGCCGGTGCGCGACGCCCTTGTGGCAATCGATGCACGTCTTCTCGCCCGTGCCCAGCCAGCGCTTGTGAATCTGCGCCGCGCGCGAACCCTGGCGGGTCAGGTCCATCGAGTCGAAGTCGTGGCAGTTGCGGCACTCCAGCGAATCGTTGGCCTTCAGCCGCGCCCATTCGTGCATCGCCAGTTCAAGACGATGGTCGACGAATTTCTCACGTGTGTTGATGGTGCCGAAGATCTTGCCCCACACTTCCTTCGACGCCTGCATCTTGCGCGCGATCTTGTCGGTCCACTGGTGCGGGACGTGGCAGTCCGGGCAGGTCGCGCGCACACCGGAGCGGTTGCTGTAATGGATCGTGGGCTTCAACTCCTGGAAGACGTTGTCGTGCATCTCATGGCAGCTGGTGCAGAACTTCTCGGTGTTGGTCGCCTCCAGCGCGGTGTTGAACCCGCCCCAGAACATGATCCCGGCGACGAACCCCGCCGCCACCAGGAAGCCCAGGCTGTAATGCACGCTCGGCGAGCGCAGCGTGCGCCAGTACGGCCGCAGGCGTTCCAGCCAACGGCGGAACATTACTCGCTCCCCTTCGCTTCAGCGGCCGCCAGCACCTGGTCGATGTCCTCGAAGGTATTGGTGACCAGCACCGGCGCATCGGTCTGCACCACGTGGCACTGGTTGCAGAAATACCGGCGCGAGGAGATCGATGCCAGGAACTGGTCGTCGCGGTCCATGTAATGGGTCACGCTGACCGGCGGCGCCTGGAACTTCTCGGCATTGGCACGGGCGTGGCAGAGCATGCAGCGGTTGCTGTTCTTGTCGACCTGGTAACCGTCGATTGCGTGCGGAATGGTCGGCGGCTGCATCGGATAGGCACGCTCGCGCTTGCGGTCGACGTTCTCGACACGGGCCATCGGCAGCGGCGCCGCCTCCTGGTCGACCGGCACGCCCCGCCTCAGCGCGTCCAGCTGGCGCGACGTCGCACGGCCTATCGCCGACTGGTCGGTCGTGGCCGGCGTCGCCGCCACGCGCGGTTCGGCCGCGCGCTCATGCTTGCCGACCATCCGCCCGAACAGCCAGCCGGCGAAGAAGATCAGGGCCATCAGCGCGACGGTCATGCCGGCGGCGATCAACAATGGCTTGTTGCGCATGGCAATCCCTCCTAGGCGCCCATTACCTTGACCGCGCACTTCTTGAAGTCGGTCTGTTTGGAGATCGGGTCGGTCGCATCGAGCGTGACCTTGTTGATCAGCTGCCCGGCGTCGAACCACGGCACGAACACGACGCCCGGCGGCATGCGGTTGCGGCCGCGCGTCTCCACCCGCGTTCGCATCTCGCCGCGGCGCGAAATCACGCGCACGTCGTCGCCGCGCTTGAGCCCGCGCGCCTTCGCATCATCGGGATTCATGAAGATCACCGCGGTCGGGAAGCTGCGATACAGCTCGGGCACGCGCATCGTCATCGAACCCGAATGCCAGTGCTCCAGCACGCGACCGGTGACCAGCCACATGTCGTATTCCTTGTCCGGCGATTCCGCCGGCGGCTCGTACGGCAGCGCCCAGATCACCGCGCGGTTGTCCTTGTTGCCGTAGAACTGATAACCGGTACCGGCCTTGACGTAGGGGTCGGCGCCTTCGCGATAGCGCCAGCGCGTTTCCTTGCCGTTGACCACCGGCCAGCGCAGGCCGCGCGTGCGGTGGTAGTCGTCGAACGGTGCCAGGTCGTGGCCGTGGCCGCGGCCGAAGGCGGCGTACTCCTCGAACAGGCCCTTCTGCACGTAGAAGCCGAAGTGCTGCGACTCGTCGTTGAAGTAGCCCTTCTCGATGTCCGTCAGCGGGAACTTGTCGACGTTGCCGTTACGGAACAGTACGTCGAACAGCGTCTTGCCCTTGAAGCCCGGATTGGCTGCAAGGATGTCCGCCGGCCAGCATTCGTCGGTGGTGAAGCGCTTGGAGAACTCCATCAACTGCCACAGGTCCGAGCGCGCCTGCGCCGGGGCATTGACCAGCTGGTGCCAGAACTGGGTTCGGCGCTCGGCATTGCCGTAGGCCCCCTCCTTCTCCACCCACATTGCCGTCGGCAGGACCAGGTCGGCCGCCTGCGTGGTCACGGTCGGATAGGCGTCGGAGACGACGATGAAGTTGTCCGGGTTGCGGTACCCCGGCCAGCCTTCCTCGCGCAGATTGGCCGCCGCCTGCATGTTGTTGTTGACCTGCACCCAGTAAGCGTTGAGCTTGCCGTCCTTGAGCATGCGGTTCTGCTCGACGGCGTGGTAGCCGGGCTTGGCCTTGATGATGCCGTGCGGAATCTTCCAGATCTCCTCGGCGTGCTTGCGGTGCTCGGGATTGGCCACCAGCATGTCCGCTGGCAGGCGATGGCTGAAGGTGCCGACTTCGCGCGCAGTGCCGCATGCCGAAGGTTGCCCGGTCAGCGAGAACGGGCTGTTGCCGGGCGTGGCGATCTTGCCGGTCAGCAGGTGCAGGTTGTAGACCATGTTGTTGGCCCACACCCCACGCGTGTGCTGGTTGAAACCCATCGTCCAGAACGAGGTCACCTTGATCTTCGGATCGGCGTAAAGCTCCGCCAGCTTCTGCAGCCAGCCGGCTTCCACGCCGGTCATCTCGACCGTCTTCTCCAGCGTGTAGGGCGCCACGAACGCGGCGAACTGGTCGAAGTCGATGACCTTGCTGCCGCCGGCGTCCTTTGCGTTCTTCGCTTTCAACTCCAGCGGGTTGTCGGGACGCAGGCCGTAGCCGATGTCGTCGTTGCCCTGCTTGAAGCTGGTGTGCTTGCTGACGAAGTCCTTGTTGACCTTGCCGCTCTTGATGATGTGGTTGGCGATGTAGTTGAGGATGACCAGGTCGGTCTGCGGCTTGAACACGATCGGGATGTCGGCCAGCTCGAAGCTGCGGTGCTCGAACGTGGACAACACCGCGACCTTCACGTCCGGGTTGGTGAGGCGGCGGTCGGTCACCCGCGTCCACAGGATCGGATGCATCTCGGCCATGTTCGAGCCCCACAGCACGAACGCGTCTGCGTGCTCGAAGTCGTCGTAGCAGCCCATCGGTTCGTCCATGCCGAACGTGCGCATGAAGCCCATCACCGCCGAGGCCATGCAGTGGCGCGCGTTCGGATCGATGTGGTTGCTGCGGAATCCGGCCTTCATCAGCTTGTTGGCGGCGTAGCCCTCGAAGATCGTCCACTGGCCGGAACCGAACATGCCGATCGCATCACCGCCCTTGGCCTTGAGCACGCGCTTGAACTGCTCGGCCATGACGTCGAATGCTTCATCCCATTCCACCTCGACGAAGTCGCCCTCCTTGGCGTAGACACCGTTGGTCTTGCGCAGCAGCGGCTTGGTCAGGCGGTCGCTGCCGTACATGATCTTGGACAGGAAGTAGCCCTTGACGCAGTTGATGCCGCGGTTGACCTCGGCATGCACGTCGCCGTGCGTGGCGACCACGCGGCCGCTCTTGACCGCCACGTTGACGCCGCAGCCAGTGCCGCAGAAACGGCACGGTGCCTTGTCCCACTTCAGCGCGGTCAGGTCGCCTTCGGTGACGATGTTGGCGGCACCGCCAGGCAGCGACATGCCGGCGGCAGCCGCGGCGGTGGTGACCGCGGTGTTGCGGATGAATTCGCGACGGGTGGTCATGGCGCGACTCCGGTGACGTTGGCGGCGGGCATGGGCAGATCGAGTGCGTCGCCCGGCTCGGCGTGGTGGTACACCAGCAGGACATTGAGGACGCCCGGCACTGCGCGCAGCGCCTCGATGCGGTCGAGCAGGCCGTACTGATCGGCGCACTCGCACAGCACGATGCTGCGCGTGCCCTCGCTGCGCGCCAGGTCCATGTCGTCGCTGGCCGCGATCCAGCTGGCCAGTGCGGTGGAAGCCTCCTCGCGGTGCTGGACGACGAAACTGGCGATGTGGATCTCGTTGGCGATCGGGCCAGTGCTCATGCTTCCTCCAGCTGCGCCGGACGCAGGTCGATGGCCGCCACCGGGCATACGCTCACGCAGGCGCCGCAGCCGTTGCAGCGGGCGGCGTCGATCAGCGGCATCGGCACGGACGTCGATAGCGGGAATGCGATCGCCCGCTCCGGGCAGGCATCGCGGCAACTCGAACAGACCACGCCGTGGCGCGTCAGGCAGCTGTCGCCGGCGACGGCAAGCGTGTGCCAGGGAGCCTCTACCGCTGCGGGGTCCAGCGCGCGGGGTGCGCAGGCGTCTGCGCAATCGCCGCAGAACGTGCATTCGCCCAGGCGGGGATCGAACACGGCGTAGCCAGCGGCGCCACGCACCAGCACGCGTTCGGGGCAGCGTTCGATGCAGGCGCCGCAGCCGGTACAGGCCTCGACGAAGTCCGATTCGGTCAGTGCCCAGGGTGGCCGCAATGGCGTGAGGGCCCCCTTGCGGCCCAGCAGCAGCGCGCGACGCGACCGGTCCGGGAGGCAGGGCATGTCAGTGCCCCGTCGGCGGGCCGGCGAACATCTGCCAGATCCAGACCAGGAAGCCGTACCCCGCCACGATCATCACCGTCAGCAGCGGAAACACGACCGCGGTCAGCAGCAGGAACGCGATGCGCTCCCGGTTCTTGGGGGACTGCTCGTGTGGCGTGTCCATGGATTGCTCCAGCTGGCTGCACGAGGGCCTGCATCGGGAAACACCAGACCTGCGGCGGATGCTACCCCTGTCAAAACCGCGATGCATCCGGCCCGGCCGGGGAGCAGTCGCCCCGGGAACTGCCGATTTAGGGCCAACCGGGGTCGTGGCGGCGTGAGGAAGACAGCGCGCCTCAGGCCTCAGCGGAATTCACCGCCGTTTATGCCGGCAGGGCGCATCATCGGCCCGTCCTGGCAAGCGGAGCAGGCAATGCGCGTGGGTCTCGCCGCATTGGTGTTGTGGTCGGCTGCCAGCGGCGCGGTCGACGTCGGCGATGACGAGCGGCTGGTTTTCGTCAGCGTCCACTACCGCGACCGCGTCCAGCTGCAGTACCTCGGCGCGCGATTCCAGCACGTGGCCGTGGACGAGCGGGCCCGCTCGGCCAGTTTCGAGGCCACCTGGGACGAATATCTGGCCCTGCGCCGCGAAGGCATCAATGCACGCGTCGACGAACCCGCCAGTGCACGCCTGCGCGAGGCCGAGAACGCGCTGCTGCAGCCGGACGCGATCGACGGCTTTGCCTGCTACCGCACCGTCGAGGAAACCTACGCGACGATGGAGCAGCTGGCGCTACGGCGACCTGACCTGGCCCGTGTGGTCGACATCGGCCCGACCTGGCTGCGCAGCCGGGACCCGGCAAGCGGTTACCCGATGAAGGTGCTGGTGTTGGGCAACACCGCCACCGACGGCGAGATCGCGAACAAGCCGAGCATGGTGCTGCTGGGCGCGGTTCACGCGCGCGAGTACACGCCGGCGGAAGTCCTCACACGGTTTGCCGAGTGGCTGGTCGACGGACATGGCAACAACAGCGAGGCAACCTGGCTGCTGGACACCTATCGCTTCCACTTCGTGCTGCAGGGCAATCCGGACGGGCGCAAGCGCGCCGAGGCCGGCGCCTCGTGGCGCAAGAACGTCGACACCAGCAACGGTGCGTGCACTGCGAACAACTACGGCGTGGACCTCAACCGCAATTTCCCGTTCCGCTGGAATGGCGCCGCCGGTGGTTCGAGCGGCAATCCCTGTTCGGGCACGTATCGCGGCCCGCAGCAGACTTCCGAACCCGAAACGCAGAACCTTCTGCGCTACGTCGCCGGCGTCGCCGATGCTGCTGGCACGTGGCGCGGCGGCGTGTTTCCCGATCGCCGCGGCGATGCCGCCACCGCGGCGGCGCCGGCGGACTACCGCGGGCTCTTCGTCGATCTCCACAGTTACTCGCGACTGGTGCTGTGGCCCTGGGCCTACTCGGATGCGACGACCGCAAATGCCACGGCCTTGCGCACGCTGGGCCGACGCATCGCCTGGCACAACGGCTACGCGCCGAAGCAGTGGGTCGGGCTGTATGTCGCCGATGGCACCAACACCGACACGATGTACGGCCTGCTCGGCGTGCCGAGCTACACGATCGAGATGGGCGTGGCGTTCTTCGAGAGCTGCGCGACGTTCGAGGCGACGACGTTGCCGAAGAATCTCGCGGCACTGCGCTATGCGGCGCGCAACCTGACCGCGCCCTACGTCTATCCGTCAGGTCCTGACACGGTCACGGTGAGCGCATCCCCGGCCAGCCTCAGCGCCGGGCAACCGCTGACGGTGACCGCCACCATCGACGACAGCCGCAGCAACCAGAGCAACGGTGCCGAGCCGGTGCAGGCGATCACGGCCGCCTCGGCCTATCTCGACCAGCGCCCATGGAGCGCCGGCGCCACGCGGATCACGATGCAGGCCAGCGACGGTGCCTACAACTCCAGCAACGAGACCGTGCGCGCGGTCGTGAGCACGCAGGGGCTGGCGCCCGGCCGCCACGTCGTGTTCGTCCGTGCGAGTGACGCCAGCGGCAGCGTGGGGACGCCGAATGCGGTGTATTTCACGGTGATCGGCGGCTCCGGCTTGTTGCCTTGATGGCGGCAACAAAAAAGCCGGCACGAGGCCGGCTTCTTTATCACGCACGAAAGAGGCGCTTACGCAGCCTGCTTCCACTGGCCCAGTGCAGCCAGGCCGTTGTCGCGGGCGCGCTCGTACACGGTCTGCTGGGCCCTGGCGAAGTTGTTCACCAGGTCCTGCGACCACAGCTTCAGCGCGGCCTGCTGCATGGCGCGGCCGTACGAGAACGACAGCGGCCACGGGTTTGGGCCCATCTGGTTCATGGCGTTGAGGTGCGCGGTCGCGTCCTCGTCGGCCTGGCCACCGGACAGGAACACGATGCCCGGCAGCGTCGCCGGCACGGTCGACTTCAGGCACTGCAGGGTCGCCGCGGCGATATCCTCGACGCTGGCCTTCTCACCGCTGGTGGTGCCCGGCAGGATCATCGAGGCCTTCAGGATCGTGCCTTCCAGCATGACGTTGTGCTCGTACAGCGAAGCGAACAGCGAACGCAGCATCACTTCGGTGACCTCGTAGCAGGTCTCGATGTCGTGCGAGCCGTCCATGATCACTTCCGGCTCGACCATCGGCACCAGGCCCTGCTCCTGGCACAGCGCCGCATAGCGGGCCAGCGCGTGCGCATTGGTATCGATGCAGGTGCCCGACGGCGACTCGTCACTGATGTTGATCACCGCACGCCACTTGGCGAAACGCGCACCGAGCTTGTAGTACTCCTCCAGGCGCGCACGCAGGCCGTCCAGGCCTTCGGTCACCACTTCGCCCGGGAAACCGGCCAGCGCATGGGTGCCCTTGTCGACCTTGATGCCCGGGATCATGCCGTTGTCGGACATGAACTTCGCGAACGGAACGCCGCTCTTCGTCGACTGGCGGATGGTCTCGTCGAACAGGATCGCGCCAGAGATGTAGTCGTTCAGCTTGGGCGTGGCCAGCAGCAACTCGCGGTAGGCGCGGCGGTTCTCTTCCGTGTTCTCGATGCCGACGCCGGCGAAGCGCTTGGCAATGGTGCTGGTGGACTCATCGATGGCGATGATGCCCTTGCCCGGGGCCACCATGGCCTGGGCGGTTTCGGCAAGCTGTTCGATGCTCATTGGACGTCCTGCAGGG
>DATDBK010000054.1:0-5999 GCA_036524935.1 Lysobacter sp. | reverse complement strand
GCGTCGACAAGTTCCGCAAGCGCTACGCCCAGAAGTGATGTTTCGGGCCGTGCCTCTGGCACGGTTTTGCTGAAGCGTCATTCCAGGCGAAGCCAGGAATCGACTGTAGCAACGGCTGCCGCCAGGCGGCCGTTGCCGTCTTTGTGCACTACCGGCGGCAATCCCTCGCGAAGCGTGGGGTAGCAGCCGGGCAGCGCCGTATTCGCAATGAAGTGTTCCCCGACGGCTGCCGCATGGCGGCCGTTGCCGTTTCTGGTCGTTGGGCAGGGCTGGCTGGTCGGTTGGCGCGTACGGACCCGGCGGCAAGCTCGCCGGTGACCGCCAGGCCATGCAATCAGGCCTCTGCGCAGCGACGGCCCCGGGCAAGCCGACCAAAGTCCGAGCCTTGGCTCCAGGTCGTTGTGCGATAATTCACTATCGCGGTTCGGCCGTGCCCGGTCATCTGGCCGTTGCCCGCCACAACCCCGTGCCCACTCGTGGCCCACTCGTGCCCGGCCTGCCGTGCGGCAGGTATGCGGCAGGCATGCAGACTTGAGGAGTGTTTCGTGTCCGATTCCAAACAGGCCGGTTCCACCGGTTTCGACCAGGTCACCCTGACCGCTGGCGACAAGACCGTGACCCTGCCGGTCCACCACCCGGTGCTGGGCCAGCCCTGCATCGACATCGCCAAGCTGCCGAAGGAAACCGGCGCTTTCACCTACGACAACGGCTTCACCGCCACTGCCAGCTGCAAGTCGGCCGTCACCTACATCGATGGCGATGCCGGCGTGTTGCTGTACCGCGGTTACCCGATCGACCAGCTGGCCGAGAAGTCGAGCTTCCTCGAAGTCGCCTACCTGCTGATGAATGGCGAGCTGCCGAACCAGGCCGAATTCGCCTCGTTCGAGCACGAGGTCACGCATCACACGATGATGCACGAAGCCTTCCGCACCTTCCTGTACGGCTTCCGCCACGACGCCCATCCTATGGCGATGCTGGTCGGCATGCTCGGCTCGATGGCGAGCTTCTACCACAACGACCTCGACCTGGAAGATCCGGAACAGCGCCGCCTGGCCGCGATCCGCCTGATCGCCAAGGTGCCGACGATTGCCGCCGCCTGCCATCGTTATTCGATCGGCTGGCCGATGCGCTATCCGAAGAACAACCTCGAATACACCACGCGCTTCCTGCACATGATGAAGGAAGTGCCGAGCGAGCCGCTGGAGCTCAGCCCGGTGGCCGCCAAGGCGCTGGACCTGCTCTTCATCCTGCACGCCGACCATGAGCAGAACGCGTCGACCTCGACCGTGCGCCTGGTTGGTTCGACCGGTGCCAACCCGTACGCGTGCGTCGCCGCTGGCGTTGCCGCGCTGTGGGGCCCGGCGCATGGCGGTGCCAACGAAGCCGTCCTGAAGATGCTCGAGCAGATCGGCCGTCCGGAGAATGTCGGTTCGGCGGTCGCCAAGGCCAAGGACAAGGAATCGGGCTTCCGCCTGATGGGCTTCGGCCACCGCGTCTACAAGAACTTCGATCCGCGCGCCAAGATCATCCGCGAGATGACCCACAAGGTCCTCGGCGAGCTGGGCATCAACGATCCGCTGCTGGAAGTGGCGATGAAGCTGGAAGAGGCGGCGCTGAAGGACGAGTACTTCGTGCAGCGCAAGCTCTACCCGAACGTCGATTTCTACTCGGGCATCATCTACAAGGCACTGGGCATCCCGGTGGAGATGTTCACGGTGATGTTCGCTATCGCACGCACCGCCGGCTGGGTCGCGCATTGGCTGGAGCAGCAGAACGATCCGGAGAACAAGATCGGTCGTCCGCGCCAGATCTACATCGGTTCGCCGCAGCGCGACTACGTCGACGCCGGCAAGCGCTGAGGCGTCGCCCGCGCACATGCCCGGCGTTCGCGCCGACGCAACGACAAAGCCGCGGCCTGGCCGCGGCTTTGTCGTTTTCAAATGGCTGGTCTATGCGTTGCTGGCCGGCGATGTCGTGCTGTACGCGCTGTACGGTCGCGTCACCGAGCTGATCGATACCGCGGCCTGGTTCGTGCTGTTGTTGCTATTCGAGTGGGAGACCGGTGGCTGGCGCCTGCCGCAGCGCCGGGTGCCGCTGCTTCACGGCGTGCGTGCCCTGGCCTCGGTGGCCGTGGTCGTCGCCGTCGTCGGTTATGCGCTCGAACGCGTGTGGCTGGACTTCGCCAACGAGATGGTCTGGCTGGGCGTGATCGCGCTGCTCGAGCTGGAAGTGCGGCTTCCGCAAGATGCGCGACGTCTGCACCGGCTGCGCCGCATCGCCGCTTCGGTGCTCTATCTGGCGCTGGTCGGCTTCATGCTGACCTGGGCAGCGATGGGCATTGGCGGACAGGATCCGCACGCGGCCTGGCTGGATACCTGGGACGCGCTGCTGTGGCTGGTCGCGTTCGTCGTGATCGAGCTCAACGTGTTCGGGTTTTCGAAAGGCAAGCGTGGTTTGTAGCCCGGGTAACCCCGGACGTGATCCGGGGGCACCCGGGGTTGATGCGCGTCGGCCCCGGGTGCGCTCCGCTTACCCGGGCTAAGGGGCTACAGGGACGTCCCGCCCTTCTCATAGCCGAGAATCTCGTCGTCGGCGAGCAGCTGCCGCAGCTGCGTGGCGCTGGCGCGCTTCATCGGCTTCTCGTCAGTGCTCGACAGCGGCGCCTGGCGCAGCACGTCCAGCGGCAGCACGGTCAGGTCGAAGGTGATGTCCTCGGCGCTGAATACCCACACCGGGAAGTCGCCTGCGCGCTCGCGGTCCAGGCGCAGCCGGCGACTGCGTGGCTCGGCGGGGATGCCGTGCTGCTCCAGGAAACGCGGCGGGGCGTCGGGATCGTCGCTGTAGAGATGCAGCGCTACCGGGCTACGCGTGTCGGCGGTGCCGTCGAGGACCGGGCCTACCAGGCGCGGCTCGAACGACTGGAAAAACTCCATTGCCCGCAGCGCCGATTCGCGCCGCAGTCGCAGCGCCGGGATGTTCTCGCGCTGGAACAGGCGCTGGTACTCGCGCAGCGCTTCCTCGATCTCGCGGTTCCGCGGCAGCGAGGCGTCGTCGAAGATCCCGAGCCGCTCGGCCGCTTTCAGCTTTGCCTGGTGGTAGTCGCGGATGCCGCCTTCGGCCATCAGCCGGGCGGCCTCATGGGCGAGGCGGTGGCGGCGTTCGCGGGTGCGGGTTTGCGCGTGGAGGTTGGCATGGGTGGCGTGCTGTCGGGCGTTGGGCATGACAACCTCCGCATCTGGCACGACGTCGGCGACCGGTTTCGCCGCGGCCGGAATTGCACTGGCAGCGGAAACCTAACACGTTTCATCGGGCCTGCAAGTTACCGCTCCGGGCGTATCGGCGTTGTCCATTCTGCCCGCGCAGGATGAACGGATGCCGTCCGGGCTGGCGCGGAAACGACGACGCCGGGCGGGCCCGGCGTCGTGTGCAACCGCATGGCTGGCGCTGCGACTCAGAAGATGTCGAACTCTTCCTCGGCCGGCGCCGTTTCCGCCGGGCCGTAGTCGACATAGCTCTGCATGCGCTCCAGGTCTTCGGCCTTGACCCACTCGACGATGCCGCCGCCCTCGCCCGGCACCAGCGCGCCGCTGGCCGAAACCGACACCTTGACCATGCCCTCGGGCGGTTCGTTCAGGACGATCGGCTGGTCCTTCAGCGCAACGCGCATGTAGTCGATCCAGATCGGCAGTGCGGCCTTGCCGCCGTACTCGCGATAGCCGAGTGACTTGTAGTTGTCGCGGCCGACCCAGACCGTGGTGACGTACTGACCGCCGAATCCGGAGAACCAGGCGTCGCGGTGGTCGTTGGTCGAACCGGTCTTGCCGCCGACGTCCTCGCGCTCGAGCACCTTGGCCGCGGTGCCGGTACCGCGCTGGACCACGTCGCGCAGCATCGAGTTGATCTGGTAGGCGATGCGGCTGTCGATCGCGCGCGGCGCCAGCACCAGATTGCTGGTGTCGATCTCGATCTTCTTCGGTTCGTCCTTGGGCTTGGCATCTGCCGGCGCGGCGGGCGTCGCGTTCGGGCCAAGGTTGAAACCGTCGACCACGGTCGAGGTCTGCACCGCACGGTTGGCGGTGCCGCCGCCACCGCAGGCCGGGCAGGCGATCGACGGCTTTTCCTTGAACACCACGGCGCCTTCGCGGTCCTTGACCTCATCGATGAACCACGGGGTGATGCGGAAGCCGCCATTGGCGAACGCCGAGAAGCCGCGTGCGATCGACATCGGCGTCAGCGAGGCGGTGCCCAGCGACATCGACAGGTTCGGCGGCAATTCGGCTTCGTCGAAGCCGAAGTGACTGATGTACTTGCGCGCGTAGTCGACGCCGATCGCGTCGAGCAGGCGCACCGACACCAGGTTGCGCGACTGCACCATCGCCTCGCGCAGGCGCATGGGGCCTGCGAAATTGCCGCTGTCGTTCTGCGGGCGCCAGATATGGCCGCGACGATCCTTGAACACCACCGGGGCATCCAGCACGACCGAGGCCGGGTTGAATCCGCGCTCGAACGAAGCGGCGTACAGGAACGGCTTGAAGCTCGAACCCGGCTGGCGTCGCGCCTGGGTCGCGCGGTTGAACTTGGCGGCCGCGTAGCTGTAGCCACCCGACAGGGCGCGCAGTGCGCCGTTGCCCGGCTCCAGCGAGACCAGCGCGGCCTGCGCCTGTGGCACCTGGTCGAGTCGGTAGGTCGGGGCCGGCATCGGGCCGGTCTCGCCGGGCTTGGCCGGCGCCGGCTCGATGCGCAGCACGCGCGTCAGGTCGCCACGCTTGAGCAGGCTGGCCGGGCTGCGGCCGCCGAAGCCCTGGTCGGCGCCAAGCTCCACTTCGCTGCCGTCGGCCAGCACCAGTCGAACCTGGCTGCCGCTGACGTCGATGACGATCGCCGGCAGCAACGCACCCTGTGCCGGAATGCCGCGCAGGCGCGTGCGCAGGGTCGCTGCATCCTCGCCCGCGGCGAGGTCGAAGTGCTGCTCGACGCCGTGCCAGCCGTGGCGGCGGTCGTACACCGACAGACCGTCGCGAATGGCCTTGTCGGCCGCGACCTGCAGGGTCGGGTCGATGGTGGTGGTGACGTGGTAGCCGCGCGTCAGTGCCTCGGCGCCGTAACGGGCGACCATCTCCTGGCGGACCATCTCGGCCACGTAAGGTGCATACACCTCGACCGGACGCTCATGCGGCGTGGCATGCATCGGCGCGGCCTTGGCCAGGTCGGCCTCGGCCTGCGGGATGTAACGCAGGGCGACCATGCGATCCAGGATGTAATCGCGGCGTTCCTTGGCGCGCTCGGGATTGCTCAGCGGATTGCCGCTGGACGGGAACTTCGGAATGCCGGCCAGCGAAGCCATTTCGTCGAGCGTCAGCTCGTTGAGCTTCTTGCCGTAATAGAACTCGGCAGCAGCGCCGACACCGTAAGCGCGATTGCCGAAGAAGCTCTTGTTGAGATACAGCTCGAAGATCTCGTCCTTGCTCAGCTCGCGCTCCATGCGCATCGCCAGCAGCATTTCCGCGAGCTTGCGCGTGTAGCTGTATTCGTTGCTGAGGAAGAACTGGCGCGCCACCTGCTGGGTGATGGTCGAGCCGCCGGGGACACGCTTGGCATCGGTCGTGGCGAGCAGCCAGACCGCACGCCCGATGCCCTTGAGGTCGACGCCATGGTGCTTGTAGAAGCGCGCATCCTCGATCGAGATGAAGGCTTGCTTGAGCCGGTCCGGCACATCCTGGATCGAGATCGGGTAGCGACGGGTCTCGCCGAACAGCGCCATCAGGCGACCGTCGCGGGCATAGACGTACATCGGTTCCTGCATCTCGACGGTGCGCAGGGTCTCGACGTCGGGGAGCTTGGGGGCGACCAGGTAGTACAGGGTGGCCAGTGCAATGGCGCCGAGCAGGGCCAGGCCGGCGGACGCGATCAGCGCCCAGCGCAGCAGGCGGCGGAAACGGGGCATCAAGGCAGGTTCCGATTGCGGGTGTAGTGGCCGTGGAGTATAGATGACGCGGGGA
>DATDBK010000053.1:0-8800 GCA_036524935.1 Lysobacter sp. | reverse complement strand
TACGCCGCTAAGCTCCGGACGAACGGTCCCGGCAGGCACCGTTCGTCCGGAGCGTAGCGCAGCGAAGTCGAAGGAAGGCGATGACCCCGCGCGCGAGGTCAGGCCATCAAGGCCACGTCGGCGGGTTGGCGGCCCAGGCGGCCTGCACTTCGGCCAGCGTCGCGCGCTCGTCGTCGCGCCACTCCGGCAACAGGCGCGCGAACTGGCTCGCCGTGTTCCACTGCTGCGGCTCGGTGCGTACCGCCGCGGCATACCACTGCACGGCTTCGTCCTTGCGGCCCAGCGACCACAGCGCGATGGCGAACGTCGGCGGAATCCACGAGGCGGTCACGCTGCGCGCTTCCAGCAACGCGCGCCACTGCGCGAACGCGCCTTCGCTGTCGCCGGTGCGATACAGGTCCCAGCCGTAGTTCCAGACCACCGCTCGCCACATGCCGTCGCTGCGATCGATCTGCCGCAGCGCGCGTGCATAGAGCTGGCGACCAAGGTCGGCGCGGCCGGCGTCCATTGCCAGGTGCGCAAGTTGTGCGACCTCGGCCTTGGCGCGCGGGTTGCGCTCGACGGTCTTGGCGAGTTTTTCCATCGCCACGTCGCCGGTTTCGCGCACGGCGATCACCGGTTTGACGGTATTGGCATCGGCGGCGAAGTAGAACTCGGCCGGCTTGGGCAAGGTTTGCGCCGACACGGCGCCGGTGGCGGCCAACAAGGCCGTCATGAGTAGGCTGCGAGCAAGCATGTGTGGGGTCCCCTGTAACGGGCCAATCCTAACCTGCATTTGGCGCGCCGCGTCACGCTCGGCGCGTGCGGTCGCGCCGTTTGGCCGCCCCCCGGCAAGCCGGAGGGCAGCACTGGCAAAGCTGGCGGGCCTCAGGGCAGCAGCGCGACCTCGTCCACGACCCACATCGGGTTGTACTCGCCCGAGGCGAAGATGAAGCACAGGTCGTGCTTGCCGGTGGTGGCCGGGAGCGTCGCCTGCAGCGTGGTCAGCCCGTCGGACTTGCGCGCCGGGGCCAGCGGCAGCGTCGCCACCGGCTTGCCCTCGCAACCGTCCAGTCGCACTTCCAGGGCGCCGCCGGGGATCGTGGCCGGACGGGTGACCACCAGCTTGGCGTCGCGCCACAGCTGGAAGTTGTGCGGCAACTGACCAACCCGTACTTCCAGATGGGTCATGCCGTCGAGGTCGGCGTCGTCGTAGACCCAGCACGGGTCGAACACGTCGGCCAGCAGCAGGGCGCGTTCGCTGCCCTCGCCGGCGGCCGGCGCGTCGTCTTCCATGCGCAGCGCCAGGCCCTTCTTGCACGACTGCAGGGCATGGCTGCCGCGCGCGCGCAGGCTGCGCAGGTCGACGGCGAACTTGCGCGGCGCGGCCAGGGCGATGCCATCAACGAAGACGTTGGCGGTGACGGTCGTCGGCAGGGCCACGGTCAGCGGCTGGCCGTACACCGGCGACGACGCCGTCGGTTCGCTGCCGTCGGTGGTGTAGCGGATCTCACCGAACTGGCTCTGGTTCGACAGCGTCAGCGTGCCCTTTCCGTCGGCGGCCGGGGCCGCGACGAAGTGCACGGCAAAGGCGCTGTCGGAGGCCTGGAAGCCGCTTGCGCGATAGCGCGCCATGTCCGGCACCATGCGCTGCAGGAAGTCCTGCCAGTCGCGGCGGTTGTCGGGAGTCCACACGTTCTCGGCCAATGCCGCCACGCGCGGGAACGACGCGCGCTGCATGCGCTCGTTGGTGCGCTGGTGCTCGGTCCACAGGTTGGCCTGCGCGCCGAGCACGTGCTTTGCCTGGTCCGGATTGAGCTGCGCCGGGATCATGTTGTAGCTGTAGTAGTCCTTCAGCGTGAACACGTCGAGGCGACCGCCGGTCTCATCGGGGGCGTCACTCTGGATGTGGTCGAGGTACAGGTCCGGCGACGGCGCCAGCACCACGTCATGGCCGGCGCGTGCGGCTTCGATCGCACCGTCGGTGCCGCGCCATGACATCACGGTGGCATCGGCCGGCGGACCGCCTTCGAGGATTTCGTCCCAGCCGAGCAGGCGGCGGTCGTGCTGTTCGATATAGCGACCCAGCCGCCCCATGAACCAGCTCTGCAACTGCATCTCGTCCTTGAGGCCGAGCGACCTCAGCTTGGCCTGCACGGCTGCGGACTGCTGCCACTGATCCTTGGCCGCTTCGTCGCCGCCCAGGTGGATGTACGTGCCCGGGAACAGCGGCATCACTTCGTCGAGGACATTCTCGAGGAAGGTGAACGTGCCGTCCTCGACGTTGAACAGCCATGTGTGCACGCCCCAGTCCGGTGACACCGGCGGCGCCTTGCCGGTCACGCCCAGCTGCGGGTATGCGGCGATCGCGGCCTGCGCGTGGCCGGGCAGGTCGATTTCGGGAACGATGGTGATGTAGCGCTCGGCGGCGTACTTCACCACGTCGCGGATCTCGTCCTGGGTGTAGAAGCCGCAGTACGGCTTTGGCTTGCCATCGGCGTCGCGACCGGCGGCACCGGCCGGGATCCGGCAGCCACCGACTTCGGTCAGCTTCGGATACTGCTTGATCTCGATGCGCCAGCCCTGGTCATCGGTGAGATGCCAGTGGAAGGTGTTGAGCTTGTGCAGCGCCATCTGGTCGAGCAGCGCCTTGACCTCGTCCGTGCTGCGGAAATGACGAGCGACGTCGAGCATCATGCCGCGCCAGGCGAAGCGGGGTGCGTCCTCGATGCGCTGGGCGGCGATGGCCGCCACGCCCTGGCCGCCATCGGCGGTCGCCAGCTGCCACAGCGTGACGGCGCCGTAGAACAGGCCGGCCGGTGCGCGCGCGGTGAGCTTTACGCCCTGCGCGGTGATGTCGAGCGTGTAGGCCTCGTCGCTGGCGAGCGCGGCCTTGGGATCGAGGCTGAAGGTGATGGCTGCCGCGGCGTCGTTGCCGACAACCGGGGCGAAGCCGCGCGACTTCTGCAGGCGCGCGGCGAAATCATGGGCGATGCGGGTGGCGTCGGCGTTGTCGCCGGTCACCGCGATGCGGGCGTCGGGCCCGAGGACGAACCGGCCCTGCCCCAGTGCGACCTTGGCCGGTCGCGGGATGACGGGCGTGGCCATGGCGGGCGATGTCGTCTCTGCCGCCGTCTTCTCCGCTTCGGCGGGCGTGGTCGCGGCCTGGCGCTGGCAGGCGGCCAGACCCATCGCGATCGTGATTGCGGCTACGGCACTCAGTGCGGATTGCGGTTTCATCGCTTCCTCTTCTTCTACGGGCATCGCGAGACGGGGCGCGCAAGGCGGGAGCGCGCGGTGCCGATGCGGACTTCCAACAACAGTCGGGCCCGGAATGACCGGGCCCGCTGTTTTTACCTCATGGCGCGGAGACTACGCCGTGATCAGTACTTGAACTGCAGCGACAGGGCGTAGCGGCGGCCGGTCAGGTAACGGTTGGCCGGCTGGCTCTTGTCGCCGAAGTACTGGAAGTACTCCTCGTCGAGCAGGTTCTGCGCGTCGAAGCTGACCTGCCAGTTGTCGTTGAAGCGCCAGCCCAGGCTGGCACCCAGCGAGCCGTAGGCGTCGACGCTGACCGGCGGTGCGCCGGACACGAAGCCACCGGCGAGGTAGCTGCTGCGCCAGTCGTAGGACAGACGTGCCGACAGCGGACCCTTCTCGTAGTAGGGGCTGAAGGTGATCTGGTTCTCGGACTGGTACGGCAGGTCGTTGCCGTTGGCGGTTTCGCCGTTGGCGTACGTGTAGCTGGCGACCACGCCGAAGCCGGTATCGGCATATGGCTGCTGGTAGCTCAGGGTCACGCCTTCGACATTGCCGCTACCGGCGTTGCGCGGACGCTGGATGCTGTAATCGCAGAAGCCATCGGCGGTGCACAGCCCGGCCGCGACGAAGTTGTTGAACTGGGTCGGGTCGGCATCGTCGCTGATCGAGTTGAACTGGCGCTCGGTCAGGGCGTCGGTTTCGATGAAGTTGGCGATGTCTTTGTGGAAGAAGTTGATCGCCGCCAGCGCGCCTTCGTCGAAGTACCACTCGGCCGACAGGTTGAAGTTGGTCGACTCGTACGCATTCAGCTCGGCATTGCCGCCCGAACCGGTGAGCGTGGTGTCGTTCAGGAAGATGTTGTTGGCCATCTGGTTGTACGGTGCCCAGGCCACGACCTTGGCGACGGCAAAACGGAGGACCACGTCGTCGGTGGCGTCATAGATCAGGTTGACCGACGGCAGCCAGTAATCGTTGTCGCTCTTGCTGGTCTGCAGCCAGTCCGCCGCCGGCGGCAGCGTGATCGGAGCGCCGCCCGGGTTGAACGCGGTGCTCTCTATGTCGCTCTGCACGTAGCGCACGCCGATGTTGCCGCGCAGGTTGTCGGCCGCGAAGTTGGCCTGGGCGTACAGTGCAGTGTTGGTCTGCTCGACCGAGTAGGTGTTGTTGATGAAGCTGGCCGCATCCGGGTTGGCGAAGTTCGGCGGAGCGTTCTTCACCCAGTTGATGACGTTGTCGCGACCGACGTAGATGTGGTCGCCGTGGTCACGCGAGAAGCCATCGAAACCGCGCATGGTGTTGGCGAAGCCGAGGGTGCCCACCTGCGACAGGTCGCCGACCGGCGGGATGCCGTAGACGTTGAGAGAGAAGTCTTCCTTGTGCTCGTGGCGACGCACGCCGGCCTGCACTTCATAGATCGCGCCGCCGGTGAACTTCTTGCTGAAGTCGAGCTGGCCGTAGTTGTCTTCCGACTCGGTCTTGAAGATGCCGTTGTTGCCGAAGAAGCCGTCAGCACGCCAGTTGGCCGGTTCACGCGCAGCCGCCGGGTCGTCGAAAGTGATGCCCTTGTTGATGTCCCAGCTGAAACCGCCGCGGTAGGCCGGCTCGATGAAGTACTGGATCAGTTCGTTGTCGGCCTTGCTCTGGCCGACCTGCCCGGACATGCCCCAACCGTCGCCGTCGTAATCGAACGTCAGGTCCAGGCCCTTGGTGGTGGGCTCGGAGACGCGAGCGTTGTTGTCGTAGAACACGTTGCTGCCGGCGCCGGAATGGCCGCTGGTGACGATGCCGTTGGCGCCTTCGGTGAGCTGGTCGACCTGGCCGGCCGTCAGCGTCAGGAAGTTGTACATCGACTGGTTGTAGTTATCGAACTCTTCCTTGATGTACAGGCCGCTCAGGTTGAACTCGAGGTCTTCATTGGCCTTGAACTGCAGGTTGGCGGCAACGCTGTCGCGCTTGCGCTCCTGCTGGAACCAGGCGGCGTTGATGAAGTTCGGGACCTGCGCGTCCGGGTTCACGCCGGTCGCATTGGGGAACGTCGAGGCATCGACGTAGCCGAAGATCTCGATGCCCTGGCGGTCGACCTGCTCTTCGTAGTGCTGGGCGGCGACGTCGAAACCGAAGGTCTCGGCGTCGTTCTTCCAGCTGTACATGATCGAGCCGGTCGGCTTGCCTTCGCTGGCCTGGTCGCTGTAGTTGTAACCGATGCTGCCGGCGAAGCTGTTGGCATCCATGTCCAGCGGCTTGCGGGTATGCATCATCACCGTGCCGCCGAGGCTGCCTTCCGGCAGGCGGGCTTCAGGCGACTTGAACACTTCCAGGCGACCGATGATCTCGGACGCGATCTGGGTCTGGTCGAAGCCACGGTTGGGCTGCTCGCCGAACAACCAGATCGACTGCGCGACCGGATGGCCGTCGAGGAAGGTCAGGTTGAGGCTGGGGTCGGTGCCGTCGATGCTGACGCGCTCGCCCTGGCCGAAACGACGGTCGATGGTGACGCCCGGAATCTGCATCATCGCTTCGGCGACGTTGGTGTTCGGGAAGTCACCGATGTCCTCGGCGGTCAGCGCTTCGACGACGGCGTCGGCGTTGCGCTTGGTGTCGAGCGACTTCATCAGGCTGGCGCGAATGCCGGTGACGACAACCGCGTCGATGTCGGTGGCCTCCTGCGAGGAGGACGCCGGCGCCTGCTGGTCGGCACTGGTCGTTGCGGTCTGTGCGGCGGCGCTGCCGGCGATGCTCAGCGCAAGGACGATACTGGCCGATAATGCTGTTTTGCGGACTTTCATTGCTCTCCCTCCCACGGGCTGTGTGCGACTCCGCTATGCCGTTTCTTGCGTCGGCGTTACGGAGCCAGTTTTCTGGTCCGTGCCCGGCTTGCGCCGCGACCCGGTTCCGTTGTCCTGAAAGTGCTATGTCGTGACCTGTTCACTGCTCACCGTCCTGCTGGCCGGACGCGTGCTCGAGGTACCAGCTGGCCGCGCCGATCACGCCAAGGCGCTCGTTCTCGATCAGCCGCACCGGCACGCGCTCGAGCGCGGCGTGCATCACACCCTTGTCGAGCAGGCGCGCATGGAACTGGCTGTGCGGCAGGAAGTCCTTCAGCCGCGGCAGGATGCCGCCGGCGATGAACACCGCCTTGGCGCTGCTGACCGTGACCAGGTCGCCGATCACGCTGCCGAGCAGGGCGCAGAACGTCATCACCGCTTCGCGGGCGGGCACGTCGCCAAGGCGCGCGGCCTCGGTGATCGCCGCCGGTGCGCGCAGGCTGGGTTCGACGCCGTCGATGGCGCAGATCGCGTCATAGAGGTGCACCAGGCCGGGGCCGGAGACGAAGCGTTCGGTCGGCACGTGTGTCTGGCCGCGCTGGCGTGCCCAGTCGAGCATCGCCGCTTCGCGGGCGTTGCCCGGGGCGAACGCGGTGTGGCCCGATTCGGTCGGCAGCACCACGGTGCCGCCGCGATGCGGGATACGGATGGCGGCGCCCAGGCCGGTGCCGGGGCCGATCACCAGGACCGGGCCGGGCGCGGCGTCGCTGACGCCCGGAGTCAGCAGCAGCGAATCGCACGGGTCCATGCACTGTGCGGCGTGCGCGGCGGCCTGGAAATCATTGATGAACTGCAGTTCGCTCAGGCGCAGCTCGCTGCGCAACTGCGACAGCGAGATCCGCCAGGGCAGGTTGGAATTGATGACCGCATCGTCCAGGACCACCCCCGCGCTGGCGATGGCGACGCGGTCGATGCCGGCGCAGGCGCTGTTGCCGGCGATGAAGTCGGCCAGGATCGCGGCCAGGCTCGGGTAGTCGGCGCACACGTACTTGCGGTGCGCCAGGACGACCACGTGCGATTCGTCGGCCCCACCGGCGCGGACCAGGCCGACGCGGGTATGGGTGCCACCGACATCGGCGGCGATGAATCGGGTGTCGGGATGCACGATCGAAGGCACGGCGCTCACCCGCGGACGGCGCGCATGGGCAGCGCGCTCACGAGAGGGCAGGACTGGCTTGGCGTTTCCTTCGAATCCCACTGCATGTTCCCTCCGCTGGCGCCGGCTCCCCACCGGCACGGGCCGAGATTGGCTCGCCCCTGACAACGTTGTCAACCAAAAGTTATGAAATCGTCAGAAAGGCCGGAATCACAGGCCAGATGGGGTGATTCCTTGCTGCGCCGCAACATGCCGATTCGGCTGTTTCGGCGCTAAGCGCCTTATACGAAAGGGTCTCTAGCGCGATGACCTGAGTTGTGACAACGTTGGCCGACGGATGTCGTACGAGTCATCGTGCGACATTGACCGCATTCCTTGGGAGGGGAACCCACGCATGTCCACCACCACTGCCGCAGGGCCGCGCAGCCATTACGGATCGATCGCGATCATCGGCGCGCTGTTCTTCATCTTCGGCTTCGTCACCTGGCTCAACGGCCCGCTGATCTCGTTCGCGCGATTGGCCTTCGATGTCAGCGAGACATTGGCGTTCCTGATCCCCAGCGCCTTCTACATCTCGTATTTCTGCCTGGCGCTGCCATCGTCCTTCATCCTCAAGAAGACCGGCATGAAAAAGGGCATGGCGCTGGGCCTGTTCCTGATGGCGATCGGCGCGGCCGTGTTCGGCCAGTACACGACGGCCCGCGTCTACGGCGGCGCGGTCGGCGGCATCTTCATCATCGGTGCCGGCCTGGCCGTCCTGCAGACGGCGGTCAATCCCTACATCAGCATCCTCGGCCCGATCGAGGGCGCGGCGCAGCGCATCGCGGTAATGGGCATCTGCAACAAGCTGGCCGGCTGGGCGGCGCCGTTCGTGATCGGCACGCTGGTCATGCACGGCATGGGCGACGTTGCCAGCGCGGTTGCCGGTGCCGACGCGGCGACCAAGGAAACGGTGCTCAACGAATTCGCCGCGCGTATCCACACGCCTTACATGGTCATGGCCGGCCTGCTAGCGCTGCTGGCGGTGGCGATCGTGTTCTCGCCGCTGCCGGAAGTGCGCGCCGAAGAGGTCAACTCCGAGGGCGATGCCGCTGCGAAGAAGAGCCTGTTCCAGTTTCCGCACGTATGGCTGGGCGCGTTGTGCATCTTCGTCTACGTCGGCGTCGAGGTCATGGCCGGCGATGCCATCGGCACCTACGGCCAGGCGTTCGGCCTGCCCCTGGACGAAACCAAGTTCTTCACCGGCTTCACCCTCGGGGCGATGCTGCTGGGTTACGTGGTCGGGCTTGTGCTGATCCCGCGGTTCGTCTCGCAGGAGCGCTACCTGAGCATCTCGGCGGTGCTGGGCGTGCTGCTGGCGCTGGGCGCGTTCCTCACCAGCGGCTACGTCTCGGTGGGCTTCGTCGCCGCGCTCGGGTTCGCCAACGCGATGATGTGGCCGGCGATCTTCCCGCTGGCGATCCAGGGCCTGGGACGCCTCACCGAGAAGGGCTCGGCACTGCTGATCATGGGCATCGCCGGCGGCGCGGTGATCCCGCAGCTGTTCGTGCACTTCAAGCAGCACTACGACTTCCAGCTGGTGTTCCTGCTGCTGGTGGTGCCGTGCTACCTGTACATCCTGTACTTCGCGCTGCGCGGC
>DATDBK010000052.1:0-18204 GCA_036524935.1 Lysobacter sp. | reverse complement strand
TCGGGCCTGGAGAACGAGCTCGACGTCGTCGAGGGCATGCAGTTCGACCGCGGCTACCTGTCGCCGTACTTCATCAACAACCAGCAGTCGATGCAGGCCGAACTGGAAGATCCGTTCATCCTGCTGTACGACAAGAAGATCTCCAACGTGCGCGACCTGCTGCCCGTCCTCGAGGGCGTGGCCAAGGCCGGCAAGCCGCTGCTGATCGTCGCCGAGGAAGTCGAAGGCGAAGCGCTGGCAACCCTGGTCGTCAACACCATCCGCGGCATCGTCAAGGTCTGCGCCGTCAAGGCCCCGGGCTTCGGCGACCGTCGCAAGGCGATGCTGGAAGACATGGCCGTCCTGACCGGCGGCACCGTGATCTCCGAGGAAGTCGGCCTGCAGCTCGAGAAGGCCACGATCAAGGATCTCGGCCGCGCCAAGAAGGTGCAGGTCTCCAAGGAGAACACCACCATCATCGACGGCGCCGGCGAAGCCGACGGCATCCAGTCCCGCATCAAGCAGATCAAGGCGCAGATCGAGGAGACCTCCTCCGACTACGACCGCGAGAAGCTGCAGGAGCGCGTGGCCAAGCTGGCCGGCGGCGTTGCGGTGATCAAGGTCGGCGCATCGACCGAGATCGAGATGAAGGAAAAGAAGGCCCGCGTCGAAGACGCCCTGCACGCCACGCGCGCTGCGGTGGAAGAAGGCATCGTTCCGGGCGGCGGCGTTGCACTGCTGCGCGCCAAGGCTGCGATCGCCGGCCTCAAGGGTGCCAACGAAGACCAGAGCCACGGCATCCAGATCGCCCTGCGCGCGATGGAAGCGCCGCTGCGCGAGATCGTCACCAACGCCGGTGAAGAGCCGTCTGTCATCGTCAACAAGGTCGCCGAAGGCAAGGGCAGCTTCGGCTACAACGCCGCCAACGGCGAGTTCGGCGACATGATCGAGCTGGGCATCCTGGATCCGACCAAGGTCACCCGCACCGCGCTGCAGAACGCAGCTTCCATTGCCGGTCTGATGATCACGACCGAAGCCATGGTGGCCGAGCTGCCGAAGAAGGACGAGCCGGCGATGCCGGGCGGCGGCATGGGCGGCATGGATTTCTGATCCAGCCACCAGGCGCTACGGCAACACGAAAGCCCCGCAGTGATGCGGGGCTTTTTTTTGCCTTTCATTTGCGACGCGCGCATTCATGAGCGGGGATTCTGCAACGGCAATTTCCGTGCCATCGAGATGCGCCCATTCACTGGCCGAAGCGGCTCCGCTTGCGCGTTTGACTCCTTGCGCTATCGCTCGAGCCCCGGGCACGGCGTGAAGCCATTGTGAAAACCGGCGCGGTCTTGTTCATGCGCCGGGGCAGGTGCGCATTCTTGTTGCAATGCCGCGCGCGGAGAACTGCCTTTTCTGTCAACAATGGCACCACAGGGGGCTGTTCCGTTTTGCGTCATCACCTACATTGAAAGGGGATTCGCAGTGAAAAAGCCATCCGTACTTGCAGTTACGGCGATTGCCAGCGCCTGCATGGCAGCCCTTGCCGCGCCGGGTTCGTCGGCGTTGCAGCAGTTGTTCCCTACCGATCCCCCCGCCGAGCCCGAGGCCGGACCGCCGCGCGATGAAACGCCGCAACGCTGGTTCGTCGAACTCAGCGCTGCGCCGGAATCCGATGGCGGCAACACCGCCTCGCTGCAGGCCGAGAAGAATGCGTTCCGCGAAGGTGCCCGCGCCGCAGGCGTGAAGTACCGCGAGAACTTCGCCTACAGCAATCTGTTCAATGGCCTGTCGCTGACCGTGACCCGCAGCCAGCTGAGCACTGTTGCCCGACTGCCTGGCGTCAAGGCCATCTATCCGGTCGAAGTGATGCAGATGCCGGACCCCGTGGCCAATCCGCAACCCGATCTGGCGACGGCGCTGTCGATGACCGGCGCCGACATCGCCCAGAACGAGCTCGGCCTGGACGGTCGAGGCATCCGCGTGGCGGTGATGGACACCGGTCTCGACATCGACCATCCGGATCTCGGCGGCAATGGCACCAACCACAGCACGGCGTTCCCGACCGCGCGCGTGGTCAAGGGCTGGGACTTCGTCGGTGACGCCTTCAATGCCGATCCGGCCTCGCCCACCTACAACCCGGTCGCGACGCCGGACAACAATCCCGACGACTGCAACGGCCACGGCACGCACGTCGCCGGCATCATCGGTGCCAACGGCGTCGTCAAGGGTGTCGCGCCGAAGGTGAAGTTCGGTGCCTATCGCGTCTTCGGCTGCGAAGGCTCGACCACCGCCGACATCATGATCGCGGCGATGGAACGCGCCGATCACGACGGCATGGACGTGCTCAACATGAGCATCGGCTCGACCTACCAGTGGCCGGATTACCCGACGGCGAAAGCCGCATCGCGCCTGGTCAACAAGGGCATCGTGGTGGTGGCCTCGGCCGGCAACAGCGGCGCCACCGGCATGTACTCGACAGGCGCACCGAGTACCGGCGAGCGGGTCATCTCCGTCGCCTCGTTCGACAACATCTCCTCGCGCCTGCGGTATTTCACCGCTTCCCCGGACGGCCTGAAGGTCGGCTTCAACCAGGCCACCGGCTCGCCGCTGGCGCCGTCATCCGGCACCTTGCCGATGGCTCGCGTGGGCACCGCTGCCAGTACCGATGCGGCATGCAATCCGCTGCCCGCGGGCAGCCTTGCCGGCCAGGCGGCGCTGGTGCGTCGCGGCACCTGCTCGTTCTTCATCAAGGCCACCAACGCACAGGCCGCTGGCGCCGCAGCCGTGGTGCTGTACGACAACATCGCGGCCAGCACGTTGAATCCGACCGTTGCCGGTACCCCGTCAATCAACATTCCGGTCGTGGGCACCACCAAGGCCTTCGGTGATCTGCTCGACGGGCGCCTCGCGGGCGGGCCGGTCGAACTGACCTGGACCAGCGGCACCGATGCGTTCCCGAACGTGGCCGGTGGCTACATCTCCAGCTTCAGTGCCTATGGCCTGTCGCCGGATCTGGTGCTCAAGCCTGACATCGGCGCACCGGGCGGTTCGATCTACTCGACCTATCCGCTGGAGAGCGGTGGCTACGCGTCGATCAGCGGCACGTCGATGGCCTCCCCGCACGTGGCGGGCGCCGCGGCACTGCTGTTGCAGTCCGCGCCGAACACCAACGCCAAGAACGTGGGAAGGATCCTGCAGAACTCCGCGGTGCCGAAGAACTGGTCGCTCAATCCGGGCACCGGTCTGATCGATAACGTGCATCGCCAGGGTGCAGGCCTGCTGCGCATCGACGATGCGGTGACGGCGGCCGTGCGCATCGAACCGGGCAAACTGTCGATGGGTGAAGGCACCAGCGGTCCGGTCACGCACGCCATCTCGCTGAAGAACACCGGCAAGACCGCCGTGACCTACACGTTGTCCTCGGTCAATGCGGTGACCACCGGCCCGAACACCTTCACGCCGACCTTCTTCGCTGGCGATGCGGGCGTGACGTTCTACTCGCCGACGGTGACGCTGACGAAGAACCAGAGCGTGACGATCCCGGTGACCATCACTCCGTCGGCCGCTCCGGTCGGTGGCCAGTACGGTGGCTACCTGGTGTTCACGCCGAACGACGGCAGCCCGACGCTGCGCGTGCCGTTCGCCGGCTACATCGGTGACTACCAGCTGCGCCAGGTGCTCGTGCCGACCGCCAACGGCTTCCCGTGGCTGGCCAAGCTGTCGGGTGGTTTCTTCAACAACCAGCCGGCCGGTGCGTCCTACACGATGGTCGGCGACGACATCCCGTTCTTCCTCGTCCACCACGACCACCAGGCACGCGAAATGCGGCTTGATGTCTACGAGGCCGGTTCGGGCAAGCTCTGGTACACGGCCTACAAGGAAGAGTTCCTGGGTCGCAACTCGACGTCGACGGGCTTCTTCGCCTACTCGTGGGATGGCATCACCACGAAGAACAAGAACAAGCAGTTGGTCGTGCCCAACGGCAGCTACGTCCTGAGGCTGTATGTCCTCAAGGCCCTGGGTGATGAAAACAATCCGGCGCACTGGGAGCAGTGGCAGTCGCCGGTCGTGACCATCGCACGCCCCTGATCCCCCTGTTCAGGTCGTGATGGAGAGCAGGCCCCGCCGCAAGGCGGGGCCTGTGTTTTTTTACGTGTCTCGGACTAATGCGCAGGAATTTCCCTATTCAGCAAATGCGCGCGGGGCGGCCTTTTAACGACCATTTCCGGGGCTTTCTATACCCGTGAGTTCTTTTTTGCAGTGCAGCGTGCAAGCACATAACGGTTCCTTCACGATCAGCCCGCATCCCGACGTGGGGGAGGGAGCAGGCCCGCAACCGGTTCGACCGGGGCGGGCTTTTTTATTGCCTGGACGTTTTGCTTCCGGGCGTCCTACCGGCGTGCCATTGGCCTTACGGGCGTCTGATGGGCGCCGTCCGACGAGCCGGGGATTGCTACGTCCCGCAGGACGCCATCCTGGCTTTATGCGGGACGCGGGCCATCCATGGCCCGCTGCTCCGCAATCCCCGGCCCGTCGGACGACGCTTCGGCTCGTTGATGCACCGTCTGCGGTGACCACGTCCTGCAAGCAGTCGGAAGGCGCTCTTCCGTCGCCACCGTCGGGAGTACTCGCAACCGCCCACGGATGCGCGTGCAACGCATGCCATCATTCCGTGATGGACGATGTCGAACCCTTTATCGCGCGTGCGCTCGCACGACTGCGCGCTGCCGCTGCCGACGCCTGGGTCGCCGATCCCGGACTCGATGCGCGCGTGATCGCCGTGGCGCGGGCGAGCGACTTCGCGATCGAGACGATGCTGCGCCAGCCCGACCTGCTGCTGCGCCTGGCCGCCGATCCCGATTCGCCATCAACACCGTTGCCGCAGCTGCAGGCCGGCGAGCGCGAGCAATGGCCGGCGCAGCTGCGTCGCCATCGCACCGCGGAGTCGACCCGGCTGATCTGGCGTGACGTGCTCGGCCTGGACGACGTCGACGAGACGCTGGCCGGCAGCACCCGCCTGGCCGAAGACTGCCTGCAGGTTGGCTTGGCCGCGCTCGAGCACGAATTCGCCCAGCGCCACGGCGTGATCCGCGACAGCGAAGGGCGCGTGCAAAGGCTGGTGGTCTTCGGCCTGGGCAAGCTCGGCGGCGAGGAACTCAACTTCAGCTCCGACGTCGACCTGGTGTACGCCTACGAGCACGACGGCACGTCCGACGGCCCGCGCCCGCTCGACGCCGAGCACTACTTCGCCCGTCTTGGCCAGCAACTGGCCAAGCTGCTCGACGAACCCACCGTCGACGGCTTCTGCCATCGCGTCGACCTGCGCCTGCGTCCTTACGGCAATGCCGGTCGCGTGGCCTGGTCGTTCAACGCGATGGAGCAGTACTTCCAGCGCGAAGGCCGCGACTGGGAGCGCTACGCGTGGCAGAAGGCGCGACCGGTGGCTGGCGACATCGAGGCCGGCGAGCGGTTCCTCGAAAGCCTGCGTCCTTTCATCTATCGCCGCTATCTCGACTTCGGCGCACTCGACGGACTGCGCGCGATGAAAGCCGCGATCAGCGCCGAGGTCGCGCGCAAGGAACTGGCCGACGACATCAAGCGTGGCCCTGGCGGCATCCGCGAGATCGAGTTCCTGGTGCAGGCACTGCAGCTGATCTACGGCGGTCGCGAACGGGATCTGCGCGGTCGCCGCCTGCTGCCGGCGTTGCAGGCACTGGTGGAGGCGCGCCAGGTCAGCGAAGAGGCCGCGGCATTGCTCGCCCAGGCCTACCGCTACCTGCGCCAGCTGGAGAACCGCCTGCAGATGCTGCGCGATGCGCAGACGCATGCCTTGCCCGAATCGACCGCGGACCGCTCCCGCATTGCCACGGCGCTGGCCTACGCCGACTGGGCCACGCTGCGCGATTCGCTGGATGTGCAGCGTGGCCGCGTCACTGCGGAGTTCGAAGCATTGCTGGCACCACGCCGACGCCGCAGCGCGCCGGATGCGCTGACGGCGTACTGGCATGCGCTGCCCGATGGCGGCGACAGCGACGCGCTTGGCGACGCCGGCTTCATCGAGGCCGGCAACGCCGACGCGGTGCTGCGCGACTTCGCCCGCAGTCCCGGCGTGCGTGGCTTGTCCGACGGTGCGCGCGCGCGCCTGGACCGCGTGTTGCCGGCGCTGCTGCAGGCGGCGGTGGCGTCGAGCGAGCCGATGCTCGCGCTGCGGCGCCTGCTGTCGCTGTTGCACAACGTACTGCGCCGCAGCGCGTACCTGGCCCTGCTCGACGAGCAGCCGGCGGCGCTGGCACGCCTGGTGGAAGTCGTCAGCCGCAGTGCCCTGCTGGCGGAACGGCTGGCGGCCTATCCGTTGCTGCTGGACGAGCTGCTGGATGCGCGGGTCGCCGGTCCCCTGCCGGGACGCGACGCTCTGCTGGCGGCCTGCTTCGCCGTGGCGCAGGGCGAAGACGATGACGCCGAGGCGGTGCTGCAATCGCTCAACGAAGTCCGCCAGGCGCTGAGCTTCCGCATCGCGATGGCCCTGCGCGACCGCCGACAGTCGGCGGCGGAGAGCGCGCGCCAGCTGGCATGGCTGGCCGATGGCGTGGTGATGCGCGTGCTGCGGCTGGCGGAGCACGAGGTCGCCAGCGCGCACGGTCGCATCGCCGGCGCGCGCTTCGCCGTGCTCGGCTACGGCAGCCTCGGTGGTGAGGAGCTGGGGTTCGGTTCCGACCTCGATCTGGTGTTCCTGTACGACGCCTCGGGCGGCGAGGGATCACCCTCCGGCGGCTCGCTTTCCGAGGGCTCGCACTCCGACGGTGCGCGGCCGCTGGAAGCGTCTCGCTGGTTCGCGCGCCTGGCGCAGAAAGTGGTCGCGTTGCTGGGTGCGGTGACCGGTGCCGGACGCCTGTTCGACGTCGACGTGCGTCTGCGTCCGGACGGTGCCAAGGGCCTGCTCGTGTCGAGCCTGGCCAGCTATCGTGACTACCAGCGCGAGCGCGCCTGGACCTGGGAACACCAGGCACTCGTGCGCGCACGCTTCGTCGCCGGTGATGAGGCACTGGGCGCCGATTTTGAGGATGTGCGCGCGCAGACATTGGCGCGGGCGCGCGATGCGGCCGCGCTGCGCGGCGACGTCGTGGCGATGCGGCGGCGGATGCGCGCCGAGCTCGATCGCAGTGACGCCGCCACCTTCGATCTCAAGCAGGGCGAGGGCGGCCTGGTCGACCTGGAATTCCTGTTGCAGTACGCGGTGCTCGCCGAATCGGCTGCGCACAGCGAATGGCTGCTGCCGCGCAGCACCCCGGAGCTGATCAGGGCGATGGCGGCCGGCGGCTGGTTTGACGATGACGAAACCGACGCGCTGCTGCAGGCGCATGCGGTGCTGCTCGAGGCCGGGCTGGCCTGCACGCTCGACCGGCGCCCGCGGCGGCTGCCGATCACCGCGCCGATCGCAACCGCACGGGTGGCGATCAGCGCTGCTGCGACGCGACGCGGCCTCGACTTCGACGAGGCGCCCGCGCCGTTGTAGGCAGCACTAGACGCGCAGGCGTGCCTGCACCTGCGCGGCCACGCGCGTGGTTTCGCGCAGCGGCATCACCGGATAGGCATCGGCGGCCGCATCCAGTTCGCGGATGCGCCCGCGCTGCAGCAGCGTGTCGAGGAAACGCCGCGGACGTCCGTCGATCCGGTCGAGCCCGGCGATGAACACCGGCGCCCAGGTGGCGGCGGCCTCCGAGACCATGTTCACCGAGTCCGCCGTACAGACGATGCGGTCGGCCCAGCCGAGCACCCCTTCGTATGGATTGGTGCCGTCGTCCTCACCGCTCCAGATGACCCCGGGCAGCGCTGCCATGCGCGCGCGAAGACTCTGCCGCAACGCGGTCGGAGTGCGCCGCGAGGCCGTCGCGAGCAGGCTGCCGCCCTCCTCGCGCACCAGCGATTCCACCTGCGCCAGCACGCGCTCGTACAGCGCATCGTCGAACCGCGCATGCGCGCTCGGGCCGCCCAGCAACAGCGCGGTACGCGGACCGGGCAATGCGGAGAAGCCGGCGAACCGGCTGCGTGCCGACGCCAGCCACAGGTCGTCGACCGGATGCAGGCTGCCGAGCAGCGTGATCACGTTGTCGCCGTCGAGGCGGTCGTGCTCCGGTGCGATCACCAGGTCCCAGTGGTCGGTCGCGATGCGCGGATCCAGGATCTGCACGGCGCGCGCGCCACGCTCGCGCAGCAGGCGCGTGGCCAGGGCCGCCTGACGGCCACAGCCGACGGCCAGCCGCGGCGGGTCCGCCAGTGCCTGGGTGAATCCTTCGCCGAATGCGCGTTCGGCGCCCGGCCAGCGCCGCGGTGCCAGCCACTGCCACGGCGCCTGCGGACGCAGCGGCCATTCCCGGAAGGGCTGCCCGAGCGCGTGCGCCAGCGCATCGGCCTGGCGGCGATTGCCGGCCTTTGCATCACTCAGCGACCAGACGGCGGCGCCATTCATGGCAGTGGCAGCATTCACGCTGGTGGGTCGTGGTTGTTGCACGATTGTGCTCAATCCGTTCTGGAAGCGTTGAGTGTTGCGATCGCGCCAGACTCTACACTCTCATCCCTCGGCCGCGGGCACTCCCGGCGGCAATCAACTGGAGCTCCTGATGTCCCTCGCGTCCCCTGCCGTTCTCCCTGATGCGACCCTCGACCGCCTGTTCCGCACTGCCCGCACGCACAACGAGCTCGCGGGCGAGGTCAGCGACGAGACCCTGCATCAGCTGTACGAGCTGGCCAAGTGGGGGCCGACCAGCGCCAACATGTCCCCGTTGCGCCTGGTATTCGTGAAGTCGCCGGAAGCCAAGGCGCTGCTGGCGCCGGCGCTGGACGAGGGCAACTATGCCAAGACCCTGGCAGCGCCGGTCACGGCGATCGTCGGCTACGACATGGCGTTCTACGAAAAGCTCCCCTACCTGTTCCCGCATGCCGACGCGCGTTCCTGGTTCGAAGGCCGCCCGGAGCACGACCTGGAAGTGATCGCGTTGCGCAATGGCAGCCTGCAGGGAGCCTACGTATTGATGGCTGCGCGCGCGCTGGGCCTGGATTGCGGTCCGATGTCGGGCTTCAGGAACGCCGCGGTCGACGAGGCATTCTTCGCCGGCACCCAGGTCAGGTCCAACTTCCTCATCAACCTCGGCCATGGCGACCCCGCCAAACTGTTTGGCCGTTCGCCGCGGCTGCCCTTCGACGAAGCCGCCCGCATCCTGTGAGTCAGCACGTCCATTCGCACGCCCCCATCCACAAGGAGTTCCACCTCATGTTCAAGCGCATTGCACTGGTCGTCGCCCTCGCCGCAGCCAGCACCGTGGCCGTCGCCGCACCGGTGACCTACAAGATCGACCCCAACCACACCGACGTCGTCGCCAGCTGGAGCCACTTCGGTTACTCCAATCCGATCGCCCATTTCGGCGAAGCAGACGGCTTCATCATCTATGACGCCGACCATGTCGGTGCCTCCAAGGTCGAAGTGACCCTGCCGCTGTCGGGCCTGCAGGCCAACGTGCCGGACTTCAACGAGCACCTGCGCAGCGCCGATTTCTTCGACGCCGAGAAGTACCCGACCATCACCTTCAAGAGCACCAAGGTCGAGGCTGCCGGAGACAAGAAGCTGCGTGTGTTCGGTGACCTCACCCTTCACGGCGTGACCAGGCCGGTCGTGCTCGACACCACCATCAACAAGATCGCCGAGCACCCGATCTCCAAGCGCCCGGCGGCCGGCTTCGACGCCACCACCACGATCAAGCGCAGCGATTTCGGCGTCGACAAGTACGCGCCCAACGTCAGCGACGCGGTGACCATCCGCATCACCACCGAGGCGAGCGTGCCCAAGGCTGACGCCAGGAAGTAAGCTGTTGGAATGATCATCGAACGCCCATCCAGTGCCCGTGGCCATGTCCAGACGGCGTGGCTCGACAGCCACCACACGTTCTCGTTCGGCGGCTACTACGACCCGGCCTGGATGGGCTTCGGACCGCTGCGGGTGATCAACGAAGACCGCGTCGATGCTGGCGCGGGTTTCCCGCCGCACCGGCACGCCAACATGGAGATCCTCAGCTACGTGATCTCCGGCGGCCTGGCGCACAAGGACAGCGCCAGCGGCGGCGGCGTGATTGGCCCTGGCGTGCTGCAGTGGATGAGCGCCGGACACGGCGTGGAGCACAGCGAGTACAACGGCTCGGCGACCGCGCCGGTGCATTTCCTGCAGATCTGGATCCAGCCCTCGCGGCTCAACCACGAGCCGGCATATGCGCAGCGCGAAGCCATTGCCGCCGATGCCCGCGGCTGGACGCTGCTGGCCACGCCCGATGGGCGCGACGGCAGCCTTGCGGTGCGCCAGGATGCCATCGTGCGCGATGTGCGGCTGGACCGCGGCGAAGTCGCCGAACACATGCTCGAGCCGGCGCGGCTGTACTGGCTGCAGGTCGTGCAGGGCACCATCACTGCCAATGGACGCACGCTGCAGGCCGGCGATGCGCTCGGCTTCCAGGACGAATCCGGGCCGCTGCGGCTCGAAGGCGGCGGCGGCGACCGCGCCGACGTCCTGCTGTTCGATCTCACGCATTGAAGGACGCACGGTCCCCGGGTGCGCTGCGCTTACCCGGGCTACTCCTCAACCGTCGCCAGTAGCCCGGGTAAGCGCAGCGCACCCGGGGTCAATACTCCTCGGGCGTGGCCAGTAGCCCGGGTAAGCGCAGCGCACCCGGGGTCGCGTGAATGGTCGATCGCGAGGGCCCAGCGCGGGCTGCTAAACTGGCCGTCCGCGTCGCCACCTGTCCCGCCCCATGACCGCAGCCACCGCCCACCCGACCCAGGCCAATGCCGAGCTGCGCTACGTCGTGCACCGCAGTGACCTGCCGCTGAGCTGCCCGTTGCCGTCGATGGCGCTGTGGAACTCGCACCCGCGCGTCTATCTGCCGATCGAGGCCGAAGGCGAGGTGCAGTGCCCGTACTGCGGTTCGCACTTCGTCCTGGAAGACTGACGGCGCCTCCGCTTTCCCGGACGCAGCAGAGGCCATCGTGCGCCGACTGACCGTCGTCCAGCTGCTGCCCGCGCTCGAATCCGGCGGCGTCGAACGTTCCACCCTCGAGATCGCACAGGCGCTGGTCGCTGCCGGTCACCGCGCCGTCGTCGTCTCCGCTGGCGGCCGCCTGGTGCCGAAACTGCAGGCGCTCGGGGCAGAGCACATCAACCTCGACATCGGCCGCAAGTCACTGCTGACCCTGCGTCACGTGCGCACCCTGCGCGCGTTGCTGCTGCGCGAAGGCGCCGACATCGTGCACGCACGATCGCGACTGCCGGCCTGGATCGGCGTGCTGGCGCTGCGCGGCATTCCGGCGCCGCAGCGTCCGCATCTGGTCACCACCGTCCACGGCCTCAATTCGCCCTCGCGATACAGCGCAGTGATGACGCGCGGCGAACGGGTGATCTGTGTTTCGCAGACGGTCCGCGATTACGTGCTCCTGCATTATTCCGACGCAGACCCCGGCAAGCTGCGTGTCATCGAACGCGGCATTGACCCTAAGACGTTTCCACATGCCCCACTGCCTGATCCGCAGGCGCGCGCGTGGGCAGCCTCGTTGCATCCGGCACTGGGTGGCGACGGCCCCTTGTTGCTGCTGCCCGGTCGCGGCACCCGCCTGAAGGGCCATGCCGACGCGCTGGAACTGCTGGCGCGTCTGCGCGACGGCGGCATGGATGCGCGCCTGTGGCTGCCGGGCTCGCGCGAAGCGGGCCGCGAGCGCTACATCGAGGAACTCGAAGGCGAGGCCGCCACGCGCGGTATCGCCGGAGCGATCGCGTTCACCGCGCCCACCGATGCGATCGCGCGCGCCTACGCCGCCAGCGACCTGGTCCTGCAGCTCTCGCGCAAGCCCGAGTCGTTCGGGCGCACCGTGCTGGAGGCGCTGTCGGTCGGGCGTCCATTGCTGGGCTGGAACCATGGCGGGGTCGGCGAACTGCTGGCGCGCTGGCAGCCCGATGGCGCGGTGGCGCCGTTCGACCTGGGTGCGCTGCATCACAGAGCCTACGAACTCCTTACGCATCCGGCGCCGCCAGCGGCTAGGATTCCCGATTCGCTGCGCGCGATGCAGGAGGCCACGCTTGCCGTCTACGCCGAGTTCGACGATGAACCCCGCCACCGCTGACCCGGTGGACATGGGCCGTGCCGACATGGGCAGCGCGCCGCCGCGCGTGCATGGCTGGCGCTGGGCACCGGCGTGGATCCTGACCTACGTCGCCCTCTGGCCGGCCCCGGGCTACGCCGAGGGCGTGCTGGTACTGGGCGCGCTTGCGGCGATCATCCGCCTGGGCCTGTCGCGTTTCCGCGGCAGCGCACAGCTGCTGAGCAATCCCGCCTGGGCGCTGACCAGCGTGCTGTTCTTCGCCTACTGGACGCCGGAACTGGTGTCGGCCATCGATGCCATCGACCCGGCCCGTGCCCTGCGCGAGGCCGCGGTCGACCTGCGTTACCTGCCGTTCCTGTGGCTGGTCGCCTCGGCGGTCGCCGACGCACGCGGGCGCCGCATCACCTTCGGCGGGCTGGCGGTGATCGTCGCGATCTGGACGGTGGACGCGCTGCTGCAGGCCGCCACTGGCAGCAGCCCCCTGTTCTCCAGCATCGACGGCATCAAGCATGCGATCAGTGGCCACGGCATGTGCACGCCGCAGGAGCTGGCAGGTGTCGATCGCCTCAGCGGCGTGCTCGGTCCGTGCAATCTCAAGCTGGGGCCGGTGCTGGCCAGCCTCTCGCCGTTCGTGCTGTTCGCCGGCGGACGTCGCCTGGGCACGGTCGGCTGGCTGCTGGCGGCCGCCGGCGTCGGCGTGGTGCTGGTGCTGGCCGGTTCGCGTGCGTCGTGGATCACCTTCTCGGTGGCGCTGGCGTTGTCGGGCTGGCGCCTGCTGGGCTGGAAGAAGCTTGCCGCGGTATTCGCTTTCGGCGCGATAGCGGTGGCGGTGCTGAGCACGGCGGTGCCGCAGGTGCGCGAGCGCATCGCCCGTACCACGCTCGTGCTCGCGGCCGATGTCGAAGGCGTCGACAGTGCGTTGTCCGGACGCGCGCGGATCTGGAGCGCCGCTGCCTGCATGGTCCGCGAGCATCCGCTCAATGGTGTCGGCGCACGCGGTTTCCGCGAAGCATTTCCTGCCTGCGACCCGGACCCGGGCCATACCGCCGCCTGGGGCACCGGCCCGGCCCTGCACGCACACCAGATCGTGCTCGAGGTGCTCAGCGAGACCGGCGGCTTCGGCCTGCTGATGTGGCTGGCCGGCGTCGCGCTGGCATGGCGCGCATGGCGCTTCGCCGATGCCCAGGCCCGCGAGCGTGCGCGCCCGGCGATGTGGGCACTGGCGGCCACGGTATTCCCGCTCAACACCCACCTGGCGTTCTATTCGACGTTCTGGGGCGGGCTCACACTGCTGCTGGCGGCGTTGTATGCCGGCAGTCTGCTGGCGCGCGAATAGCGGCGCGCGGACAGCTCAATCGCGGCGAGCGTAGGGCGAGGTCATGCCCGGCGGCCGCCGCTTGAAGCGGCGGTGGATCCACAGGTACTGGCTCGGCGCCTCGCGCACCATCGCTTCGATGGCGGCGTTGACGCGGGTGCTGTCGACGGTCGCATCGGCCGAGGGAAAGTCCGGCAGCGGCGCGCCGATGCGGAGCACATAGTCGGCGCCGTCGCGACGATGGAAGAACGGCACGACCGCGCTACCGCTCAGGCGCGCGAACTGGTGGGTGGCGGTGATCGTGGCGGCGGCCACGCCGAAGAACGGCGCGAACACCGTGTCCTTGCCGCGCATGTCCTGGTCGGGTGCGTACCACAGGAAGCCGCCCTGCTTGAGGTGGCGGATAGCCGGGCGGACCTCTTCGTTGGTGAACATCGCCTTGGCATAGCGCAGGCGCCCGCGCTTGACCGCCCACTCCATCACCGGACTGCGATGGCGCCGGTACATGCCGGTCAGTGGCAGGTGGTCGCACATCAGCCGGCCGCACATCTCCAGCGTCATGAAGTGGCCCGACACCATCAGCACGCCCCGCCCCTGGGCGCGGACGTCATCCAGCAACTCCAGCCCCTCGATGCGCACGGTCCGCCGCATCGGCGCGACCGAACCCCACCACGCGCGCGAGAACTCGAACAGGCCGATGCCCAGGTCACGGAAGCTGTCGCGCAGCAGGGCTTCGCGCTCGGCAGGCGTTTTCTCCGGGAAGCACAGCGCCAGGTTGATCCGCGCCGCGCGGCGACGGTCGGCGGCGACGAGCAGGGCCAGCGCGCCGAAGCCGCGGCCCAGCCAGCGCTGCAGCGCCCATGGCAGGCGGGCGCCAAGGCACATCACGCCCAGCGCCAGCCACATCGGCCAGTGACGCGGGCCGAACGGCGGGGAGGGCGGCGAAGTGGGGGATTCGGTTGCCTTGGCCATTGGGTGGATTCTAGGCAACCCGACGCGATTGGTCTCGCAATCTCCTTTCCCTCATGCAGCTTGGTTATCCTATTCGCGATGTCGACAGACCCTATCGAGCGCGTGATGCGTGGCCTGTACTCGGTCGCGCTGTACCTTTTGGCGCCCATCACGGTCTACCACCTGATCTGGCGCGGCCTGCGCCAGCCGACCTATTTCCTGCGCTGGCAGGAGCGCTATGCGTTCTATGCGGATCGTCCGGAGCCGCAGACCCTGTGGCTGCATGCGGTCTCGGTGGGCGAGGTCAACGCCGCGGTACCGCTGGTCAACGCCCTGCGCCGCACCCGTCCCGACCTGCGCCTGCTGGTCACCACGATCACCCCGACCGGTTCCGAGCGCGTGCAGTCGCTGTGGGGCGATGCGGTCAGCCACGTCTATCTTCCGTATGACCTGCCGGGCGCGGTCGGGCGCTTCCTGGCGCACTACCGGCCGCACGCGGCGCTGATCATGGAAACCGAGCTGTGGCCGAACCTGCTGTTCGGCTGCCGCGACCACGGCATTCCGGCGCTGATCCTCAACGCCCGGTTGTCGGAGCGATCGCTGCGCGGCTACCGCGTGCTGGCAGCGCTGGTGGCGCGCGCGCTGCGCACGGTGCGCACGGTGGCCGCGCAATCGCACGCCGACGGCGAGCGCTTCCTGCGGCTGGGCGCGCGCGCCGAACAGGTGACCGAAGTCGGCAACCTCAAGTTCGATGTGGCCGTGCCGGAGAACCTGTGCGAGTTCGCCGCGCTGTGCCGCAGCAATGCCGGCTCACGACCGGTCTGGATCGCGGCCAGCACGCACGAGGACGAGGAGATGGCGGTCATCGCCATCCACCGCCGCCTGCGCGCGCTGTTCCCGGACCTGCTGCTGTTGTGGGCACCGCGCCATCCCGAGCGTTTCCGCATGGTCGCCGACACCGCGCGCACGGCCGGGTGGCAGGTGTCGACGCGTTCGCGCGCGCAGTGGCCGAATCCGGACGATGCGGTGTTCGTGATCGACACGCTCGGCGAGTTGATGAGCTTCTATGCCTGCGCCGATGTCGCTTTCGTCGGCGGCAGCCTGCAGGCGATCGGCGGCCACAACCTGCTGGAACCGGCGGCGACCGGGACCGCGATCGTCACCGGTCCGCATCTGCACAACTTCGTCGAGATCGCGCAGCGTCTGCAGGACGCCGGTGCGGTGCGCGTGGTCAAGGATGCCGAGGCGGTACGCGAGGCGCTGGAAGAACTGCTGAGTGATCCGCAGGCACGCGAGCGCATGGCCGACGCCGGTCGCGCGCTGGTCGAGACCGGTCGCGGTGCGCTGGCGCGGACGATGGCCCTGCTGCAGCCGCTGCTGCCGCCGGTGCCCTGAGCTCCGTAGCCCGGGTAAGCGAAGCGCACCCGGGATTGGCACGCACGGACCCCGGGTGCGCTCCGCTTACCCGGGCTACGTTCACTGAAAACGCGCTGGCAAAAAAAACCGCCGGAGGTCCGGCGGTTTCTTGTTTGCAGCAGATGTCGCGAAGGCTCAGCCCTGGACGTCGCCCGGCGACACGAACGACTCGGTGTCGAGCGTCAGCAGGCGGTTGATGTCCTGGACGTCGGCGATGTCGAGCGTGCCGGCGGCCTGTTCCAGCAGCAGGCGGTTCTGCAGGTGGTTGTAGCGGGCGCGGGCGTACTCGAGCTGGGCGCGGAAGAGGTTGTTCTGGTTCTGCAGCACGTCCAGCACGGTGCGGGTACCGACTTCCAGTCCAACCTGCGACGCGTCGTACGCGCTCTTGGCCGAGACCAGCGCCAGGCGGCGGGCTTCGACTTCGCTGACGCTGGCGACCAGCGTCTGGTAGGCGTTGCGGGTGTTGCGGATCAGGGAACGCTTCTGGCTCTCGAGCTCGTCGCTGGCGACGTCACGGCGGGCCAGCGCCTGGCGCACGCCGGACTGGACCGCGCCGCCCGAGAAGATCGGCACCGACAGCGTCACGCCGACCGCAGGGCCGTACTGGCGGCTGTCGACGTCGCGGGCGAAGCCCAGGTCGTGCAGGGTGTTGTCGCCCCAAGCAGTGGAATCACCGTAGCTGCCGTTGAGGTACAAACGCGGCCAGTGGCCGGCGCGTGCGGTCTCGATGTCGGCTTCGGTGGACTGCACCTGCAGGTCCTTCGCACGCAGCGCGGGATTGTTCTCGATCGCGGTAGCCACCCAGCCTTCGGCGTCGCGCGATTCCGGCAGCACGGGTTGGAAGTCCTTGGGCAGGCCCTTGACCCCGCGCACGTCCTTGCCGGTCAGCTCGGTCAGGCCCTGGTAGGCGTCCTCGAGCACGTTGCGGGCCAGGATCGTGTTGGCGCGTGCGCTGTCGTACTGAGCGCGCGCTTCATGCACGTCGGTGATCGGCGCCAGGCCGACTTCCAGGCGCTTGGAAGCGTAGTCGAACTGCTTCTTCAGCGCGGTCTCGGCGGCCTCGGCGGCAACCAGCGACTCGAGTGCGATGAGCACGTTGAAGTACGCCGCCGAGGTGCGGGTGATCAGGTCGTTGCCGGCTGCCGCCAGCTGGAAGTCGCTGGCTTCGCTCAGCGCCTTCTGGCTTTTGTGGCGGGTGAAGTTGCCGCGGTCATAGATCATCTGGCTCAGCCGGACTTCGCTGCCGCGCGTGGTCGAGTCGTTCTGGCTGTTGCCGCCGCTGACGGTGCCGTCAGGGTTGAGGCTGAGGTTGCCGCGGTTGTGGTTCTCGGCGCGGGTGATCGAGGCGGCGCCGTCAATCTGCGGCAGCATCGCCGCGCGCGTCTGCACCGCGCCCTCCTTGACTGCCAGGCGGCTGGCTTCGGACGCGGAGAGTTGCGGGTCGCTGTCGCGCGCCAGCTCGTAGGTCTGCAAGAGGTCTTCGGCGGCGGCCGTGGCCGGCAGCAGGGCCGAGAGGCCCATTGCAGTGGCGAGGGCAATAACGAGCGGGCGGCGGATCATGCGATGTCCTTGTCCGTGTGGCGTACTTGAACCGTCCGCGACATGCGGACGTGTTGGGGTCTTCAGAACTTGAATGCCGGCGCGGGAGCCGCACCGGCGAGGTAGGGCAGATCGGTTTCGAACAACGATTGGATGCGCGAAGCGTTGACATCGTTGCGCAGCAGCACCGCTTCCATCACCGGCGAGCGGCCGCGCACGACGAACAGTCGGCCGTCCGGCTGCAGCCAGTCAATGAAGCGCTGGGGAATGGTGTCGACGGCACCGGTGACGCAGATCGCGCTGAAGCGGCGATCGGGCGTCCAGGCGAAGGCGTCGGCGGTGATGACCCGGGCATTGTCGACGCCCTGCTTCGCCAGCACGGCGCGCGCGCCGTCGGCGAGGTCGGCGTGGCGTTCGATGCTGACCACTTCGCGGGCCAGGCGGCCGATGCAGGCGGTCAGGAAACCGCTGCCGGTACCGATCTCGAGCACGTCGTCACCCGGTTCCAGCGCAAGCGCCTGCAGGGCGCGGCCTTCGACCACCGGCTTGAGCATGAATTCGCCGTGCGCCAGCGGCAGGGGCAGGTCGGCGTAGGCCAGCCTGGTGTGCTCGGCCGGGACGAACGCTTCGCGCGGCAGCGTCGCCAGCACGTCGAGCACGCGCGGGTCGAGCACGTCCCAGGGACGTACCTGCTGCTCGACCATCAGTTCGCGTGCCTTGTTGTAGTCCATCGGGCTCATCGGGGGAAATCTCGCGCGGAAGACCGCGAATTGTACCGGTAATGCCTCACCGGTCCGGTGCTGGCGCGGCGCACAGGATCGCCGAGCGTCGGCATCCGGACTGAGTGCCGGAAGTAATCAAGACCAGTCACCCTC
>DATDBK010000051.1:0-4826 GCA_036524935.1 Lysobacter sp. | reverse complement strand
GACCGGCAACATCAAGCGCTCCAACTGCATGGTGATCTTCATCAACCAGCTGCGCATGAAGATCGGCGTGATGATGCCGGGCCAGAGCCCGGAAACCACCACCGGCGGCAATGCCCTGAAGTTCTATGCCTCCGTCCGCCTCGACATCCGCCGCATCGGCGCGATCAAGAAGGGCGACGAGATCATCGGCAACCAGACCCGCATCAAGGTGGTCAAGAACAAGCTGGCACCTCCGTTCAAGCAGGTCGTCACCGAGATCCTGTACGGCGAGGGCATCTCGCGCGAAGGCGAACTGATCGACATGGGCGTTGATGCCAAGCTGGTCGAGAAGTCCGGCGCCTGGTACAGCGCGTACGACGAGCGCATCGGCCAGGGCAAGGAGAACGCCCGCCAGTACCTCAAGGACAACCCTGCGATCGCCATCAAGCTGGAGGCAGCGCTGCGCGAGAAGTTCGTCCCGGCCGATGGCCGTCGCGACGAAGACGGCGCCGACGCCGCAGTCGCTGCCGACGACTGAGCGGCCTTCGGCGCGCGACAGGTAAGCATTGATGCACGATGACGCAACCGGTGGTGGTTCGGAGAACGACGACCGTGGCGGTTCCGGCGATGCTGCCCAGCCCGGTCGTCGTCGCGGACGCCCGGTGCAGACACCCCTGCAGCGCGCGCTGGGGCTGCTGGCCCGGCGCGAGCACTCGCGCAAGGAGCTGACCCGCAAGCTGACCACCCGCGGCCTCGACGCCGCTGATGTCGAGGCGGCGGTGGGCCGGCTGGCGGGCGAGGGCTGGCAGGACGACAAGCGCTTCGCCGAGAGCCTGGTCCGAAGCCGTGCCGGCGGCGGCTATGGTCCGGTCCGAATCCGGGCCGAGCTGGCCACGCATGGCCTCGACCGCGAGGCCATTGCCCGGGCCATGGACACTTACGAGGGCGACTGGGCCGAAAACGCCCGCGACCTGGCCCAGCGCCGGTTTGGGCCCAACATCGCCGATGAGTTGAACCTGCGCCGCAAGGCAGCCGACCTGCTGATGCGGCGGGGTTTCGATGGTGCCAGCATCCGTGCTGCCACCCGCTACGACCCGGACGACTGAGGGGATCGTGGTGGGGCCGGGGCGGCCTTCCAGAAGGCCCGGGACCCTTGCCGCGCAATGGCCAGGCCGCGTAGGCCTTCGCGCAGAGCCGGCTTCGTCCTGTTAACCTAACCGGCTTTCGGGTCCTGGGTTGCCCGCTCCTGTCGACGCCCCCATCGTGAGGGGCATGGGCCGGATCGCCCGGACCGGTCCCGTCACCGAATCCGCGCCCAGGCATGAAGAACCCGCATCACATCAGCACCAGCGAAATCCGCAGCGATTTCCTCGAATTCTTCCGTGGCAAGGGCCACACGATCGTGCCGTCGGCGCCGCTGGTGCCGGCCAATGATCCGACGTTGCTGTTCACGAACTCGGGCATGGTCCAGTTCAAGAACGTCTTCCTCGGCAGCGAGAAACCCGGCTACGTGCGCGCGGCGGACGTGCAGCGCTGCCTGCGTGCCGGCGGCAAGCACAACGACCTCGACCAGGTCGGCTACACCGCGCGCCACCACACCTTCTTCGAGATGCTGGGCAACTGGTCGTTCGGCGATTACTTCAAGGACGACGCGATCGCCTGGGCCTGGGAGCTGCTGACCAAGGTCTGGAAACTGCCGGCCGAGCGTCTGCTGGTCACGGTCTACCACACCGATGACGAGGCCTATGCCATCTGGAACCAGAAGATGGGCATTCCCGCCGAGCGCATCATCCGGATCGGCGACAACAAGGGCGCGCCGTACGCTTCCGACAATTTCTGGCAGATGGCCGACACCGGTCCCTGCGGCCCGTGCACCGAGATCTTCTTCGACCACGGCGACCACATCGCCGGTGGCCCGCCGGGCTCGCCGGACGAGGACGGTGACCGTTTCATCGAGATATGGAACCTGGTGTTCATGCAGTTCGACCGCCAGCCCGACGGCACCCTGGTGCCGCTGCCAGCGCCGTGCGTCGACACCGGCATGGGCCTGGAGCGCCTGGCCGCCGTGCTGCAGGGCGTGCACGGCAACTACGAGATCGACCTGTTCCGCCACCTGATCGCCAAGGCCGCCGAGTTCACCTCGACCGCCGACCTGGGCAACAAGTCGCTGCGCGTGATCGCCGACCACATCCGCGCCTGCTCGTTCCTGATCGTCGACGGCGTGCTGCCGAGCAACGAAGGCCGCGGCTACGTGCTGCGCCGGATCATCCGTCGCGCCCTGCGCCATGGCTGGATGCTGGGCCAGAAGGGGCCGTTCTTCAGCCGCATGGTCGCCCCGCTGGTCGAGGTGATGGGCGATGCCTATCCCGAGCTGGCGAGCAAGCGTGAGTTCGTCGAACGCGCCCTGCTGGCCGAAGAGGAGCGTTTCGCCGAGACCCTCGACTCGGGCATGCGCATATTCGATGAAGTGGCTTCGCGCTCGCAGGGTGTGATCCCCGGCGCCGACGCGTTCCGCCTCTATGACACCTACGGTTTTCCGGTCGACCTGACCGCTGACATCGCGCGCGAGCGTGGCCTGTCGGTGGACATGGACGGTTTCGACCAGTCGATGGAAGAGCAGCGCCGCAAGGCGCGCGAGGCCGGCAAGTTCGGCAACGCCACTACGATGCCGGCAGAACTGGCCGCGCAGCTGACACCGACCCGCTTCCTGGGCTACGACCAGCTCGAAGCCGAGGGCCTTGAAGTCGTGGCGCTGCTGAAGGACGGCCGCCCGGTCGACCGGATCGATGCCGGCGACGACGCCGTGGTGATCCTCGACCGCACCCCGTTCTACGCCGAGAGCGGCGGCCAGGTGGGCGACACCGGTGAACTCGAAGCCGGTTCGGCACGCTTCGCCGCGCGCGACACGCAGAAGTTCGCCGGCCAGTTCCATGGCCATGTCGGCAACCTCGCCAGCGGCTCGCTCAAGCGTGGCGACCGCGTCCGCGCCAGCGTCGACGCATCGCGCCGTGCGGCCACCGTGCTGAACCACTCGGCCACGCACCTGCTGCACGCCGCGCTGCGCAGCGTGCTGGGCGACCACGTCACCCAGAAGGGTTCGCTGGTCGCACCCGACCGCCTGCGTTTCGACTTCGCCCATTTCGCCCCGATGAGTCCCGGCGAGCTGGCCGAGATCGAGCGTCGCGTGAATGCCGAAGTGCGTCGCAACCACGCCGCCGAAGTGCACAACATGGGCATGCAGGAAGCGCTGGATTTCGGCGCGATGGCACTCTTTGGCGAGAAGTACGGCGATGAAGTGCGCGTGCTGCGCATGGGCGATACCTCGACCGAACTGTGCGGCGGCACCCATGTGTCACGCACCGGCGACATCGGACTGTTCAAAATCGTGTCCGAGGGTGGCGTGTCCGCCGGCGTGCGTCGCATCGAGGCGCTGACCGGGCAGGGTGCCCTCGACTTCGTCGCCGAGGAGGAGCGCCGTCTCGACGAGGCCGCGATGCTGCTCGGTGGCAATGCCGCGGACGTCGCCGACAAGGTGCGCGGCCTGCTTGACCGACAGAAGAAGCTCGAGCGTGAACTCGAGTCGATCAAGGCCAAGGCCGCCTCCGGTGCCACGTCGGACCTGGCCGCCTCGGCGGCGGAGGTCGGCGGGGTCAAGGTCGTGGCCACGCGCCTGGAGGGTTTCGACGCCAAGGCCCTGCGCGATGCGGTCGATCGCCTCAAGCAGCAGCTGGGTGACAGCGTGATCGTCCTGGCCGGTGCCAGTGACGGCAAGGCGGCCCTGGTGGCCGGCGTCAATGGTGCCGCGGCCGGCAAGGTCAAGGCCGGGGAACTCCTGGCCCACGTTGCCAGTCAGATCAACGGCAAGGGTGGTGGTCGCGCCGACATGGCCCAGGGCGGCGGCGACGATGGTCCGGCGCTGAGCCGGGCGCTGGCAGGTGTTGCAGGGTGGGTCGAAGGCAAGCTTAACTGAACGAGAAACATGACCTTCTGCGGTTGCGGTCACGTTTGACCGGCCGCTAATATGGTTCACGTTTGTGTACAAAACTGGAGACGCTCCCGGGAGCGTCCATTTGCCGGCGGCGGACCTGTCGGCTATAGGAGATGTTAGATGCTGATCCTGACGCGTCGCGTCGGTGAGACCCTGATGATCGGCGACTCGGTGACCGTCACCGTGCTCGGCGTCAAGGGCAACCAGGTGCGTATCGGAATTACCGCACCGAAAGATGTCGCTGTGCACCGCGAAGAGATCTACCAGCGAATCCAGCGCGGCGAAGAGCCCGCTGACGATGCGGGCAAGAATACCGACGCCTGACCGACGGCTGACACAAATTGTTTGCCGTGCGCGGGGCGAGCCGTTATGCTTTGCGCCCGCGCCGAACCGAGCTGTATCGGATCGGAGTTTTTCGCGGAGACTTGCCCGAGAGGCCGAAGGGGCTCCCCTGCGAAGGGAGTCTGGGGTCAAAAGCTCCATCGAGGGTTCGAATCCCTCAGTCTCCGCCAGTTCCACCGGCGAGACCCGGGTTCCGCAGGACGTGCAATGCACCCCTGAGAACGCGTCGACATGGTTGCTTCCATGCGATGCGCGGAGCCGCGGATTTCGCCAGCCGCAAGACACCTTCGGGGGTTTTGCGGAACCTGAAGATCTTCGCCATTGCGGCGAATGAATCGACAGGGAAATGTTCGAAAAATGTTTGACGAATCGAAAACGAGCCGTCATAATTTTTCAACTCAGCGCCCGTAGCTCAGCTGGATAGAGCACCAGGCTACGAACTTGGTGGTCGGGAGTTCGAATCTCTCCGGGCGCGCCACACAAGAAAGCGAAGGGCCGATGGGAAACCATCGGCCCT
>DATDBK010000050.1:0-28340 GCA_036524935.1 Lysobacter sp. | reverse complement strand
TTCGTATTCCGAATCGGTAAGCACCGCCGTCGCCACATCCGCCGACGCCGTGCTGTGACTGCTTGCGATGATTGGTTCGCGGCTGTGGAGTACTGCCGCGCTGTCGCGATTCATCCCACGACCCCGGTCCGTGGTCAGGCTCGAGAATAGCACCTGAACACGGCAAACAACGGTGAAAACCGGGCCGGGAGGTCGCGGCCCCGGGGGTCTTCCACGGGGTCGGGTTTGGAAGCTGAGCAGGGACTCCAGCCTCTCAGACAAGCCTCAAGCGCATCCCTCCCCCTGTATCGGCAGAAGGGAGGGAGCGCTGACCGAGACTTTTTCTCAGGCGGCCGCAGCGCGCTTTTCGTGGAACTGCTCTTCCTCGGTCGAGCCCTTCAAAGCCACCGTCGAGGACTTGCCGCCCTGGATGGTCTGGGTCACCGCGTCGAAGTAACCGGTGCCCACCTCGCGCTGGTGCTTGACCGCGGTGAAGCCCTTTTCGGCGGCGGCGAACTCGGCTTCCTGCAACTCGACGAACGCGCTCATCTGACGACGTGCGTAGCCATGCGCCAGGTTGAACATGCCGTAGTTGAGGCTGTGGAAACCGGCGAGGGTGATGAACTGGAACTTGTAACCGTAGGTCGCGATTTCCTTCTGGAACTTCGCGATGGTGGCGTCGTCGAGGTTCTTCTTCCAGTTGAAGCTCGGCGAGCAGTTGTAGGCCAGCGGCTTGCCCGGGAACTTCGCGTGGATGGCTTCGGCGAACTTGCGTGCGAACTCCAGGTCGGGCTTGCCGGTCTCGCACCACACCAGGTCTGCGTACGGCGCATAGGCAAGGCCGCGGCTGATGGCCTGGTCGAGGCCGTTGCGGGTCTTGAAGAAGCCCTCGACGGTGCGCTCGCCTGTGACGAACGGGACGTCATTCGGGTCGATGTCGGAAGTGATGAGGTCGGCGGCCTCGGCATCGGTGCGGGCGACGATCAGCGTCGGCACGCCCATGACGTCAGCGGCCAGCCGCGCCGCCACCAGCTTCTCGATGGCCTCGCGAGTCGGCACCAGCACCTTGCCGCCCATGTGGCCGCACTTCTTGACGCTGGCCAGCTGGTCTTCGAAATGCACGCCCGATGCACCGGCCTCGATCATGCCCTTCATCAGTTCGAAGGCATTGAGCACGCCACCGAAGCCGGCTTCGGCATCGGCCACGATCGGCTGCAGGAAATCGATGTCGCCGCTGCCTTCGGCGCACTGGATCTGGTCGGCGCGCAGCAGGGTGTTGTTGATGCGGCGCACGACCTGCGGCACCGAGTTGGCCGGGTACAGCGACTGGTCGGGATACATCTCGCCGGCGATGTTGGCATCGGCCGCGACCTGCCAGCCCGACAGGTAGATGGCCTTGAGGCCGGCCTTGACCTGCTGCATGGCCTGGTTGCCGGTCAGCGCGCCGAGCGCGTTGACGAAGGGCTCGCTGTGCAGCGATGCCCAAAGCTTGTTCGCACCGAGCTTGGCGATGGTGTGTTCGACCGGCACGGTGCCGCGCAGGCGCACGACATCCTGGGCGCAGTACGGGCGGTCGATGCCGGCCCAGCGCGGGTTGGTGGACCAGTCGTGACGGAGTTGTTCAGCGGTCTGCAGTGCGGTGGTCATGGCGGTGCCCTCTGATCTTTTCTTGGAGCCCTCCCCTTCAAGGGGAGGGTTGGGTGGGGATGGGTTACAGCGGCGTCAGTCGAGTCGCGCGTAGGCCGGCAAAGTCAGGAAGTCCTCCAGCACCTCGGCGTGGGTGAGGCGGTCGAGGACGCCGATCGCTTCGTTGATCCGGCTCGCACCGGGCATGCGGTCGCGGTCGCCGAGGCGGCCCGGCAGGTTCAGGAAGGCGCGTTCGAGCAGGGCGAAATCGACCTGGGTGCCGTCATCGAGATGCAGGCCATCGCTGTGCAGCCACTGCCACAACTGGGTGCGGGCGATCTCGGCGGTCGCCGCGTCCTCCATGAGCCAATGGATCGGCACGCAGCCATTGCCGTCGAGCCAGGCAGCGAGGTAGCGCACGCAGACTTCGACATTGCCTTCGAAGCCGGCGCGGCTGATCGTGCCAAGCGACGGCTTGATCAGGTCGTCGCGGGTGACCCACACGTCGTCGCGCAGCACGTGGCGCTGGTTCGGCGTGGGCATGCGTTCGTCGAAGATCTCGCGCGCCAGCGGGATCAGCGCGGGGTGCGCGACCCAGGTGCCGTCGTGGCCGGCGGTGACTTCTCGCAGCTTGTCGGCGCGGACCTTGGCCATGGCGACTTCGTTGGCCGCTTCGTCGCCGCTGATCGGGATCTGCGCGGCCATACCGCCCATCGCGTGCGCACCGCGCTTATGGCAGGTCTGGATCAGCAGCTCGGAGTAGGCCTTGAGGAACGGCTGGGTCATGGTGACCTGGGCGCGCTCGGGCAGCACCTTGTCGCGGTGCCGGCGGAAGGTCTTGATGTACGAGAACACGTAGTCCCAGCGACCACAATTGAGGCCGGCGATGCGCGTGCGCAGCGCATGCAGGATCTCGTCCATCTCGAACACCGCCGGCAGCGTCTCGATCAAAACGGTGACCTTGAGCTGGCCGGGCGTGAGGCGCAGTTCGCGCTCGACGTGGTCGAGCACGTCGCTCCACAGCTGCGCCTCTTCCATCGACTGCAGCTTGGGCAGGTAGAAATAGGGTCCGCGATCCTTCGCGGCGAGCACGTCCGAGTTGTGGAAAGCGAACAGGCCCAGGTCGAACAGACTGGCCGACATCGGCGCGCCGTCGATGCGGACGTGCTTCTCGTCGAGGTGCCAGCCGCGCGGACGGACCATCAGCACCGCCTGCTCCTCGAACGGTCGCAGCGTGTAGTGCTTGCCGGCGCTGCCGTCGGCGCCCGTGGCGGTGAACTCGAGGGTGCCGGCGACTGCTGCGATCAGCGCGCGCTGGCCGGCGATGAGGTTGTCCCAGGTCGGCGAGGTGCTGTCCTCGAAGTCGGCCATGTAGACCTTCGCGCCGGAGTTGAGCGCGTTGATGACCATCTTCGGGTCGACCGGTCCGGTGATCTCGACGCGACGGTCGAGCAGCGCCTGCGGCAGCGGCGCGACTTTCCAGTTGCCACTTCGGATGGCGGCGGTGTCGGCGCGGAAGTCCGGCACATCGCCGGCGTCGAATTCGGCCTGGCGCCCGGCGCGGGCAGTGAGGCGGGCCTGACGGGTCGCCTCGAAGCGGCGGTGCAGCCCGGCCAGGAACCGCAGCGCGGCTGGGGTCAGTACCCGGTCCTGGCCTTCCGCCTGGGCCAGGACATCAATGCTGCCCTCGATACCCCCCTGGGCGTCGCCGTCTTCCCGCTTGGCCATCACTGCCGACATGCCTGTAACTCCGTGGTCACCTTGGAAGGTCACCATGCGGCGGCGTGTGTTATTTGACAATCAAGTTTTTTCAATGCTAATCATTACTTTCCTTAATACGCATTGAAACCAGTGGCCACCCAGCCCCCTGCCAGCCCCCGGTTCGCCTACAAGGGAGACCGCCTCAAGCCGCTTCGCGCGTTCTGCCAGACCGCGCGCCTGGGTTCGGTCTCGCGGGCGGCCGAGGCGCTGTACCTGAGCCAGCCGGCGGTGACCCTGCAGTTGCAGGCGCTGGAGCGGGAACTGGGGGTCCGGTTGCTGGAGCGCAGCGGGCGCCGGATTGCCCTGACCCGCGAGGGCCAGGAGCTCTACGAGATGGCCCGACCCCTCGTCGAGGGGCTGGACGGGCTGGATGCGGTGTTCCGGGAGAAGATCCGTGGGCTCGACGCCGGCGAACTCAATGTCGCCGCGGGCAGCTCGACCATCCTCTATCTGCTGCCGCGCATCGTCGAAGCCTTCCGCGCCACCCATCCGGAGGTGCGGTTGACGCTGCACAACGTCACCGGTGCCGGCGGCCTCGACTTGCTGCGCTCGGACGGCGTCGACCTGGCGGTGGGCTCGATGCTGGATGTCCCGGCCGACCTGAGCTACGAGCCGGTCTACCGCTTCGAGCCGATGCTGATCACGCCGCGCGACCACCCGCTGGCACGCAAGGAAGACCTTCACCTGCAGGACCTGTCGCCGTACGGCCTGATCCTGCCGCCGCAACGGCTGACCACCTATCGCCTGATCGACCTGGTGTTCCAGCAGAACCGGGTGCCGTACACGGTGGCGTTGGAGGTAGGCGGCTGGGAGGTCATCAAGCAGTACGTGGCGATGGGCCTGGGGATCAGCATCGTCACCGCGATCTGCCTGACCGAGGCCGACCGGGAGCGGCTGTCGGCGCGGTCGCTGGCGGAGTATTTCCCGTCGCGGACCTATGGCGTGGTGGTCCGCAAGGGCAAGTATTTATCACCACAGGCCCGAGCATTTACAGAATTAATAAAGCCGGCGCTGTTTGAGCGCGGCGACTACGATTCAACCGGGCAGTCGGACCGCTGACACCCTCAGGCGTCGTGGTTCTTGCCCTTCGACACGCCGCGGTACCAGTTGCGGATGCGGTTGACGTCGGTATCGAAGTCCTCGCCCAGGTCGAACGGCGGGCCGATGCCGATCACCTTCTGGCCATAGTGGAAATACGCCGGCACCACCGGCACCGCGGCCGACTTGGCGATCCGCCAGAAGCCCGGCTTCCAGCGCTCCACTACCCGGCGCGTGCCTTCCGGCGCCAGCGCGTACCAGAGCCGGTCGGCTTCACGGATCATCCGCGCCGCCTGTTCGACCACGCCATGGGCCGCCTTGCGGTCGACCGGGATCACCCCGAGCCGGCGCATCAGCGCCGCCATCACCGGCAGCTTGAACAACGAATCCTTGCCCAGGACCTTGAGGTCCAGGCCCATCGCCATCTTCGCGGCGAAGCCCCAGATGCCGTCCCAGTTGGACGAGTGCGGCGCGCCGATCAGCACCAGCCGCGGGATGTCGGGGAACGCACCGACCATGCGCCAACCGCCGGCGCGCAGGATCGCGCGGCCGACCCAGCGGGTAAAGGCGTTGGGCCGGACCCGCGGCGCGCTCGGCGGCAGGGTCAATACCCGTTGGTCGTCAGTCTCGGCCATTGGCCCCTCGTTGCTCGTGCGCTTGCGTCATGCAGTGCGTTCGTCAGTCCCAGTCGCGGACGACGCGACCGCGCTTGATCGTACCGCGTTCACGCTTGCCGCTGAGGCGGCGCTCCTTGGACGCGCGGGTCGGCCGTGTCGCCACGCGCGGGATCGGCGCGACCAGACCGGTTGCTATGAAAGCCGCCAGGCGTTCGCGTGCGTCCTCACGGTTGCGGTCCTGGGTGCGGAAGCGCTGGGCGCTGATCACCAGCACGCCCTCGTCGGTGATGCGGCGGTCGCGCTTGGCCAGCAGGCGCTCGCGCACCGGCTCGGGCAGCGATGGCGAGCCGGCCAGGTCGAAGCGCAACTCGACCGCGGTGGCGACCTTGTTGACGTTCTGCCCACCCGGACCGGACGAACGGACGAAGCGCTCGACCAGTTCGTCGTCGGGGATGGCCAGCTTGTCGCTGATCTCGAGCATGGCGTGACTCTAGCGATCCGCGGTGAAGGCTGCAGATGATTCGCCGAACAGCGCCAGCGCTTTGGCGAACTCCGCATCCACCGGCGCGGTCACCACGATCCGGCGCCCATCGAGCGGATGCGCGAACGCCAGGCGCCGCGCATGCAGAAGCATCCGGTGGATGCCGAGCATGCGGAACTGGCGGTTGTGGCGACCGTCACCGTGGCTGGTGTCGCCGATCATGTGGTACGAAAGGTGCTTGAGGTGCCGGCGGATCTGGCGGAAGCGCCCGGTCTCCGGCTGCGCGCACAGCAACGCGTATCGCGAGGTCGGGAAGTTGGCCGACGGCAGTTCCAGCTCGGTGGTCGCCAGGCGCGTGAAGCGGGTGATCGCCGGCTTCTTCTGCGGCTTGCCCGGGCCACCATCGAGCGGATAGTCGACGAAGAAGCTTTCCTCCGGCCAGCCGCGGCAGATCGCCCAGTAGTCCTTCTCGACTTCGCGCGACATCAGCACCTTGCCGAGCGCCGAGGCGCTGTCTCGATCGAACGCGAGCAACAGGCAGCCGCTGGTGGCGCGGTCGAGTCGGTGGACCAGGAAGATGGGTCTGCCGAACTGCTCGCGCAGGCGGTCGGCGGCGAAGTCGGTCTCGCCGCGCGCCAGCGCGCTGTCGTGGACCATCAGGCCGGCGGGCTTGTTGACCACGGCCAGCTGCTCGTCGACGTAAAGGATGTCGAGCGCTTCTGGCTCCCTCCCTTCCGAATGGAGGGGAGGGCTGGGGAGGGGTAAAGCAGTCACTGGTGACGTCTCTCGTTCAATATCCGCATAAGGCCCACTTCACCCCCTCTCAACCTCCCCCTGCATTCGCAGAGGGAGGAGTCAGGAGCGGCGCGGCCACGCGGCCAGCAGTGCCCAGATTCCGCCCAGGCCGGCGATCCATGCCGCGGCCGGGATCGACCACAGCGACGGGCCGCCGGCCTCCAGGCCGTACAGCACCGTGGCGCAGATCAGCAGGCCGACGCCGAGCACGGCGGCAACGGTGCGGCGCTGGGCCGAGCGGATGGAGCGGTTGAGCTCGGCCAGGTCGCGCGAATGCAGATGCAGTTCGGACTTGCCCTCGACCTGCTGGGTCAGCCAGGCGTGCAGCAGGCGCGGCATCTCCGGCGCATGCGTCACCAGCTCCGGCAGGCGTTTGCGGAACTCGCTGGCCAGGCGCTGCGGGCTGTAGCGCTCGACCAGGATCTTCGACAGCACCGGTCGCGCCACCGCCCAGATGTCGAGCTTGGGATCGAGCAGGCGGCCGACGCCTTCGATGTTGAGCAGGGTCTTCTGCAGCAGGATCAGCTGCGGCTGCAGGGTCAGCTCATACCGTTGCGCGGTGCGGAACAGCTTCAGCAGCACTTCGGCCAGCGATATCTCGCTGAGCGGGCGGGTGAAGTACGGCTCGCACACCGACCGCGCGGCCGCCTCGAGCTCGTCGATGCGGATGTGCGCGGGCATCCAGCCGGCGCGCACGTGCAGCTCGGCGATGCGGCGGTAATCGCGGTTGAAGATCGCCATGAAGTTCTCGGCGAGGTAGTACTGATCCTCATCCGAGAGCTGGCCCATGATGCCGAAGTCGAGCGCGATGAAGCGCGGGTTCGTGCGCCGCGCCGGGTCGCTGTCCACCCAGATGTTGCCGGCATGGGCATCGGCATGGAAGAAGTTGTCGCGGAACACCTGCGTGTAGAACACACGCACGCCCTTGGCGGCGAGTGCGTGGCGGTCGATGCCGGCGGCGTCGAGCGCGGCGATGTCGTCGGACGGGATGCCGCGCACGCGCTCCAGCGTGAGCGCGCGTTCGGCGGTGTGCGACCAGATCACCTCTGGCACGTACAGATCATCGCTGTCGGCCCAGAAACGGCGCAGCACGCTGGCGTTGGCGCCTTCGCGCTGCAGGTCGAGCTCGGCGGCGAGGGTGTTCTCGATCTCTTCGACAATCGCGCGCGGGCGGATCTTGTCGGCGCTGGGATGGGTGCGGTCCACGATGCCTGCCACGACCTTGAGCAGGGCGATGTCGCCGCTGATCTGCTTCTCGATGTTCGGTCGCAACACTTTGACCACGACTTCGCGCGAGACGCCGTTCGCGTCCGGCGGCAGCGTCGCTGCGTGGACCTGCGCGATCGAGGCCGAGGCCAGCGGGCAGGTGTCGAACTGGGCGAAGGCTTCGCTGACCGGTCGCTCCAGCGCGCGTTCGACGATCAGCCGTGCCGCCTCACCGTCGAACGGGGCGACGCGGTCCTGCAGCAGCGCGAGTTCTTCGGCGACATCCGGCGGAACCAGGTCGCGGCGAGTGGAGAGGATCTGGCCGAACTTGACGAAAATCGGGCCCAGCTCCTGCAAGGCCATGCGCAAGCGCGCACCGCGCGGCATCGCGGCGATTTCGGTGGAGGCGCGCGGCACGAACGGCCGGGCGATTTTCAGCCAGGGTTCGACCGGAGTGTCATCGAGCAGATCGTCGAGGCGGTAGCGCAACAGCACGCGGCCGATGCGCCAGGCGCGGAACACCGGCTTCATGCGCCGCCCCCGTCGCGCACGCGCAGGCGCCCGACGCGCGCGGCCAGGCGTTCGACGTCGTCGCGGAGCGTGTCGACATCGTCATGGAAGGCGTTGAGTTCTTCGCGCGGGATCACGTCGCGCGACTCCTCGGTCACGTACTCGACGGCGTTGCCGGCGAACGCGCCGGCGGCGCCGCGGGCATGGCGCAGCCCGGCGGCGAACGAGTTGGCGATCTGCACGCCCAGCACTTCACCGAAGACGCTCACGAACGGCTGCTGCCAGTCCGGATCGAAACGCTCGGCCAGCCGCTGCAACCGGCGCGCCAGGTCGGCATCGCCTTCGATGCGCAGCTTGCCCACCGGCGGGGCATCGTCATTGCGCAGGAACGGCAACTGCGACAGCAGGCCGCCAAGCGTGCTGCGGACCGACAGGTCGGGTTCGCCCTCGCCTTCGACCGGGCCGACCTCGAGCCGCTCGCCAACCACGCGCACCTGCAGGGCCAGCGGCGGGGATGCCACGCGCAAGGCCACGCGGCGCCCGTCAAGGGTGCGCAGTCCGTCGCGGGTGTCGGGGTCGAGTGCCAGCGCGCGATTGAGCGCGGCTTCCAGGGCGCGCCCGGCGATGGGCTTGAGCGCGGCCAGTGGCGAGGGAGATGGGTCGGTCATCTCCTCATTGTAGCCCTGCGGGTGCTGACACCAGCGCCGGGCGCCCCTTGCGGGAACGCCCGGCGTGGCATGCGGTCAGCGGATGGGTTGACCGCGGGTGACTCAGACGCGTCTGCCGCGCAGCATCGAGACGACCGCCAGGATCAGGAAGACCACGAACAGGATCCAGGCGATGTTGCTGGCAGTGCCGGCGATGCCGGTGAAGCCCAGCACAGCAGCAATGATCGCGATTACGAAGAACACCACTGCGTAGTGCAGCATCGGTAAACCTCCGGCGTGTTGCGCCTCGTGTGTGTGTACCGATCGTGCATACGCATTTGTATTCACGGGGTGACGGCCGCGTGTTCCGACCACGCAGCCTTCAGCCGGGTGAGGCCCTCGTGAATGCTCACCCGCGGAACGTAGCCGAAGTCGCGCTTGGCCGGCGCCATGTCGTACCAGTGCGTCGTGCTCAGTTGCTCGGCGAGGAAGCGCGTCATCGGCGGCTCGCCTTTCAGCGGCAGTGCATGCCACAAGCCTTCGCAGATCATGCCGGCGACATACGCCGCGCGGAACGGAATGGTCTTGGTGACCAAGGGCGCACCGGCGGCCTGCAACAGGCCGTTGACGATCTCGCGCACCGTCTTCGGCTCGCCATTGCTGATGAAGTACGCGCGACCGGCGCAGGCCGCGCCCTGCGCCAGGTGGTCGAATGCATCGAAGTGCGCTTGCGCGGCGTTTTCGACGTAGGTCGTGTCGATGCGGTTTTCGCCATCGCCGACGAAACGCAGGCGACCGGCTTTGGCGCGTTCGACCAGGCGTGGTAGCAACTGGTTGTCGCCGACGCCCCAGATCAGCCGAGGGCGCAGGGCGATCGTCGCCAGCGACGTATCGTTGGCGGCGATCACGGCTCGCTCGGCGATCTGCTTGGTCGCGGCATACGGCGCCTTGAGATGGTCGCCGTAGGGCACGTTCTGAGCGGTACCGCCCTCGACCGGATGGGTCGCGCGGTGGGTCACGCTGGGCGTGGAGGTGTAGATGAGGCGGCCGATGCCGTGGGCGCGGCAGGCGGCGATGACGTTGTCGGTGCCGACCACATTGGCCTCGTGGTAGCTCTTGTAGCTGCCCCATGCGCCGGCCTTGGCGGCGTTGTGGAACACCGCATCACAGCCGCGTGCCGCGGCGACGACCGCATCGCGCTGGGCGAGGTCCCCTTGGACCTGTTGGGCGCCGATGGCGTCGAGTGCGTCGTAACTGCCGCGGTTGAGGCTCACCACTTCGTAGCCCCGCGCGCGTAGTCCGCGGCAGAGTGCCTGCCCGAGAAAGCCACCACCGCCGGTTACCAGGATCTTCATTCGTCGTTGCCTTCGCGCTTGCAGTTTGCCCCCTCCCTTTCGCACAGCGAAGGGGAGGGCTGGGGAGGGGTAAAGCCACGGCTCAGGTGACGGTGGATGTCGTTTGCCACGTCGTGCAGTCGCAGCAGGACATCGTGGTTCCAGTATCTCAGCACCGGGTTTTCACGGTCACGGCCTCCTTGCCGTTGCCGCTCCGATCCTACCCCTCCCCGACCCTCCCCTTCGCTGCGCGAAAGGGAGGGAGGTTTGGCTTCGGTTGGCGGAGGGCGAACCCTCAGGCGTCCGCCAGCTGCGCCGCCCAGACCGCCAGCTTCTCGCGGCCAATCTTCGCGTTGTGCCGGATGTCCACCGGGAACTTCGGGTGCAGGGCGAAATGGGCGATGGCGGACGAATGCGCCCGGGAACTGCCCAGCGCGCGCAGCTCGCGTTCGATCCGCGGCCACTGCCCGGCATCCACGCCATGTCGCAGCTCCACGCACAGCACCGGCCGCTGTGATCCGGATTCGCCGACGCCGACCAGCGCCGTGCGGCGAACATCCGGGTGGATGTTGAACACCGGCTCGACCTGCTCGGTGTACAGCGGCCCCTGGGCAGTCTCGACCCGGTGCGACTTGCGCCCGCAGAACCAGAGCCTTCCCTCCGCGTCCAGGTAACCGACGTCGCCCATCCGGTGCACGACGCGCTCGCTGCCGTCGTCGAGCTGCTCGCGGATCTTGGCGAGGCGCGTCTGTGCTTCGCGATTGAAGTACTGGTCGGTGACGCTGGGCCCGGCGACGGAGATTTCGCCGACGACACCTGGCCCGACTTCCAGATCGGGCGACCACAGTGCGATCGCCTCGTCGCTGATCGCGATGATGCGCACGTCGTTGGGCGACACCGCGCGGCCGACGCAGGTGCCCGCACCCGCTTCGGTCGCCGCGCGCGTGGCCTGCAGTTCGCGGCCTTCGATCACCGCCACGGGCAGGCACTCGGTGGCGCCGTACGGGGTCCAGAACTGGGCGTCGTCGGGCAGCAGCTCGCGCATCTTCGCGACGACGTCGGCCGGCACCGGCGCGCCGGCGGAGGTCACGCGCTTCACCGTCGGCAGCGCCACGCCGTGGCCGGCGAGCACCGCCATCAACGCCGGCGAGCCGAACAGCTGGTCGACACCGAAGCGGGAGATGGCGTCGTGCAGCTTGCGCGGATCGGCCAGCGCCGGCTTGGTCGGGTCCATGTCCGGGATCACCGAGGTCAGGCCCAGCGCCGGATCGAACAACGCGAACGGCGGAAACGTCGGCAGATCGACGCCGCCGGCACCAATGCCGAAGGCATCGCGCAACATCGCGATCTGGGCGACGAAATGGCGGTGGCGATAGACCACGCCCTTGGGAATACCGGTCGAGCCACTGGTGAAGAGGATCGCGGCGACATCGTCGGGTTCGGTCGCGGCCAGCTGCGAGCAGGCGCCGGCACCGTCGCGCTCGACCCGAGCCAGGGTCGCGTCCGCCAGCCAAGGGCGACGTCCGGTGGTGATGCGAACCCGCGCCGATTTCGCCCACCCCAGCAGCACCCGCGCGAACTGCGCCAGCGCGATGCCGATGAAGGCCTCGGGCTGGGCCTCGTCGAGGCACTGCCGCAGCGCGCGCCGGTCGATGCCCGGGTCGACCAGCACCGGCACCGCGCCCGCCTTGAACAGCGCGAACATCAGCAGGAAGAACTCCGGCGACGGCCGCACCATCACCACGGTGCGGGTGCCGCGGACGATCCCGCGCCGCGCCAGGCCGGCGGCGATGGCGTCGCTGCGCTGGTCGAGCTCGCGGTAGGTCAGGGTCAGGTCGAAACGAGCCAGGCCGTCCGGACCGCGCGTGCCGGGGCAGCGCATGGCGATCCGGTCGGGGAACTGGCCCGCCAGCAGGGGCAGCGAGGCGGCGATGTTGCAGGGGGTGCTCATCCGTTCATTTTCACCTGTCCGGGCGCCGCTTGCTTCGCGCCGGCAAAGCCTCAGAATCGCGGCCCCGAACTGCTGTTTCCGTGCACTGTGCGCCCATGCAACACCCCTGCCTGACCTGCGGCGCCTGCTGCGCCTTCTTCCGCGTGAGTTTCCACTGGTCCGAGGCCGACCCGGACCTGGGCGGGCGGGTACCACTGGAACTGACCGAATCGCTGCGCTCGCACGAACGGGTCATGCGCGGCACCTCGCAGGCACAACCGAATTGCGTTGCGCTGGACGCCGACATCGGCCGTTACAGCCGCTGCACCATCCACGACCGGCGCCCGTCGGTGTGCGCGGCGGTGCCGGCCTCATGGGAGTTCGGCGCCGCCAGCGCGCAGTGCGACAAGGCGCGCCTGGCCCACGGGCTGGCGGTGCTGACCGTAAACGACTGGGCGGACGTGGACGACGCGGAAAAAAACCCGATGCCCGTCCTGTGATGCGATCGGCCTGACCGCGGACGGGCCAACGGTATTCAGAGGCCGTGCGTGCCCAGGAACTGGCGGATCTTCGGCACCAGCACGTCCGCCTTGTCCTCCAGCACGTAGTGGCCTGCGTCCTCGAACGCGTGGACCTGCGCCTGTGGCAACGCGTCGGTGAATCCCTTGAGGAAGTGCTTGTCGAAGACGAAGTCGCGCAGCCCCCAGCCGATGAACGTCGGGCGGTCGGCGTATTCGGGCAGCTTGCGCCCCATCGCCTGCACCAGCGGCCAGGCGGCATCGCCCTCGCCCAGCGGGATGTCCTGGACGAAGCGCGACGTGGCAATGCGATTGGCCCAGGTGTCGTACGGCGCCAGGTAGGCGCGGCGCACGTCGTCAGGCATCGCGTGCTCGACGCCCACCCGCGCGGTGATGCCGGCGAAGGCGTTGAGGCCACGGATCATGCCGGTGCCCACCGCCGAATCGCGGCCGAGACGCAGCGACTTCGGCAGCGGTTTGGCCGCCGGCAGCGGGAATGCGCCGGTATTGAGCACCACCAGTCGGCGGATCTGCGCCGAGTGCTTCAGGCCCCAGCCGAAACCGATGCCGCCGCCCCAGTCGTGCACCGCCAGCGTGACCGGCCCGGTGACGCCGAGGTTCTGCAGCAGCGTCTCGACGTCGTCGATGCGCGACTGCAGGGTGTAGCGGTAGCCGGGCCTGGCACCGGGTGCGTCATCGGGCTTGTCCGACAGGCCCATGCCGACGTGATCGGGGACGATGCAGCGGTAGCGGTCGCGAAGACCGAGCACCAGCCGACGCCAGTAATAACTCCACGACGGGTTGCCGTGCAGCATCACGACCACTTCGCCGTCCTTCGGGCCTTCGTCGAGGTAGCTCATCCAGATGTCGGGACGGACCTGCAGGCGCTGCGGGGCGAAGGGGTACTCGGGTAGCGGTAGCTCGATCGTCATGGCGGCTCGATGGCGCTCGCGGAGGGCCGCAAGCCGGAAAGGCGGCCATTATCCCGTGTGCGGGGGGCATGGGCTATGGGCGGCGGCCATGTCGATGGCAATCGACCGCAATGTGGCGAGCGGCCGCCTGACTGCGAATGGCCCGCTGCCGCCAGTTTTCCCTCATGACGGCCCCATCACAATGATGAGCCTGCCGAGTCGGATCACCGCGATTTCACGGCTGCGCAACCGGGTGCGTCCGACGATCCGGTCGATGACACACGCAGGAGCGTGCCATGACCGAACATGTGATCACCGGCGAGGTCTCCAACAGCAAGGTCGCCGCCGTCCTTGGAAGCAAGGCCGCTGCGTTGCAGGCGGCGGAAACCGTCCGTCGAACGCTGCACCTCAAGGAAACACAGGTCCGCGTCGTAGCGCCGCACGATCCGCATGCGGGCAAGAAGCTCGAACCTGAAAGCCAGGGGATCTTCTCGACCATGCTGCGCGCGCATTTCTGGCTCGGCCTGCTGGGTGCCGCGCTTGGCGCCGCGCTGTTCGCGGTGATGTTCGCGCTGCGGGTTCCCTTCATCGTCAACTCGGCTGTGTATGCAGCCGGCGCCATCATTTTCTTCGGCGCGGTCGCGGGTTTGATGTTTGGCGGGCTGGTCACGCTGCGTCCCGACCATGACCTCTACATCCTCAAGGTCAAGGACGCGCTCTCAGAAGGTCGCTACGCAGTCGTCGTGCACGCGCTCTCGCATGCGCAGCGCACCGAGGCGGCCGACCTGCTGCGTCGTGCGAGCGGCGAGGTCATCACCACGTTGTGAGTCCGGACGAGCCCCGGGCAACTGCCCGGGCAGGATTCGTGCCGCCCCGCGAGGCGTCGTAGCGGGGCTCGCGCAATGCAGTGGCCTGCGGAGCAATCGTTCCGCGTAACTCTTTTGCGTCGATTCCAGCACCGCCCCCCGGCGGTCGCGCCGCAATGGCGCGTCCTCTGATGCAAGGAGTCCATCATGAAGTTCCCCCTCATGCGCTCGCCCCGCTGGCTGTTAGTGGGCGTTCTGCCGTTGGCCGTTCCGGGCCAGGCGCTTGCCGATGCCGTGACTGACTGGAATGCCACGGCCAATCAGGTCATTGGGGCGGCAGGGGGGCCGCCTCAGCAGTTCCGCGTGTTCGCGATGGTCCACATCGCCATCCACGATGCATTGAACGCCATCGATCCACGCTACAAGACGTACGCGGCGGTCGGCGCCGGCAATCCCAACGCTTCGCCTGACGCCGCGGTCGCGCGCGCCGCGCGCGATGTCCTGCTGTCGACGCTGCCGAGCCAGGCCGCGACGATCAACACCGCTTACAGCAGCTTCATCGGCGCGCTTCCGGCCTGCGCCCCGGCGCAGCCGGCGTGCATCAGCCAGGGTGAAGCAATCGGTGCCGTCGCCGCCGACGCCATTCTCGACATGCGCCTGCTCGACGGGTCACAGACGCCGCACGTTCCTTACACGCTTGCGCCCGCGCCCGGCGTCTACCAGCCGACACTGCCGACACCGCCCGCACCGGCGCCGTTCCCGCAATTTGGCGGTTGGGGCAACGTCGAGCTGTTCGCGCTCGCAAGTCCGTGGCAGTTCAATCCGGGCCGCGCGGCGATGCTCAATCTCAGGAGCAAGGCGTATGCGAAGGAATACAACGAGGTGAAGACGGTCGGCAATGCGCTCGTCCGCAATGCCGCTCCGGACTCCGAGCAGAGCCGCATCGCGCGCTTCTGGCCCGGCGGCGGCGGCAATCTCAACGGTGTCGCCCGTGTCATCGTCGCCGACTACGACTTCGATCTGTGGGAGAACGCCCGCCTGTTCGCGCTGATGAACATGGCCATAAACGACGGCCTGGTTGCCACCTTCCGGGTCAAGTACTACTACAACTTCTGGCGGCCCTATACCGCGATCCGCTGGGCCGACGACGGCAACAAGGACACCCAGCCCGACCCGAACTGGACGTCGTACATCGTCACGCCGCCCTATCCGGACTACACCTGCGGGTTGCCCAACACGGTCGGCTCGTTCTCGGGCGTGCTGCGCGAATTCTTCGGCACCGACGAAGTTCCGTTCACCTTCACTGCGACGGGCCTTCCGCCGTCGGTGACCCGCAGCTATTCAACGCTGTCACAGGCAGCGGATGAATCTGCGAATGCGCGCGTGTACGGCGGCATCCACTTCCGCAGCGGCTGCGAGGCTGGCGTGAAGCTGGGCGAGAAGGTCGGCAAGTACGTGTTCAAGACGCAGCTGCGTCCGCAGCGCAAGCATCACTGAACGGTGCCACGGGCCGGGCTTGCTGCGTCTGCATTCTGCAGCGGGCCCGGTCATCGCGGTTTCATCCGTTGGATGCGCCACGCGGCGTAACGTGGACAGCCGTTGTTGCGGATGCGGAGTACGAGATGTCGACGATCAAGGCATGGGCTTCCCCGGCCCCCGGCCAGCCATTGGCCCTGCAGGACCTGGACCTCGGACCGCTCGGCGCGGAAGAGGTCGAAGTGGATGTCGAGTACTGCGGCATCTGCCACTCCGACCTGTCGATGCTGGCCAACGAGTGGGGCATGACACGCTACCCCCTGGTCCCCGGCCACGAAGCGATCGGCCGCATCTCCGCACTCGGCCCCCACGCCAAGGGCTTGCAGGTCGGCCAGCGCGTCGGCGTCGGCTGGACCGCGGAAACATGCATGCATTGCCGGGAATGTTTGTCGGGCGCGCAGAACCTGTGCTCGACGATCCAGGCCACCATCGGCGGGCACCATGGCGCGTTCGCGCAGAAGGTGCGCGCGCACTGGGCGTGGGCCATACCGGTTCCGGAGGGCCTGGACGTGGCCAGCGCCGGGCCGCTGCTGTGCGGCGGCATCACCGTGTTCAAGCCATTCCTCGCCTACGACATCAAGCCGACCGCACGCGTGGGCGTGGTCGGCATCGGTGGCCTGGGCCACATGGCGATCAAGTTCGCGGCCGCGTGGGGCTGCGATGTCACTGCCTTTACCTCCACCGCGGCCAAAGCCGATGAGGCACGCAGCTTCGGTGCGCACCACGTCGTCGCCAGTCGCGACTCGTCCGCCATTGCCGCCATCGCCGGCAGCCTTGATCTGTTGCTGGTGACCGTGAACGTGCCGATGGACTGGGATGCCATGGTCGGCACGCTGGCACCGAAAGGGCGGATGCACGTCGTCGGCGCGGTTTTGGAGCCAATTCCCGTGGCCGCTTTCAGCCTGATCATGAAACAGCGGGAGATCTCGGGTTCGCCCACCGGCTCGCCCACCGACATCGCGACGCTGCTCGACTTCGCCGCGCGGCATGACATCCGTCCGCAGGTCGAGATGTTCCCGATGAACCAGGTCAACGAGGCGCTGAAGCATCTGCTGGACGGCAAGGCGCGCTACCGCATCGTGCTCGACGCGTCCGCCATGTCGTGACGGTTGGCGCGGCAGCGTTGTGCAGATCTGATGCGTTCCCGTCACCGGCCGCTAACGCGCGCCACGCGCGTTGCATGGGACCATGGGGCGTCAATGGATCCCGGAGTTGATCATGAAGAAGTTCATGGCCGTATTCACCGGCACGGCCATCGCCCGCGAGAAGGCCGAGCGCGAGCTCACGGACGAGGCCGCGCGCAACGCACGCGATCGTGCCGGCATGGAAGCGTGGGGCAAGTGGGTCGATGCGAATCGCGATGCAATCGTCGACATGGGCGCGCCGCTCGGGCGAACCAAGCGTGTCGACCCCGATGGCATCAGTGACACCCACAATGCACTCGCCGCCTATACCGTCGTGCAGGCCGACTCGCATGAAGCCGCGGCGAAGATGTTCGAGAAGCACCCGCACTTCACGATTTTCCCCGGCGACGCGGTCGAGGTCATGGAGTGCCTGCCGATTCCGGGTGCGCCGACCTGACCTGGTGCTGCACCGATCCCCCCGGTCGACGCCAGCCGCGCGCCTGCGCCGGGGAGTCCACCAGTACCGCATCGGCCCCCATTCGATCGGCATGCTGGTAGTCAGACTGGGTGTTGATGCCTATCCAGAGCAGCTTTGCCTCACCCTGTCGAAAACAGGCCATCGTCTCGGGCGTCCACAGCACGGCATCGACCGTCGAATGACCCTCGCCCAAAGTGAATCTCTCGACGACTTCCAGGCGGCGGCGCAGCTCGAATGCCGCCCACTGCGGCGCTGCCGGCGGATCGCATCTGCCGGATAACAGCCGTGTCACCAGGCGTCCTCGCGTGGCATCGCGGGTCTCGAAGCGCCGCGCCTGCGGGTAACGCGCCCATAGCGGATCGAACGATGCATCGGTCGAGTAGAGCAGGACACGCCCCCATTCGTTCCGGCGTTGCAGCACCTCCGCCACGGCGGCGACCAGGGGTTGGGCCGGCAGGGACTTCATGTCGAGCACCACCGGAACATCGCGCGGGATTCGCGCCAGCACACTTTCCAGCGTCGGCACCGGCACGCGCTTGTCACGGTAGGGATACCGGGTTGCGCCGGCTGCATCGTCGACGCTGAAGTTCCATCCGGCATTGACGCGCTGCAATTGCCGCCAGCCGTAGGCGTTGACGGGCCCTTCCGCGTTGGTCAGCGCCGACAGATCCTGGGGACGGTAGAGCACCGGAACGTGATCGGCACTGAGCTGGACGCTGAGCCAGACCGCGCCTGCGCCGTTGCGCAATGCACCCTTGACCGCGATCAGCGTGTTCTCGGGGTAATCGGCGGCGCCACCACGGTGGGCCACGATCAGCGGCTGGGCGGCCGCTGCAACGCAGTGCATCGAAACGATCAGCGCGCACAGGCGCAGCGCATAACGCATGGGAGGCCTCCCTGGCCAATGGTTGCGGCTACCGTAGCGGCGGCGCGATGCGGATGCGTGACCGGATTTGAGCAGAAGGCAGTGCATCCGTAGCCCCGGTAACCCCGGACTTGATCCGGGGGCGCCCGGGGTTCATGCGTGTCGATCCCGGGTACATGCGCCTCGATCCCGGGTGCGCCTCAATCCCGGGTGCGCTCCGCTTACCCGGGCTACAAAAGAAAAACCCGGCGCTGGGCCGGGTTTTCATGTGCGATCCGGTGGCGGTCTTACCAGACCACTTCCGCCATCGAGCAGTTCAGGCCCGAGCCGATGCCGAGCAGCGCCACGCGCGTGCCCTTCTTCAGGCGGCCGCCTTCGCGCAGCTTGCTCAGCACGATCGGCACCGAGGCCGGGCCGATGTTGCCGTGCTCGCCGAAGATCGTCATGACCTTCTTCGGGTCGATGTGGAACGCCTTGAGGAAGGCCTGGGTGTGGGCCTTGCTGACCTGGTGGATGACGAACTCGTCGAGCTCCTCCACCACCCAGCCCATCGCCGCGCGTGCAGCGATGAACGTCGTCTTGGCAAGCTTGAGGCCTTCGATCATCAGCATGCGGCCGTCGGCCACCATGCGATCGTGCGCCATGTCGCCACGACACAGCTGGTTCCACTCGGTGGCCGAGCGGGTGACGCTGCCGCGATAGCGCGGCGCACCCGGCACCAGCTCGCTGCGTGCCAGCACCATGGCGGCGGCACCGCTGCCGAGGGTCAGTGTCGCCATCTCGTCGCGGAACTGTTCTTCGGTGACGTCGTCGCGGCTCAGGCGCTCGAGGGTTTTCTCGTAGGCCAGGTCCGCGGTCTCGCCGTTGACGACCAGGGCGTAGTCGATTTCGCCGCGTTCGATCATCCGGCTGGCGATGTCCATGCCGTTGAGGAACGCCAGGCAGGCATTGGCCACGTCGAAGTTCTGGCAGGTGTTGGGCAGGCGCAGGTTGCCGGACACGATGGAGGCCGTCGACGGCTCCAAATAGTCGCGGCTTACCGAGGTGCTGACCAGCAGGCCGACGCGGTCGGCGTCGATCCCGGCATCGGCCAGCGCCTTCACGCCGGCGAGCGTGGCCGCGTCGGAGGCGCGTACTTCGCCATCCCACAAACGACGCTCGCGCACACCTGCAACTTCTTCAAGCACGTTGTACTTGATGCCAAGGCGATCAAGCGTGGGCTTGAGACGCGTGTTGATCTCATCCGAGGTCAGCCGGCGTGGGGCGTCGATATGGGCAAGGCCGGCGATTGCGACGTGCTGGAACAACATGGGTGATCTGACCGTAGACGGATGAACACACCATGTTAACGCTTTATGGCAGCCCCCACCATTCGGGGGCGTGTGGTTCACGCCCCCGGCGACCGGCGGTCAAGGCCCCGATCAGGTGCGGCCAGGTGTGATCAGCGACCGACCGGAAAGGTCTGGGCGCCGCCAGCGGTACCGGAAGCCTTCGACGGGGCGTTCCCGGCGCCACAACGCCAGGCGGCGAAACGCTGCGAGCCGTTCAACGGCTCGCCCATCGGCTGAACGGTATCCGCTTGCAGCCCCAGGGCTTCATTTCGTGCAAGCGTTTCCAGCTCTTCGCGGACGCGCAATTCGTTGCGGTCGTAGAAGCCGACGCTGTTCTTGACCGTGACCTCGACCTCGCCCTTCTTCTCGCAACCGGCCGGCGCGCTGCTGCCGTCGATCACGCGCACCGACGTGGCGCCCGGTGCCATCGGCACCCAGGTGCAACCGCCGACCACGAACACCGAACCTGCTGCCAGGATCATTCCCCACATCGACTGACGCATTGCCTGCTCCGACCTTGATGTTGTTTGAGTGCGGTGAGCGCGAAACACGCCCGCCACTCGAATGGGCGCGATTGTCGCCCCAGTGGCAGACGTTGTGAATGAGAAGAAGTGAACAGTGACTGAGGCCGGCGTCGCGGTTCGACGATGCCGGCCCCGGTTGCCGTGCCTTATTTGGCCGCCGCAGCCGTCTGGCCGTCGCTGTCGAGCACCTGCACGTCGCCCAGCTTCAGTGCGCGCAATGGCTGTTCGATCTGCTTGAGGTCGCCGACGACCACCCAGGTCAACGCGTCCGGATCAATGGTGGCCGCTGCCGCCTTGACCTCCTCCGGCGTCATCGCCTCGATCTCGGCCTTGCGCTTGAACACGTAGTCGTCCGGGCGGTCGTAACGGACGATCGCGCCGATCGCACCGAGCACCGACGAAGCGGTTTCGAACGAGCCCGGCAGGGCGCGGATCTCGGTGGCCTGGATCTTCGCCACCTCGGCCGCGGTCGGCGGCTTCTCGCCACTGGCGTAGGCGCTGATCTCGCGATTGAGTTCCTTCAGCGAGTCGGCGGTCTTGTCGATCTGCACCGGCGCGAACGCCATCCACGGACGCTGGCCCAGCGCGCTGGCCGAGAAGCTGTAGGCGCCATAGGCCCAGTGCTTGCTCTCGCGCAGGTTCATGTTGAGGCGCGAGGAGAACTCGCCACCGAGCACGGAATTGGCGATGTCGAACCGCACCGAGCTGGCATCCTTGGTGGAGGGCACGACCTGGCCGGCGAAGATGTTGGCCTGCACCGCACCGGGCTGGTCGATCAGGAACACGCGCGGCGCCTTCGGCCGTGCGACCTCGGCGATGACCGGCTTGGCCGGCGCTTCACCGGTGCCCTTCCAGTCGCCCAGCTGCTTGTCGAGTAGCGGCACGATTTCCTTCAGCGTGGTGTCGCCAACCACGATCAGCGTGGCGTCCTGCGGGCGCACCCACGCCTGGTGGAAGGCAACCAGGTCTTCGCGGGTGAGCGAGGAGATCGACGCCTCGGTGCCGCTGCCACTGAACGGCATCGCATAAGCATGGCCCTCGCCGTACAGCAGCGGCGGCAGCACGCGCAGCGCGGCGCCGTTGGGGCGCGCCTTCTCCTGCTTGATGCCGGCCACCCAGGTCGCCTTGACCCGGTCGATCTCCTTCTGGTCGAAGCGCGGCGTACGCAGCATCTGCGAGAACAGGCCGATGGAAGGCACCAGGTTCTGCTTCAGCGCCGACAGGTAGACCTTGCCGCCGTCGAGCGAAGCGCCGGCACCGATGTTGGCGCCCAGCGACTCGGCGCGGTCGCCGAACGCCAGCGCGTCGAGGTCGCCCGCACCTTCGTCGAGCATGCCCATGGCGAAGCTCGAGGTACCCAGCTTGCGGCCCTGGTCGGCGCTGAACCCGCCGAGGAACTCGTAGCTCATCTGCACCACCGGGATGTCGTGGCGCTCGGCCAGGATCACGCGGGTGCCGTTCTTCAGCGTCGCGCGCTGCAGCGATGGGAATATCAGGTCGGGGAAGTGGCTGGTGACCGGCACGCCCTTGCTGCGGTCGATCGGGCTGGGCGTGGTGGTGTACCTCGGGTCCACCGGCGGCAGCGTCAGCGGCGCCGGCGTCACCGACGGGGCCTCGGCGATGGCCGAGCGCTCGCCGGGTACCACCACCAGGGTGTGGCTGCCCTTGGTCAGCCACTTGTTGCCGATCGCCTTGAGGTCCTTCGGCGTGGCGGTGTCGATTACCTTCAGGCTGTCGCGGAAGCAGCCCGGGTTCCCGGTAAAGACGGCGCACTCGGCCAGCGCGTCGGCCTTGCCGCCGAAGCCGCCGATGCGCTCGATGCCGCGGACGAAGCCGGCCTTGAACACGGTGCGGGCCTGCTCGACCTCGGTCTTGCTCGGGCCGTCCTTGAGCAGGCGCTGGATCTCCTCGTCAATGACCGCTTCAACCTTGGCCGGATCAACGCCCTGCTTCACGTCGGCGGTGATCAGGAAGTTGGAGCTCAGCTGCGATCCGTAGGCCGAGGCCGAGATGCTGTCGACCAGCTTGTCCTGGTGCAGCAGGCGGCGGTCCAGGCGTGAGGACTTGCTGCCACCGAGCACCTGCGCCAGCAACTGCAGCTGGTCGAGGTCGGTGGTGCCGGTTTCGGCGACATTCCAGACGCGGTGGATGCGCGCCTGCGGCACCTTGTCGGTCATGGTCGCGCGGGAGGACTTCGCCAGCGGCGCGACGTCGACCTCGGGCTGGGCCATGGTCGGCGTGGCGGGGATGTTGCCGAAGTAATCGGTGACCTTTTGCTTCGCGGTCGCCAGGTCGATGTCGCCGGCAAGCACGAGCACGGCGTTGTTCGGGCCATACCAGGTCCGGAACCAGCCCTTCACGTCTTCCAGCGATGCCGCGTTGAGGTCGGTCATCGAGCCGATCGTGCTGTGGTGGTACGGATGCGTCTTCGGATACAACGACCGGCCCAGCTCGTCCCAGACCTGGCCGTAGGGCTGGTTCTCGCCCTCGCGCTTCTCGTTCTGGACGACGCCACGCTGCTCGTCGAGCACGGCCTGGTCGATCGCGCCCAGCAAGTGGCCCATGCGGTCCGATTCCATCCACAGCGCCATGTCGAGGGCAGTCGTGGGCACGTTCTGGAAATAGTTGGTGCGGTCGGAATTGGTGGTGCCGTTCTGGTCGGTGGTGCCGACCAGCTCGAACGGCTCGAAGAACTCACCGCGATGGTTTTCCGAGCCGTTGAACATCAGGTGCTCGAACAGGTGCGCGAAGCCGGTGCGCCCGGCCGGCTCGTCCTTGCTGCCGACGTGGTACCAGATGTTGACCGCGACGATCGGCGCCTTGCGATCGGTGTGCACGACCACGCGCAGGCCGTTGGGCAGCGTGAACTGCTCGAACGGAATGTCCACCGTTGCCTTGGGCGCGGCATGCACGGCAGTGGGCACGAAGGCGGTGCCGCCGATGGCCGTGGCCAGGGCGATGGCGAGGGCCGCGGCGCGCGGTCGGAAGGAAGCGGTCATCGAGAACTCCTGATCGGGTAAACCCGGACTCCCTTGTCCGGGTGGATGCCTCATCGTAGGCCACCGGCGAAGTCAGGCAACAGGCCAGAAGTCCCACACGGCCGGCGCCGGCCGCGGTTGGCCGCGATAGGGGTAGCCATCCGGCCAACCCGGCACAGCTACGGCCCGGGCCATACACTGGCGCCTCCGCCGACCCGGGATGACCGCGATGAGTGATTCCCCACCCCCCCGCCGCAGCCTGGTCACCGGCGCCAACCGCGGCCTCGGGCTCGAGTTCGTCCGCCAGCTCCTCGCCCGGGGCGATCGCGTGACCGCCACCAGCCGCCACCCTGGTCGCGCCCACGCGCTCAACCAGCTGGTTGGCCAGCATCCCGGCCGGCTGCACGTGCTGCCACTCGACGTGACCGACCCGAAGTCGCACGCCGAACTCGCCCGCGAAATCCCGCTGGTCACCGACGGCATCGACCTGCTGATCAACAACGCCGGCGTCCTGCACTCGGGCGAAGGCTTCGGCCATATCGCCGCGGCACAACTGGACGACAGCCTGCGCACGAATGCCGGCGGACCGTTCCTGCTGACCCAGGCGCTGGCGCCGCACCTGGCCGACGGCGCCAAGGTCGCCAACCTGTCGTCGATGCTCGGCTCGATCGCCTCGGTCGACGGCTTCCACACACCGACCTACGCCATCTCCAAGGCCGCGCAGAATATGGCCACGGTGATGCTGTCGCACGCATTGCGCGAACGCGGAATCACGGTGATCGCGTTGCATCCAGGCTGGGTGCAGACCGACATGGGCGGCAAAGGCGCGCAGGTGCCGCCTGCTGATTCGGCACGAGGGCTGCTTGGCGTGATCGACAGCGTGGGCCTGGCCGACAGCGGCCGCTTCATCGACTGGCAGGGGAACGGGCTGCCCTGGTGATGCGGCGATAATCGTCCATCGCCAGCCACCGGCCCCACACTGCACGCATGTTCGACGTAATCCTTTTCCAGCCCGAGATTCCCCCGAACACCGGCAACGTGATCCGGCTGTGCGCCAACACCGGCGCGCGCCTGCACCTGGTGCGCCCGCTCGGGTTCGATCTCGAGGACAAGCAGCTAAAGCGCGCCGGACTCGACTATCACGAGTACGCCACTCTGCAGGTACATGACGACCTCGACGCAGCCCTTGCTGCAATCATCGAAACCACCCGCGTGCCACCGCGCCTGTTCGCATTGAGCACGCGCGGCACGACGCGATTCGACGGGCCCGCCTATGGTGCCGGCGATGTGTTCCTGTTCGGGCCTGAGACACGTGGCCTTCCGGCCGAAGTGCTCGAGCGCGTGCCCCCCGCCCAGCGCCTGCGCCTGCCGATGCGGCCGGACAATCGCAGCCTCAATCTGTCCAACGCCGTGGCGGTGGTGGTGTTCGAGGCTTGGCGGCAGCAGGGGTTTATCGGTGGGCAGTGAGCTTCGAAGATCCGCGGTTACCCAGTCGGCTGCGTCCGCGTCAGTAGTAGTCGAGGGTGTAGACCAGCACCGATTGGATGAGTCCACCTCTCGGCGTCGCGCCATAGCGGTAGTAACGCGCAGCGAAGTCCCGTTTGAAGGTCGTGGCGTCGGTGGTTGTCTCATAGCTTTTGGTCGAGGCATCGATGACCGTCCCCGTTCCATGCGCGAGTTTGATGCGGCCGTCGCGTCGGGTGATACGTCGCGGCAACGCAGGTTGCTGCACAGGATCAAGGGTGCGCTTGCGCTGCTGCGGGACATGCCACCGGCAAACGCGGAAGAGATCGATTCCGTTGATCCTGACCTCCAGCGCGACGAGTTGCTCCGACGGCTCGACCGGCTCGATGAGCTGCTGCGCAAGCCGGACATCGCGATTGCCCGGGCGCTCGGCACGCGCAATTAATGCGGAATCCCATCGGCCGGCTCGCTTTACCACTCTCCGCAAGGATAGTTCCTGCACGTTCCGGTTCAGTATTCAGGTTAAATTTCGGTTACGTCCGGATACTCACGCCCACCAGCACCGAAAATCGTTTCCCCCGAATGCTCTCGATCGAGAGGTCGGCGCTGGACCCAAAACCCATAAAGAGGCTGAGACCTTATGAAGCGTTCCCTGCTTGCCGCCCTGACCCTGCTTGCTGCTGCCCCGTTCGCTGCTTCGGCCGCCGATGGCGTGTCGTACACCTACGTCGAGGCCGGCTACGCCGCCACTGCCGCCGACAACAGCAACCTCGACTCAGACGGCTGGGCGATCAACGGTTCGGCTGCAATCGCACCGAATTTCCACATCTTCGGTGGCTACAGCGGCCAGACGACCGACGACTTCAACGGCCCGCTGGGCTCCCGCATCGACGGCATCGATGTTGACCAGTGGAACGTCGGCGTCGGCTACAACCATGAGCTCAATTCCCAGCTCGACCTGCTCACGCGCGTCGGCTACCAGAAGGCCGAAACCGACAGCTTCAACTTCGGCGGCGTGAACGTTGGCGGCACCGACGCCGACGGCTGGAACGTCGAAGCCGGCGTGCGCGGCGCGTTCAGCCCGAACTTCGAAGGCTATGCATTGGCCGGCTACGAAGACTACGAAGGTGTCGACGGCGAGTTCTACGGCCGCCTTGGCGCCCAGGTGAAGTTCAACCAGACCTGGGGCGTCAACGGCGAAGTCAAGTTCGTCGACGGCTACACCTCGTACTTCATCGGTCCGCGCATGAGCTTCTAAGCGTCACCTGCACCCCTCCATTGCGGGAGGGGTGCGATGCAGGACAGCAACACAAGATCCATCGCGGTGGCTCTCTCTCCCCCACGTCGCGATGCGTAGCCCGGCCCCCAAAGGCCGGGCTTTTTTTGCGCCACGAACGGGCTGCGTCCGCATTTTTGCAATTGCGACCGGGATTGCAGTTCGGGCGCCGCGAATGCCACAGGTTGTTACGAACTTGTGAAGTTCCGCGATAATGCGGGCACCCCGCGGCAATCCGGCGGGCATCATTCCTTGAAGGGACATCATGAAGAAGCAACTCGTTCTCGCGCTGGCGCTCGCTGCCGCGCCGTTTGCCGCCAGCGCCGATGGCCACAGCTACACCTACCTGGAAGGCGGCTACGCCCAGCTCAATCAGGAGCTGCCGGCCGTCGATGGCCTCCAGATCGATGACATCGAGGCGGGTGGATTCTTCGTCGGCGGTTCCGTCGCGCTCGGCGAGTCGTCGTTCCATCTGTTCGGCAGCTACCGCAAGGCCGACGACGATGTCGGCGTATCCGTGCCGGGCATCGGTGAGCTCGGCAGCGCCGGAATCGACATGGACCAGGCCATCTTCGGCTTCGGCTATCACCACAGCCTGTCGCCGCGCACCGACCTGGTCACCGAGCTCAGCTACCTCAGCACCGAGATCGACGTCGAAGACGACGGCATGGCGAGCCAGGAAGGCGACGACGTGCGCGTGGCTGTCGGCGTGCGCCATATGATCGCCAACAACGTCGAAATCTGGGGCAAGGGCAACTACACCGACGGCGACGTCTATGACAGCGCCTTCAGTGCTTCGGTGGGCCTGCAGTACAAGCTGACGCCGGTCTGGGGTGTCGTCGGCGAAGTCGAAGCGGGCAGCGACTTCTCGCAGTTCACCGCGGGCATGCGCGCGAGCTTCTGATCGGTCCTTGCCACGTAAAGGAAAACCCGGCTTGCGCCGGGTTTTTTTTGCCTTCAATGCAATCCGTGCGAGCTCGTCAGCCGAACAGATCGCGCGGGTATTCGGCTTTCTGCTCGCGCGACAGCAGCAGGCGCAGGCCTTCGGCCGGGGTGATCTCACCGTGCAGCACCGCTTGCACGGCGCTGGAAATCGGTAGCTCCACGCCGTGGCGTTCGGCCTGGCGCATGACTTCGTCGGCGGTCTGCACCGACTCGACCACCTGGCCGATCTCGCGCACGGCGTCGGCGATTGACTGGCCGCGCCCGAGCGCGAGGCCCAGGCGGCGGTTGCGCGACAGATCGCCGGTGCAGGTGAGTACCAGGTCGCCCAGACCGGCCAGGCCCATCAACGTCTCGGCCTTGCCGCCGATAGCGTGATTCAGGCGCAGCATCTCGTTGAGGCCCCGAGTGATCAGGCCAGCGCGCGCATTGAGGCCAAGCTGCATGCCATCGGCGACGCCGGTGGCCACGGCGAGCACGTTCTTCATCGCGCCGCCGAGCTCGGCACCGAGCATGTCGTTGCCGGTGTAGGCACGGAAGGCCGGGCCGTGCAGTGCATCGGCGACTTCCTGGGAGAAATCGGGATGGCTGCCGTGCACGGTCAAAGCGGTCGGCAAGCCCTGCGCGACTTCCTTGGCGAAGGACGGGCCGGTGACCACGGCCAGTGGCACGTCGGCACCAAGCACTTCCTCGGCCACCTCGTGCAAAAACCGGCCGCTGCCCGGTTCGAACCCCTTGGTTGCCCAGGCCACGCCGGCATGGGCCGGGCGGTGCGGTGCGAGCTTGCGCAGGGTTTCGGCAAATGCATGCGATGGCACCACCACCAGTACCAGGTCGGCGCCCTTCAGGGAGTCGGCGAGGTCGGTGGTGGCGCGCAATGTTTCCGGCAGGGCAATGCCCGGCAGGTAGCGCGGATTCTCGTGGCGGCTGTCGATGGCCGCGACGCCATCGGCATCACGGCCCCACAGCACGGTCGGGTGACCGTGCCGTGCGATCAGGGCAGCCAGTGCGGTGCCCCAGGAGCCCGCTCCCAGAACCGCGACGGCGGGCAGTGGTTTCGCCTCCATGCCGCGGTCGCGATCAGGCGTTGCCGGCGGTCTCGGCGTCGGCCAGACCGGCGTCGCCACCCTGCTGGGCGGCGCGCTGGCGCAGGCCTTCGGCGTACAGCGCCTCGAAGTTGATCGGCTGCAGGTAGAACGGCGGGAAGCCACCGGTCTGGATCAGCTCGCTGATCAGCTGACGCGCGTACGGGTAGAGCACGTTCGGGCAATGGGTGCCGAGCATGCCGTCGAGGGTCTGGGCATCGAAACCGGCCAGGCCGAACACGCCGGCCTGCTTCACTTCGGCGACGTACAGGGTCTTGTCGCCGGCATTGCAGGTCAGGGTGATGCCGAGCACGACTTCAAACGCGTTGTCGTTGAGGCGCTGCACGCTCTGGTTGAGGTTCATCTGCAGCTGCGGCTGGGCCTGCTCGTTGAACACGGCCGGTGCACCGGGGACCTCGAAGGAGACGTCCTTGGCATAGATCTTCTCGACGGTGAATGCCGGGCCGTTGGCTTCGGCAGACGCGGCGCCGCCGTTGACGTTTTCTTCGGACATCTCGTAACTCCAGACAATTAATGCGGAAAGTGGTCGATTATGGCACGCGCCCCAGGCGCGGCCG
>DATDBK010000049.1:0-15689 GCA_036524935.1 Lysobacter sp. | reverse complement strand
CCTGGCCCAGTTCCGCCGTGGCGGCATTGAGCTGGTTGACGTTGACCGCATCGGTGCCGCCCTTGCCGGCGGCGACGTTGGTGACCTGACGTGCGCCGGCGGCGCTGCCAACCGAGACTTCACCGACCGAGTTCTGGCCGGCAAGCCGGCCGCTGCCATCGACGTAGTTGGCGAGCGCACCCACTGTCGTGCGCGAGCCGGCACCCAGTGCCACCGAGTTGGCGAAGGACGCATTGGCCGCCGCGCCGAGTGCCAATGCATTCGGCGTGGCCGCATCCACCTGGCTGCCGCTGCCGAGCGCGATCGAATTGTCGCTGCCAGCACCGGTCGATGATCCGGCGATGCGCGCGTTCGGGCCCAGTGCCATCGCATTGGCTGCGTACTGGACCTTGGCGTTGTAGCCCATTGCCACGGAGTTCGTGGACTTCAGCGCGCTGAAATCCAGCGAGTCCGGCACGTATCCGGGTGCGGTCGGGTCACCACCCGTGCCCGCCTTCGCCACGGGCGAGACGTCCTGCACGCCGGCACTGGTGCCCAGCGCGAGACTGCGCACGCCGCCAGCGACCGCTGCCGAACCCAGCGACGTCGCGCTCTCGGTGGCGGCGGCAGTGGCGCCGATGGCGGTGCCGTTGGCGGTGAAGAGGTATTCGCCAGTGATCGTCGCCGGCGCACCGACTTGACCGTAGTAGGCAGTCATGGCCCTGGAGCCGATCACGGTGTTGTTGCTACCCGGCGCGACGGCGCTGTAACCCACGGCAATCGAGTTCGCGCCTACGCCCGGCTCCAGGCGGAAGTTCTGGTGGTAACCGGCGTAGTTGCCGATGGCGATAGCGTTGTCGTTGTAGGCGTGCGAATTGGAGCCCAGTGCTACGGTGTTGTAGCCCTGCGCGACCGACGCCAGGCCGATGGCAACCTGTCCGGTCGAATTCATCCTGGTCGCGCTTCTGGCGACGTTGGTGTTGGCGTACAGCGGGATGTAGCTGTCCGTGGTGGCCAGCGTGCCGATCGCGATGCTGTTGCCTGCCTTTGCCCATGCCTCCGTGCCGATCGCCGTCGCATTGGTAGCCGCGGCAAGCGAACCGGTGCCCGCGGCGAAGGCACGCGTAGCGGTCGACATCGCGCCGGTACCCATGGCCGTGGCATTGTCGGCCTGCGCGCTGGCGCCGCCGACAGCGATCGACCCGGTACCGCCGCTGGCGCTGCCACTGCCCACGGCCAGCGCGCTTTCGGCGCTGGCACTGCTGCCGGCACCCAGGGCAACGCTGCTGGTACCACTGGCGCTGCTGCCGCTGCCAGTGGCGGTGCTGTCGTCGCCTTCGCTGGTTGCGCCCTGGCCATAGGCACTGCTGTTGCGGCCGATGGCGGCGGCATTGAAGCCGGTGGCGGTGCTGTTTTCGCCGAGCGCGAAGGTGCCGGTGCCCAAGGCGACGCTGTTGGTGCCACCGGCCCAGCTGTAAGCGCCAAAGGCAGCGGCATTGTCGGCATCGGCCGTCGCGTAGGCACCGGCCGCGGTGCTCAGGATGCCGCTTGCCATGCTCTGGTTGCCGAGCGCGGTGGCGTCTTCGGCGCTGGCGACGGCCGAGATGCCGATCGCCGTGGCGCGCGCGGCGGATGCGACGGCGCCGGCACCGCACGCGAGCGAATCGGGATCGCTGGCGGTACCTGCCGGCACACCCGCGGCATCGACGCAGAATGATTGCGCCGCCGCCAGCGCGGGACTCAGGCTCAGCGCGAGGACGATTGCGTGGGCCAGGTGCTTCTGCACGGGGCGTTTGTGCTGCTTCTTCACGGATGGTTCTCCGCGGACCATGCCTCGGTGGCATGCCCGGATGAGGGTGTGTGGAAAGGGCCCATGCGTCGCGTGTTCCCCCGAACGCATTGCTTCAGCCTATGCAGCGCGATTTGGCGTGGATTTGACCGCCTGTCCCAACCTTTGCCCGTGCGTACCGCGCGCACGGATGAACAGGGGGTCAGGCGGAATCCGATCCCCGCGCCTGCCCCGGGGTCATGCCGAAGCGTCGTTTGAACAGGCGCGTGAACGCGTGGAGGTCGACGAAGCCGTGCAAGAAAGCGATCTGGCCGATATTGGCCTGCTGCGACGACGCCGCCAGCGCCGCGCGGCAGCGCTGCAGCCGCGTCTCGCGCAAGTAGCCCAGCACGGTCAGCGACTGCGTGGAGAACAGCCGGTACAGCGACGTGCGCGAACACCCCACCGCGGCAGCGATCTCGTCAACCGAAAGGTCATGGCGGCGGAAGTGTGTCTGCATGTGCAGATGTGCCTTGGCCAGCAGGATCTCGTGGCCTGCGCCGGCTTCACCGGCATCGGCGGTCGTGCGCAGCCCCATGACGGTCAGGTCCACCATCGCCGACAGCACGCGCGCGCGCGCATCGTCGGCCAGTTCGCTGCCGCGCGCGGCGAGAAGGCGCAGTTGCGCCTTGAGCACGTTCGACAGCACCGGGTCGTCGATCGGAATGACCGCCCGTCCCGACGGTGCCAGCTTGCCTTCACGCAGAGGGAGTTTGTCGTGGCCAGGCAGCTGCAGGCACAGGTCGGAGTGCGCCGTCCACTCGGCCTCCTTCACGACCGTGGTGTCGAGCAGGAACAGATCGCCCTGTCCGACTTCGGCGCGGCCATCGCGGCCATGCGCACTGATCCGCGCCTGGCCCGACAGCAGGAAGACCAGGCGGATGCGTCCCTGCGTCGAATCGAACGGGCGCACCCTCGCGGCCATCGCGCGACTGTGCAGGAAGCGCACGTCGCCATCGCCCCAGGCGCTGTACTCGCCGACGAACTGATTCGCGGCCAGCGCACCGGACTGCAGTTGCAGGTCCCAGTTGTAGCGCTCGCGCGAGACCCGCCGCCATTGCTCCAGGGTGAAGCGTCCGGGGCCTTCGGCGTGAACGCCCGCGGCATCGGCGACGGCCGCCCGCCGGGCTCGGTCCAGGGCGGCCGGACGTCGGCGGGTGGCTCCGGGTTTGCGCGTTCGGTCTGTCATCGGACTGCCGCGGTGCCGCCCCCACGGGGCCGCTACGCGTGATTAATGCTTCTTCGAGCCACGAGCTCGCCAGCCGCGATTAGCTCAGGATCCGCCCGCTGCCCGCTTGGCCGGACGCGACACCGGCTTGCCATGACACGACATTCCATCACGCGCCAATCATCGACAAGTGCGAACCTGATTCGCCGTCGCAACTGCCGTTGATTGCCCCTTGGCCGGACCGCTGATCCGCATTACCGCGCTGACCCACTACCGCGAACTCGTACGCGAGCTCGGCGGTCGCCCCGAGCTGCTGCTGCGCCGCTTCAACATCGCGCCCGACCTGCTCGACGTGCATTACGCCATGGTGCCGATGCAGTCGGTCATGGAACTGCTCGAGCTGACGGCAGCGGAACTGGGCTGCCCGGACTTCGGCCTGCGCCTGTCGCAGCACCAGGACTGGAACATCTTCGGGCCGGTGTCGCTGATCGCGCAGAACTCACCCGATGTCGGTGCCGCGCTCGAGGACTTCGCCACCTACATCGGCTTCTACAGTGCAGGCACCGTCGTCGAACTCGACCGCACGACCGATCCCGATGCGCCGCGGCTGAGCTATCGCTCGGTGCTGGGGAGCGTGGTCAATCCGAGCCGGCAGAACTCCGACCGTGCCCTTGCCCTCATGCACCACGTCGTCGGCGTGCTGCTCGACGACCGCGGTTTTCACGCGCAAGTGGTGCTTTGCCGCCACACCCCGATCCTGCCGCAGATGCGCTATCGCCGTTACTTCGGTACCCCTGTCCTGTTCGCGCAGGAAACCGACGCGCTGGTCCTGACGCGCTCGCAGGTCGAGCGCCCGATCGACCGCCACAACCGGATGATGCGGGCGTTCCTGGTCGACTTCGTCAGCCGCGAGATCGAGCAGCAACCGCGCGGCGTGCGCGAACACGTGATCGCCTCCATCGACCGCCTCCTTCCGACCGGGCGCTGCTCGCTGACGTCGATCGCCGAGCAACTGGCGATGAATCCGCGCACCCTCCAGCGGCAACTGGCCGATGACGACATGACCTTCGAGCGCCTGCTCGATGGCGTCCGCTGCGATCGGGCCCGCAGCTACCTCACCGAGCCGGCGATGCCGATGACCCAGATCGCCGGCCTGCTCGGCTTCCGCGAGCAGAGCTCGTTCAATCGCGCCTGCCGGCGCTGGTTCGGGCAGACGCCGCAGGCCATGCGTCAGTCGCTGCTCACCGCCGCAACTTGACGTTTGCCTGCGCCGGGGTGTTCATGGGCGCGCCCCCTTGTCATTCGGGAACCTTTTGCCTGCCACTGCGTCTGCGCAATCAGGAAGGTCATCGCACCGGAGCAGCAAGACATGGCGTCAACCATCACCCTCACGGCCATCGACTACGGCGCGCTGGACGACTCGGCGCTGGCGGCGCTGGTCCAGTGTGGCGATCGTGACGCCTTCCGCCAGATCACCCAGCGCTGCAACCGGCGCATGTTCCGCATGGCGCGTGGACTGACAGGCAATGACGCCGAAGCCGAGGACGTGGTGCAGGAGGCCTACCTTCATGCCTTCGAGCACATTGCAACGTTCCGAGGCGAATCCTCCCTGATGACCTGGCTGACCCGGATCGTGCTCAATGGCGCGCACAGCCGGCTGCGGCAACGCCGTGTGACGGTCGAGCTCGACCAGGTCGAAGCCCTTCAGAACACCGGAGACCGTGTCGTGCAATTTCCTTCCAGGTTCGGCAGCGAAGACCCCGTCGCGGCAGCGGCACGCGACCAGGTGCGGCGCCTGCTCGAACGCGCCGTGGACGACCTGCCGGAATCATTCCGGCTGGTGTTCGTCCTTCGCGATGTCGAAGGCTGTTCGGTCGAAGAGACGGCGACCGTCCTGTCGTTGCGCACGGAAACGGTCAAGACCCGCCTGCATCGGGCGCGACGATTGCTGCGCACGGCGTTGAACGACACGGTGTCGGCGACGGTGTCGGAGACGTTTCCGTTCCTGGGCTCGCGCTGCGAACGCATGACCGCCAATGTCATGGCCCGGATCCAAAGCATCCGCGAACACACGCATGCTTCGACACCGCAGCAACAACCACCACTCCCGCCGACTCCGCCCACCCCGCCCACTGACTGACGAGGATTCCACCATGTTGACTGCTGCATTGATCGTGTTCGCCATCGCCGCGATGGGCGGCCTGTTCCTGGCATCCCACGTGCTGCGCGGGCGACTGGCGCCGTGGGTCGTCTCCGTCCTGCACGCGCTGCTCGGCGCCACCGGGCTGTTGCTGCTGATCATGGGCGTCGGCCAGGGCGGAACGCCGGCACGCGCCACCGCGGCATTGGCCGTGCTGGTGCTCGCAGCGCTGGGCGGCTTCTACCTCGCCTCGATCCACTACCGCGGCAGGGTCGCGCCGAAAGCGGTCGTGTTCGTGCACGCCGGCGTCGCCGTCACCGGGTTCCTGGTGCTGCTCAGCGCGGTACTCGGCCTGTGAAGCATCCACTGCATCCCGCCCTGGTCCATTTCCCGGTGGCCTGCTGGTCGCTGGCGTCCGGCTCGGACCTCGTCGGGATGCTGTGGATCCCCTCGGCCTGGCAGCTGGCGAGTGTGCTGATGGCGATCGGCACGCTGGTCGCCACCGTGGCGATGGCCGCCGGATTGGCCGAATTGCCGGACCTGGAACCCGGCACCGCGGTGGCCCGCGATGCCAGGCACCACATGCTGTTCGCTTCGGCTGCATGGAGTTGCTATGCCGCCAGCCTGCTGATGCGCATCCAGGTCGAAACGTGGGCGCATCCGGGGCCGCTCGCGATCGGGCTGGGGCTGGCCGGCTTCGCGGCCCTCTGCGGCGCCGGCTGGATGGGCGGGAAGCTGGTCTATTTGCACGGCATCGGCGTACGCAGGCAGGACTGATGCAACTGGTGCCCATTCACTGTCCGCAACGACGGGCATTGCGGAATTGGCTCTGCTGATCCGACGCCGAGTGGCTCTCCAAACCATCGTTTCACATCGATAGCGTGGTGCCATTGGCGCCTGTGCAGTGCGCCGCACCAGCGAGACCGTCATGGCCCTGCGCTATCACGCACTTTCCGCTTCGGCGCCATTGCCGAACCCGCTCGACGAACAATGGCTCCTGCTGGTCGTCGGCGACGAAGCAACGGCACGCTTGCCACGGCACTGGACGACGCTTTGGCTGCCGTTGCGCGGCGGCCTGCAACTGCACGGCGTCGACTGCCAATGGCTGCTGCGCCCGCAGCAGGCGCAGTTGTGGTCCGGTGGGGCGTTGCAGGCGCAGGGCACGCGCAATTCGATGTGGCTGTGCCTGACCGGCAGCCCCGCTGCTTGGGCCGCGCACCTGGGCCACGTCCCGGGCGGTCGCGAACTGCTGCCCTGGCAGCACACGGCACCGCGCCATCTGCGCCGGCGACTGCTGCAGCTTGCACGCCAGTTGCGCGATGACGGGTGCGGCCAATCGGACGAAACATCCACGATCGACAACCTCGCCAACCAGCTGGTGGAACAGCAGCGCGCCGTCGCGGCACGCCTGCCGCGGTGCCGGGGACGCAACCAGTCGCACCGGCGCCAGACCCTGTTGCGCCTGCTGCATGTCCGCCATCTGGTGCGCTGCCACGTCGAAGCCGAAGACGAGTCCGAGCCGGCAATCGACCTGTCGTGGCTGGCCGAACGCGCCCACTACTCATCCGGGCATCTGATCCGCATACACCGCGAGGTGTTCGGCGAAACGCCTTCCGAGTACCTGGTCCGCCTGCGTAGCGCACGCGCATGGCGACTGGTACGCGAAACCGCGATGCCGGTCGGTGAGATAACACAGGCGCTCGGGTTCGAGAGCCAGAGCGCGTTCTGCCGGGCCTTCAAGCACACCTTCGGAATGACCGCGACGCAGGCGCGGCGGATCGAGGTCGCCACATGCCCGGCATGATCACGACGGTCGATCCCCAGGTGCGGCGCGCACTGACGTGGATGCTGCTGGGTGGCTTGTGTGCCGGCACCCTCGACATCCTCTTCGCCACCGGCTTCTGGTCGCTGCGCGGCGTTGCTCCGCAGCGGATCCTGCAGAGCATCGCCGCGGGCGTGCTCGGCAAGGCCAGCTTCGGTGGCGGCATCAATAGCGCAGCCCTTGGGCTGCTCCTGCATTACCTGATCGCCATCGCAATGGCGAGCGCGTACGCGATGGCGGCCCGCGACCTCACTGCCCTGCTGCTTCGCCCATGGCGCTACGGCGCGCTGTACGGCCTGTTGCTATACGCGCTGATGGCCTTCGTTGTCGTGCCGCTGTCGGCGGCACCGCGCAACGGCTCGCCTCTGCCGCTGTGGATCGCCTGCAGTGTCGTTGCACATGTGGTCCTGGTCGGCTGGCCGTGCGCCTGGTTCGCACGTCGCGCCTGGCTGGGCGCATGGGGCACGCCGCCGATGGCAACCATGCTCGAACGACCCGGTTGACCAGCCAAGGATTCGAAATGCCCGATTCGAAATGCCCGATTCGAAACGCCCGGCGCGCATCTGATGCAGGCGTCACCGGAGACCGACTCGCGCCCCGGCTCCGCACTCATCGCACGGAGAATGCAATGAACCACGTCGCCCCCGCCCTGCTCGTCCTGCTCACCCTGGCCACCGCACCGGCCCTTGCCCATGGCAACAAGTGCAAGAAGGTCCATGCCGACCTCATCGAAGTATCCTCGACGCAAGGCTGCAATCCCGGCCTGGCCACGTGCTTCCTCGGCGAGGTCGACGGCAACCACGGCCTGCGCGGCGTCACCCACTTCAACGGCGACAGCGGTGCCGCCGGCCCGTCGACGTCACCGGGCTTCATCTCCTACAGCGGTCCGTTCGAGTACCGCCTCGAAAAAGGCTCACTGACGATGCGCGAAACCGGCGTCACCACCAGCGGCCCGGTGGCCGGCGTGGTCACGGCCTACCAGAAGATCGTCTCCGGCACCGGTGAATTCGCCGGCGCTACCGGCTACTTCTTCGTCAGTGGCCTCAAGGATGGCCAAGGCATGATCGACACCTTCATCAACGGCGAGATCTGTTTCCAGAAGTGATCCGCCGCGCTGGGTCTGCCGTCCCCCTGCCCTCTCCCGCGCGCGCGGGAGGGGTTCTTTTTGCCCAGGCAACCGGTAGCCCGGGTAAGCGAAGCGCACCCGGGATCCGTGCGCCACAACCCGGGTGCGCTTCGCTTACCCGGGCTACGTCTAGTGCCCGCCGCCGTCCAGGGCCTTCAACTCGCTGACCAGCGCGCTCGCCATCTCCGCACCGTCGCCATAAAGCATGCGCGTGTTGTCCTGGTAGAACAGCGCATTTTCGATGCCGGCGAAGCCGGTGCCCTTGCCGCGCTTGATCACGACCGTGTTCTTCGAGTTGGTCACGTCGAGGATCGGCATGCCGTAGATCGGCGAGGCCGGATCGGTCTTGGCGACCGGATTGACCACGTCGTTGGCACCGATCACCAACGACACATCAGTGTTGGCGAACTCCGGATTGATGTCGTCCATGTCGGCGATCAGGTCGTACGGCACGCCGGCCTCGGCCAGCAGCACGTTCATGTGGCCCGGCATGCGCCCGGCGACCGGATGGATCGCGAACTTCACCTTGACCCCGCGTTCCATCAGCTTCTGGCTCAACTCCCAGATCTTGTGCTGCGCCTGCGCGACCGCCATGCCGTAGCCCGGCACGATGACCACGCGCTCGGCGTAGGCCATCATCGCCGCGACATCACCGGCCTCGATCGGCTTCTGGGTGCCGCTGATCTCCTGCGCCTGCCCACCGCCGCCGAAGTTCGAGAACAGCACGCCGTGGATCGGCCGGTTCATCGCCTTCGCCATCAGCTGCGTCAACAGCGTACCGGCCGCACCGACCATGGTGCCGGCAATGATCAGCGCCTCGTTGCCTAGCACATAACCCTCGAACGCCACCGCCAGGCCCGTCAGCGCGTTGTACAGCGAGATCACCACCGGCATGTCGGCGCCGCCGATCGGCAGCGTCATCAGCACGCCCAGCGAAAGCGCGAGCACGAAGAAGGCGATGATCGCCGGCGTCCCGAGCGTGTTGATGACGATGCCGCCCATCACGATCATCGCCACGAACACTGCCAGGTTGAACAACTGCTGGCCGGGGAAGACCACCCGCCTGTCGAGGCGCCCATCGAGTTTTGCCCAGGCGATGATCGAGCCCGACAGCGACACCGCGCCGATCGCCGCACCGACCACGGCCAGCACCAGCGACGTCATCGACGGCGCGCGGCCCTCGCCCGAGAAACGCAGCAGTTCGACCGCACCGATCGCCGCCGCCGAACCACCGCCCATGCCGTTGTAGAGCGCGACCATCTGCGGCATGTCGGTGATGGCGACCTTCTTGCCCGACACCCACGCCAGCACCGTGCCGATGCCCAGGGCCAGCACGATCAGCGCCAGGTTGTGCAGGCCCGGCAGCAGGAACGTGGCGACCGTGGCGATGACCATGCCCAGGCCGGCCCAGCGGATGCCACTGCGTGCGGAAACCGGTGAGGCCATCCGCTGCAGGCCCAGCAGGAACAGCGTGGCAGCGACGAAATAGCTGGCGGCCGCGATCCAGGCGAACGTGTTCTGCAACGTGCCACTCATGCCTTGCCCCCGCTCTGGCCCGGCTTGCGGCTGGCCTTGAACATTTCCAGCATCCGCTCGGTGACGACGTAGCCGCCGGCGGCGTTGCCGGCGCCGAGCAGCACCGCGACGAAGCCGATCGCCTTCTCCAGCATCGTGTCGGCATGGCCGAGCACGACCATGGCGCCGATCAGGACGATGCCGTGGATGAAGTTGGAGCCGGACATCAGCGGGGTGTGCAGGATCACCGGCACCCTCGAGATGATCACGTGGCCGGCGATGGCCGCCAGCATGAAGATGTACAGCGCTACGATCCCGTCGCCCATCATCCGTACCCCGTCTCGATGTCTCCCGCATCATAACCGTGGATGAACGCGGCGCCATCGCTGTCAACCGGACCGGCCGGCAGGCGTTCTCTCCCCCGCAGGACGGGCCATCGCCCGCCAGACCAGGGAGACCGCAATGCATGCAGCACTGAAGCGCACGCTGTCAGCAGGACTCGGGCTTGCGATGCTGGTGGCCGCCGCCACCGCATTCGCCGGCGACCGTGGCGACCGGGTCGAGCGCCGCATGGACCACAAGGGCGACCGCATCGATGCGCGCCTTGACGCCCGCGGCAACCGCATCGACCAGCGCCTCGACCGTCGCGCCGCCTGGCAGGACGCACTCGGCCATGAACGGCGCGCCTGGCAGCTGGACCGGAAAGGCGACCGCATCGAGCGTCGCCTGGACCGCCGCGGCGACCTGGCGGACGCACGCTGGGACCGCCGCGGTGATCGCTTCGACGCACGCTGGGGTTATCAGCATGAAGACCGTCGGCATTAAGCCAGGCCACGTATGCTGCGACGCGTGAGCCGCGAATCCGACGACGACGTGCTGGCCGCCTCTCCGGCGCAGGCACATGTGCGCGCCGCCTCCAGCGTGGAGGCGGTCGCGCGCCTGCCGGCATCGCTGGAGGAATTCCTTGCCGGCATCGGCACGCGTGCGTTCCGCTTCGCCGAAACGGGACTGCGACAACGAGACGACGCACTCGATGCAGTGCAGGACGCGATGATGAAGATGCTGTCCTACCGCGACCGTCCGGCCGCGGAATGGACGCCGCTGTTCTGGAGCATCCTGCGCAGCCGGATCATCGACGTGCAGCGCCGTCGCACCTTCCGCCTACGCTGGCTGATGCCGACGCCGGACCGTGACGACAGCCCAATGGACTGGGCCGACGACGGGCCCGATCCCGCGCGGACCTTCGATGGCCGCGAGGCTTACGCAAAACTGTCGGATGCACTGGCAACACTGCCGCGCCGCCAACGCGAGGCCTTCAGTCTGCGCATCCTGGAAGAACTCGACGTCGCCACGACCGCGCAGGCGATGGGCTGCAGCGAAGGCGCGGTGAAGACACACCTGTCGCGCGCGCGCGAAGCGTTGCAGCGACAACTGGAGGACTGGCGATGAGCCACCACGAGCAAGACGACCACGCGTTCGACCAGGCCATGCGCCGGATACACCTGCAGGCCGTGGACCAGGTCTCGCCTGCGACGCGCACGCGCCTGCGCGTCGCCCGCCAGGCCGCAACCAAACCTGGCCCAGCGCGCGAGCGACGCCGCGGACCGGGCTGGGTGCTGGCGAGCGGTTTCGCCGCGGTGTTCGCGCTGGCGATCGGGCTGCTGCTGCGGCCGTCGCCGCAGGCCCCTGCCGCTGTCGAGCCACCACCGCAAGTGGCGACAGCGACCGCAGCGTCGTACGACGCCGACACGGCGCTGGCCGTGCTCGACGAAAACCCCGACCTTTACCTCTGGCTGGCATCGAACGACGACGCCATGCCGGCTTCGGAACAATGACATGCGGAACAGTGACATGCGGACCAGTGACATTCGGAGCGATGACATGCGTAGCCTTTCTTCCGGCCTGATGCGCGCGGCCACCGTGCTGGTGCTGTTGCTGGGCACCTCGACGGTGCTCGCCGACGATCCGCCGAAGGATTCGACCAGGGATCCGGCGAGCACGGCCAAACCGCTGCCGGCCTGGGATCAGCTCACGCCGGCACAGCGCGAGCAATTGATCGCGCCGGTCCGCGATCGCTGGAACAGCCAGCCCGAGGAGCGCCAGCGCATGCTCGACCGCGCCGACCGCTGGCAGGAGATGACACCCGACCAGCGCCAGCGCGCCCGCCACGGCATGAAGCGCTGGGAGCACATGAGCCCGGAGCAGCGCGAACAGATGCGAGCGCTGTACGCGAAGATGCGCAGCCTCGACGAGCCCCAGCGCACCGCGCTCAAGGCGCAGTGGCGGCAGATGACACCCGAGCAGCGCAAGGTCTGGGTGCAGGCCAACCCGGCTCCGCCCGATACGGACGGCGACCGCCGGCACCGCTGACCGCCGGCACCACTGGTCGCAGGGGTCGCCAGCAAGCTGGCTCCTACACTAGGATGCAGTTCATCGGGTTCTGGAGCGGAGCATGGCGGGCATCACCATTGGCGTTGCAAGCGAGACCGCAAACGGCGAACGCCGTGTCGCAGTGACTCCGGAAACCTGCAAGAAGCTGGTTGCACGTGGCGCGCGGGTCCGCGTGCAGCGCGGCGCCGGTCGCGGCGCCAGCTTCGACGACCAGGCCTACGCCGATGCCGGCGCCGAGCTCGCCGATGACGCCGCTGCGGCATGGGCGGACGCCGACGTGGTGCTGTGCGTGCAGCCACCCGCCGCGCTGGCGCTGGGCACATTGCGCCAGGGCACGACCCTGGTCGGATTGCTGGCGCCGCAGAGCGACGCCGCCCGCGGCGAAGCAATCACCGCGCGCGGACTGCTCGCCTTCCCGCTCGAACGGCTGCCACGCACGACCCGCGCGCAGGCGATGGACGTGCTCAGCTCGCAAGCAGGCATGGCAGGTTACAAGGCAGTGTTGATCGCCGCGCAGTTGGCACCGCGCTTCTTCCCGATGCTGACCACCGCAGCCGGCACGATCCGTCCGTCGAAGGTATTGATCGTCGGCGCCGGTGTTGCCGGCTTGCAGGCGGTAGCAACGGCCAAGCGACTCGGTGCGCAGGTCGAAGGCTTCGACGTGCGGCCGGAAACGCGCGAGCAGATCGAATCGCTCGGCGGCAAGTTCCTCGACCTGGGCGTCAGCGCTGCCGGCGAAGGCGGCTATGCCCGCGCGCTCACCGACGAAGAGCGCGCCGAACAGCAGCGGCGCCTGGGCGAACACCTCAAGGGCATCGACGTGATCGTGTGCACGGCCGCGGTGCCGGGCCGTCCGGCACCGAAGATCATCACCGCCGCGATGGTCGCGGGAATGAAACCGGGCAGCGTGATCGTCGATCTCGCCGCCGAAACCGGTGGCAACTGCGAGCTGACCCGTCCGGGCGAGACGATCGAGAGCAACGGCGTCACCGTCGACGGCCCGCTCAATCTCGCCAGCAGTGGCGCGGTGCACGCGAGCGAGATGTATGCACGCAACGTGCTCAACTTCGTCAGCCTGTTCGTGACCGAAGAGGCGTCGAAGGAGGGTCGCCTGGCGATCGACTGGAACGACGAACTGCTGGCGCGGACGGTCTGGCCGGAGCGCGCGGCGCAGGCGTAGCCAGCGGCCCCGGGTGCGCGTTGCTTACCCGGGCTACCTGCTTGACGTAGCCCGGGTAAGGCCGCAGGCCGCACGCGGGACGTCAGCGTCATCCCGGCGAACGCCGGGACCCATTTTGACTTCCGCTCCGGAGTAGCCCGGGTAAGGCCGCAGGCCGCACCCGGGACTCGACGCCTCAGCGCGCGACCGGCGCCCGGTCCAGATGACGACGCACCTGCCGCATCGCCTCGTCGAAGGCGGTGCGCTCGGCGCCGATGGTCAGGCGCCCGGCACTGGCGAGCGCCGCCAAGTCCTCCGGCGAAGCGACCAGCATGCGGATGCCGCGGCGGTTGACCAGCAGGAAACGCGAGGTCAGCGGGCTGACCCAGGCGATCTTGGCCGCGACCGACTCACCCTGGGCATCGGTGATGCGCACCCAGTCGCCGGTTTCCAGTGTGCGCATGCGCTCGGCGAGGATCTGGTCGTGGGTCATGGTGTCGGTGCCGCCGACGAGCCACAGCTTGCGCTCGCTCTCGGTGGCATCGTCCTCGGGCATGGTCAGCGCCGGCGTCGCGCGACGGCGACGCGGCGTGTCGGGCGTCGCCAGCGCGCGCACCAGCCCGGCCATGCCGTGCTGCGCGGCGCTGTCGTCGAGACCGGAACTCGCCAGGCAATCGACGATCGCCGGCTGCAGGGCGAGCAGCTGGTCGGCAAGCTCGCGGCCGCGGTTCTGCTCGGCCATGCGGTCTGCCATCAACAGCGCATCGCCCAAGGCGATGGCCTCCGCGTGGCGACGCTGGTCGGAGCCATCGCGCAGCAGGGTCTGCACGACGTGGTGGCGCCATGGCATCGCCAGGAAGTCGGCCACGGCCTGGGTCAGCTCGGGCTCGGCCAGACGTTCGCTCAACGCCACTTCGGCCTGCTCCCGCGCGGCACCCAGGCGCTCACGGCCGTAGGTGGCCTTGGCGGCACGCTGTTCCTGCAACTCGATGCGGCGACGCTGCTGCGCGAGAAGCGCATCGAGCTCGGCGTGGGCCAGCTCGAACACGGCCAGGTCTTCGTTGTATTCAGCGACGATGCGCTGCGAGATCTCGGTGGCGCGATCGAGCAGTTCGCGGTCCTGCGCCGTCTCGGCGTCGTTGCCTTCGCAGGCTTCGGTGATCGCATCGAGCAGGCGACGCGCGGGATGCTCGCGTTTGACGAACACGCCGTTGTCGGTCAGCGCGACCTTGACGTAGGGCAGGACCAGGCGCGCATAGAGCCGGCGGGCGCGATCCTGCAGTGCGTTGTGCTGGAACAGCGAGTCGAACAGCATCGCGACCAGGTCGATCGCGTCCTCTTCCTCCGAGCTGAAGCAGGCTTCCTCGGGATTGAGGCCCAGGCGGCGTGCGCCGTCCTGGAGGTGGTCGCGAATGGTCTCGCCGAGGCGCCCGGTCACCGCCAGCGCGCGTGCGAACGCATCCGGCGGTTCGGCCTGCAACAACGAGGCCACGCTGAGGATCTCGTCCACGCGCATTTCGCGGCGCGGACCGGTGGAACGTGCCGAGAGCGAGCCCAGTGCGGGCGTGCCCTCGTCCCGGGGCATGCTCTCGCGCCAGGCGTGCAGTTGGGTGCGCAGTTCGGCCAGCTCGCTGGCCATCGCCGCAATGTCCTGGTTGGACATCGGCGAGGACAGGGTGCGGCCGAAGTTGCCTGCGCCGGCAGCATGGGCGAACGAACCCGCGCCACCGCCGGGGCCACCGGGACCGCCAGGGCCACCGAAGCCGTCGCCGCCCGGGAAGCCCGTCCCCGGCGGATAACTGTCGCGACGCGGCTCTTCGGCACGCGGGCGGGCCGTCGCAGGCGCCGCGCCGCCGTAGCCGGAGGTCGCCAGCAGCGTGTTGACCCGCGCATAGAGCTCGCCGAGTACACGCACCAGGTCCGTTTCGTAGTGACGGAACAGGCGGGCGCGCAGGGTGTCGGGAACCTGCGCCTCGAGGAAGGTCTGGGCGAAGGCCGCGACCAGGCGGTCCGGACCAATCGGGTTGGCCCCGGCCGGCACCCGCATCGCCTCGGAGAGGGTCTGCAGGCGGCTTTGCAGGGTGTCCAGCGGGCGCGCGAACCGCGCCACCAGCGCCTCGTTCAGGCGGCCACTGGCAAGCTCGTACTCCAGCTGCTGCTCATCCACCAGGCGCAGCTGGACATCGCCGCCGCTGCGGATGCGCAGGGCGCGAAAGTCATCGAAGCCCTGCGCGACCTGCTGCCGGTATCGCATGACATGCGACGCCTGCTGCTGGCGCAGGATCCACAACGCCGCTTGCTCTTCATAGAAGTTGTTCTTGCCATCGGTCTTGAGGGAGGCAAGCTTCAGCGCATCCTCGATGGGACCGTAAAGCGTGCCCGGCAGTCCCCCGAGTGCTTCCAGGGCCTGACGCTTGATCTCCTCAAGCATGCGCATCGGATCGGTACGCGTAGCTTGAGCGACGCCGTGCGGATAGCCGGACACTAGCTTGTTCCCCAGAGTTGCGTGGACCGAACCTGCCGTGCGCCGGCAGTTGGTAGGCGCATAGTGGCAAGATACG
>DATDBK010000048.1:0-8901 GCA_036524935.1 Lysobacter sp. | reverse complement strand
GCCATCGCCTTCGGGCTTGGACTTGCCCATCTCCAGCGCGACCAGCGAACCCAGCGCGTCTTGTGCTTGCGCAGCGCATCGGCGCACAGGCGCACGGCTTCGCCGCGGCGCGGGGCCGGGGTGGTGCGCCACACCTTGAAGGCGGCCTGGGCGCGCTCGACGATGGCGTCGTAGTCGGCCTGCGAGGAGGCCTGGACCTTGGCCAGAACCTCGCCGTTGGTCGGGTTGATCGACTCCAGAACGCCGGCGTCACGGGTGGGCGACCATTCGCCGCTGCCGAGGTAGGTGCCGGATTCGGTATCGGTCAGGCCGAGGGCGGTGAGGACGGGGTGGGTCATCGGACTTGCTCCTGGGGGACTGAAGGCGAGACAAGCCGGCAGGTGCAGCCCGCGCATGACGCCGGACTTCCATAGCCATTCCTGCAACGCCGCAATGGCGGCCCCGACACGATTCGAACGTGCGACCTGTCCCTTAGGAGGGGACCGCTCTATCCAACTGAGCTACGGGGCCAAGCTTTTGAATCAAGGGTTTGAAAAATGCGAGCGCGGCATTTTCGCATGATTGCGCCTGATTCGGGTTGGCCGGGGGGCATCGCCCGGGTCGCGGGCGAGCCCGCCCCTACAAGGGGGGCGAATCCGCCTCCGGCTCGCTCTGGCCCTTGGCCACCACCGCCGTGGCGGTCAGGTCACCGGTGACATTGCCCAGGGTCGCGAACACGTCGGGGAGGGTGTCCAGCGCCAGCAGCAGGCCCAGCGGCTCCACCGGCAGGCCCATCGCCTGGGTGACCGGCATGTTGGTCGCCATGAAGCTGACCTGGCCGGGCAGGCCGACCGAACCCATGCTGATCACCACCGCCAGCGCGGCGCCGGCGGCCATCTGCGCCACGCTGAGGTCGACGCCATAGGCCCAGGCAACAAAGGAGGCCACGCCGATGTACTGCATCGGGCTGGTGATGCGGAACAGCGACACCGCCATCGGCAGCACCAGCGAGGTCACGCTGAGCGGATGGCCCAGGCGCACGCGCGAGCTTTCGATCATCGCCGGCAGCGAGGCCAGCGATGACTGCGTGCTGGCGGCAACCGCCTGCGCCGGCACGATCGCGGCGGCGAAGCGGCGGACGCGCTCGCCGCCGGCAATCACCGCAATGGGGTACATCAGCGCCGTCGCGCACAGGTACATGGCCGACAGGATGGCGATGTACCAGCCGAAGGCGCCGATCATGCCGTGGCCGACCCGCGCGCACACCGCCAGCACCAGCGCGAACACGCCCACCGGCGCCGCCCACAGCACCCAGCGCACGATCACCACCATGACGTCGGCGATGCCCTGGACCAGTTCCAGCAGGCGGGCACGCCGGCCGCTCTCGATGCGGGTGAGGGCGAAGCCGAAGAACAGCGCGAACACCACCAGCGGCAGCATCGCGCTCTGCGCGGCGGCGGCCAGTGCGTTGCTCGGAATCACGCCGACGAACCAGTCGGCCAGCGAATTGGGCAGGCTCAGCTGGGCGGCGCCGGCAGTGGCGGCGCGCAGGGATTCAGCCAGGCCTTCCTGACGCGGCACCAGCGAGAACAGCAGCGGCGCCACGATTGCAGCAAACGCGGCGCAGACGCTGAGGATGATCACGAAGGTGATGATCGCCTTGCGCGCGGTACGGCCGGATGCGGCGGCGTCGGTGGCGGTATTGACGCCGATCACCACCAGCGCCGCGACCAGCGGCACCACGGTCATCTGCAATGCGTTGAGCCACAGCCGGCCGACGGGCTGGACGAAATCGGCGACCGCGGTCGCGGCGGTCACGTCCCACCAGGCCAGCAGCAGGCCGATGATGGCGCCAAGGAAGAGTCCGAGCAGTACGCGGGCAGTGGTCGACAAGGGAAATCCCGGCGAATCGTTGAGAGGGGAATGCAGTAGCGACCCTGGTCGCTGCTACAGAGTAGGCAATCCCCAGGCCTGTTGCACCCGCGAGTATTCCGCCTTCGGCAGCAACACGAACACCGGCTTGCGCTTCGGGTCGAGCCACGCCAGCAGTTGCCGCATCTCCGGCTCGGCCATCGCGGTGCAGCCCGCCGTCGCTTCGCCAGACGCTTTCCACAGGTGGGCGAAGATACAGCTGCCGGCGCCGCTCTGGTTGTCGGGGTTGTGTTCGATCACGAAGCCCAGCTTGTAGCGCTGGTCGCCACCGGCATGCAGGTCGCGGCGCATGGGTTCGGTCGAGCCGGCCACGGCATTGGCGCCGACCTGGCCGGCGTTGACGATCCGGTTGTAAAGCGGCGAGCCGTTGACGTCGATGCAATAGTCCGACGCCGTCATCGCCTGATAGGGCCAGCCGCTGGCCGTGCTGTCGGCGTAGCCGAATGCGGTGCCGATGCGGAACACGCCGGCCGGCGCGCGACCGTCGCCCTCGCGCTTCTGCGGTTCACCCGCCTGCGCCGGATGCACGCCGACGCCCCAGGCGGAGCCGCTGCGGCCGACCGTGATCGGTGCTGCCTCGCCGAGCGGGCGCCAGTGGCCGCCGTCGCGCTCGAAACGCTGCAGCGTGCCGGTGTTGGCGTCCCAGTCGGCCGTCGTCACCACGATCATCTGCTGCGCATCGTCCCAGGCAGGGGTTGCCTGGCCGGCGCTGGTCGGACGCGTCGTCATCCCGGCGCAGCCGGCCACGACCATGGCAACCACGCAGAGCAGGGCGCGTGCGGCGCCGTGGCGAATCTTCTTCGTCATGTCAGCTGTCCAGCAGGTCCTGCATGCGTTCGAAATTGAAGTCGAGCTGGCTGCGGCGATCCTCACTGGCATCGCACAACAGCACGAAGATCAGGTCGAGCAGGTGCTGCAGCGCCGACTGGTACAGCAACGGCTCGATATGCCGGCGCTCATCGTGGGCCGACACCAGCAGCGCCGCGTCGGCATGCGCGCGCAGCGGATTGGGCGTATGGCGCGTGACCGAGACCACCTTGCCACCGCGCTCGCGGAACAGGCGGCTGATCTGGCAGAGAGCGGGCTGCTTGCCGTGCTCGGAGAACACCAGGAGCACGTCGCCCGTGGCAGCGCTGGAGACGCCGGCCTGCATCAGGATCGCGTCGACGTAATGGACAGTGAGCATACCCAGCATCGACAGTCGCGTCGCGAACGCGCGCGCCGGGATGCCGTCCTCGCCCAGGCCGATGATGAAGATCTTGCCGGCCTGCTGGATCGACGCGGCGATCACATCGATGCGGTCGGGTGGATTGATCAGGCGCGTTTCGGCCACGGCCTGTGCCTTGAGGTGCCACAGGTCCTCGGCCAGCGCGGCATGCGGGTCGTCGCGGCGCACTTCGCTGGCGACGGTGTCTTCGCCGCCGTCGCCGCGCGCGACCGCCTGGCCGACCGAGTACTTCAGGTCCGGATAGCCCTTGAACCCCAGCTTCTGGCTGAACTTGACCACGCTCGACTGGCTGATGCCGAGGGCGTCGGCGAGCTGCTGTGACGAGTAGTCGCGCAGCAGGTGGGCGTTGTCGAGCAGGAAGTCGGCGATGCGGCGTTCGATGGCGGACATCTGGTCGCGTTCGGATCGGATCTTCAGCAGGGGCGGCATGGCAGGTCCCCGTCAGGCCTCGATGGGAACCAGTCCGCGGATCTCGCGGATGCCCAGTCCGGGCGCATCGGTCACCGAGATCTCGGACTCGTTGAAGTTGACGCCGCCATCGACCGGGTTGAACGCGCACAGCGACGGCCCGTCGAGGTCGACCTTGGTGATCGCGCTGGACTTGGCCACCGCCAGGTGCACCGCGGCGGCGACGCTGATGCTGCTCTCGAGCATGCAGCCGATCATGCATTCCACGCCATAGAGCGCGGCGATGTCGGCGATGCGGATGGCGTTGGACAAACCACCGGTCTTCATCAGCTTGATGTTGATGATGTCGGCCGCGCGCATGCGGATCAGGTCGATCACTTCGGTCGGGCCGAACACGCTTTCGTCGGCCATGATCGGGGTGTGGACGCGTTCGGTGACGTACTTCATGCCGTCAAGGTCGCGGGCCTTGACCGGCTGCTCGACCAGTTCCAGGCGCACGCCGGCGTCCTCGAGCATGCTGATCGCGTAGACCGCCTGCTTGGCACTCCAGCCCTGGTTGGCGTCGAGGCGCAGCAGGGCGCGGCCTTCGACCGCGGCGTAGATCGCCTTGACCCGCTCGATGTCGACGCCGATGTCCTTGCCGACCTTGATCTTCAGCGATTCGAAGCCGCGATCGACCGCGCTGATCGAGTCGGCCACCATCTTGTCGATGTAGTCGACGCTGATGGTGATGTCGGTGGTGATGACCGGGTCGCCACCGCCGAGCATCTTGTACAGCGGCACGCCGTAGAGCTGCCCGAACAGGTCGTAGACCGCGATCTCGACCGCGGCCTTGGCGCTGGTGTTCTTTTCCAGCGCGCCCTGGATCAGCTGGGTGATGTGGTTGAGGTTGGCCACTTCCTGGCCGATCACGCGCGGGGCGATGAACTTGCGGATCGCCTCGATGATCGAGCCGTGGGTGTCGCCGGTGATGACCGCGGTCGCCGGCGCCTCGCCGTAGCCCACTTCGCCGGTGTCGGTGTGCACCGAGACCACGATGTCTTCCACCGCCTCGACCGTGCGCAACGCGGTCTTGAAGGGCGTTTTCAGCGGGACGCGGAGCATGCCGAAGCGGATATCGGTGATTTTCATTGGTTCACTGGAGTTTGATTCGCGGGTGCCGGGATGGGGAGGGGAGGCAGGCGCTCACGCGCACGGCATCCTTCAGGGAAAGAATTCAGGGACGCACGCGCTGGATGTTGGTCATGCGATCGACATAGGTCTGCTTGCCGTTGAACAGCAGCGGCGTCAGCGGCGACACCGTCACGCCGTTGGTCTTCGCGCGCACGGTCTTGCCATCGCTGCCGACGAAGCTCAATCCGGTGGTGTCGTGGATCACGTACGGCTCGCCGTCGAGCTGGCCGATCACCATCATCACGTGGCCGGGAATGTAGACGAGGTCGCCGACCTGGAGCTCGTGGGCGATCTGCAACCGGCGCTCGCGGCTGTCCTTGTCGCCCAGCGCGATGCGGTTGAGGGCCGGGCTGACAGCCTGGTCGCTGGTGTTGCGCGGCAGCTCGACGCCCATGCTGCGGTAGACCTCGGACACGAAACCGCTGCAGTCGCGACCGTTGTAGCTGTGGCCCCAGCCGTAGCGTTCGCCGAGGAACCTGAAGCCCTGTTCGATCAGGTTGCGCCTGCTCAGCGGGAGGTAATGGTCCTGGCTGGGTTCGCGACGCGGCAGCAGCGCCGGGGCGAAGCGAAGGCTGCCGTCGTCATTGCGCACCGGCAGCTCGATCACGTGGGCGGTGTATCCGTGCTGGCCGTTGACGGGCTTGCCGACCGGCCAGTCGGCCAGCAACGGCACGCGCACGCCCATGTCGAGCTGCAGTTCCGATACGCCCGGTTCTTCCGGCGTGAACACGGTGGTGGCGCGGGCGCCGGTGACGACGCGATAGGGCGCCTTGCGGCCGTAGCCGAGTACCTGCCCGCTGCTGCCCAGGGCGACGAAACGCTTTTCGACCCAGGCCGCATAGCGCGGGCTGACCACGAACCACCATTGGCCGTCGCGGCTTTCGTGCGCGACCACCACCGGGTCGCCCGGGAACAGCGCGCTCTCCTGGAAGCGGTCGATGTCATGGTCGTCGTCGGAGGAGAACACGCGAAGCGAGGTCGGGAACGTGCGCAGGGCGGCACGGTGGACGACCAGGCCGTAGCGTGTGTCCTGCCGTTCGGGGATTGCGCCAAGGTTGATCGCGTCGACCACGCCGTCGATCGTCGCCTTGGCCACCGGCTGGCCACGTTCGTCGAACAGCGGCTTGCCGGGCCGGCGCGACAGCGACTCGATCCAGCCCGTCACCTGCGCGCGATCGAGCGTGCCCTGCAGCGCTTCGAGGTCGTGGATGCTCTTGTCGAGCTGGTGCAGGCGCGCGTTCTGCGCGGCGATCGCATCGCTGTCGAGGACGACGCGACCGGCGTCGTCGAGTTGCTTCACCCAGAACGCAGGATCCAGTTGCGCCTGGTCGACGCCGATGATGCCTGTGGCCGGAATGGACCAGGCCTTTTCCCGCGCCGCCAGCGGCTGCAATGCGGTGCCGGCGAGGCACAGGGCGAGGGCAAGGGTGAGTGGCAGGCGCATGGTCAGGATTCCAACGGTCAGCTTGCAATGTTCGCTACGGGCGCCAGGCTCGACAGTAGTCCGGCCATGGCCAGTCCGATACCTGTGCCCAGCACCAGGCCCAGCATCGCCAGCAGCACGGCAACCGGGACGAGCGCGCGTGCATAGGTCGCGGCCAGTACCGGCGCGGTCGCCATGCCACCGATCTGGGCCAGTGAAGAGATGCCGCACAGGTGCAGGTCGAAGCGGAACAGGCGTGCGGCCAGCAACAGCAGTGCGACATGCACCAGCAGCACGGTGAAGCCGACGACGACGAACAGCGGCGCGGTATCGAGGCCCTGGAAGTTGCTCTGCGAAGCCAGCACCGCCACCAGACACGCCAGCATGGCACCGGCCAGCGGTGCCGGCACAGGTGAATGGGCGAGGGTGGTGCGGGCGAGCGCCAGGCCGACGATGGTGGCGATCAGCACCGTCCAGGCCGTGATGGTCAGGAAGCCGCCGACCGGGAGCAGCGCCGCGACCCACGACGACAGGTTGCCCACCAGCAATGCCGTGCCCAGCCACAGCAGCACGCTGCCCGGGCCGGCGTGGCCGACCGTGCGCGGCTCGACCTGGGGCAATGGCGGGCGCGAGTCGGCGCCGGTCCAGTGGTTGAAGGCCGGGGCGAAGCGGTTGATCGAGAACAGCACGATCACCCACACCGAATAGCAGATCGCATCGGCCAGCAGCACCGACGGCAGCAGGTTGTCCGGCAGCCCGATCGATTGCTTGACCGCGACCAGGTTGGCCGAGCCGCCGGTCCAGGTGGCGCTCAGTGCGGCCAGCATCTTCCAGCCGTCGGCGGGCAGGGCGTTGCGGAAGATCAGGTAGGCAATGACTATCGCCGCCAGGATGCTGAGCATCGCGCAGGCGAATACCGCCAGCATCCGCGGCCCCAGTTTGACAATCGCGCGCAGGTCGCAGCCGACCATCAACAGGAACAGCAGCGCCGGCAGCAGCTGGGCGGTGAGGGCGCGCTGGGCCGTGACGATCTCCGGCGTGGCCCGCCACAGGCCGCCCACCGCCAGGGCGGTGACCAGCAGATAGGTCAGCACGATCGGCGGCAGGAACGAGAACAGCCGCCACCCGTGGCGCTTCTCGAGGGACGGAAACAGGCCCGCCGATACCAGCAAAACCGCGGCGTAGGGCCAGACCGTTTCAATCATTGCGTCCCCTCTGGGCCACCGGACGGAAGGCGGTGGCCGACTGGGTCAGAATACATACTTCATTTTCTTGTTTAGTCAAGAATAAATTATTGACCGAGTGCTTCACCCATGTTACACAGTCGTGAAACGGCACCCATTGGGACGATTGCGACGTGGATAGTCCTTCGCCTTTGCTTGTAAAGAGAGCCACTCGGTCGCGTCATATGCGCGCCCTTGCCGCCTCTATTCTCTGGCTGTCGCTGATGGCCCCGGCGGCCATTGCCGGCCGCGCAGGCGACACCGTCGGCGAGGTCACTGCCCAGATCGATGCCGGTCACTTCAAGCAGGCAGACGCCGGGATCGATGCCGCACTGGCGCAATCCCAATTGGACCCGCAGGCGCGCCAGGCACTGGAATTCCAGCGCGAGCGCATGCGCCGGATCCGGCTCGACTTTCCGATCACCGAGCCGGAGGCGAAGGCCAGCCTGCGCGAGCTGATCCCGGACATGACCGAGGCGGAGTTTGCGGGCTGGAAAGCATGGAACCAGCTCGAGCACATGGTCATCGACGGCGTTCCGTATTACTTCAGCCGTTCGGTTTCCAACCTGTTCCGTGTCAGCCCGGAAGCCACCGCGCGCCGGACCAAGCCGGCCACGCGCAACGACGGGCCGATGGAATCGGCCAATGCCTACCACGACGAAGCGCTGGCCCAGGCCCGGGCGACCGGCAAGACCAGCGTCGCACCGCGCCGCATTCGCGTCACCCAGTCGATCATCGTCAATGCCGACGCGGTTCCGGCGGGAGAGGCGGTACGCGCGTGGATCCCGTACCCGCGTGCGATCGCCGGCCAGCAGGAAGACATCAAGCTGATCTCGAGCGTGCCCGATCGCCACACCACGGCGCCGGAATCGACGATGCAGCGCACCGTCTACCTGGAGCAGCCGGCAGTCAAGGCGACGCCGACGAAGTTTTCAGTCACCTATGAGCTGACCATCTTCGGCCAGGTCCACGCGATCGATCCGTCGAAGGTCGTGCCGGCGGCTGCAAGCGCCGAGCTCGCGCCGTATCTGGGCGAACGCCCCCCGCACATCGTCTTCAGCGACGACATCCGGGCCTTCTCGAAGAAGGTCGTCGGCGACGAGACGAACCCATACCGGATCGCGCAGAAGCTGTATTCGGCCGTCGACGCGATTCCGTGGGGTGGCGCGCGCGAATACTCCACCATCACCAACATCAGCGACTACGCGCTGCATTCCGATCACGCCGACTGTGGCCAGCAGACCTTGCTGCTGATGACGCTGCTGCGCCTCAACGGCATCCCGGCGCGCTGGCAGTCGGGCATGGTCTATTCCGATGGCAGCTACGACAACCTGCACGACTGGGGCTACATGTACCTGGCCCCGTACGGCTGGGTGCCGATGGACGTGACCACGGGCCAGTTCAAGGGCGCCAGCGATCCGGGCGTGGAATGGTTCTACCTCGGCGGGCTCGACGCCTACCGCATCGCATTCAACGACGACTACGGCACGGACCTGGTGCCGCGCAAACAGCATTTCCGATCGGAAACCGTGGAC